>JAZSPH010000033.1:0-4303 GCA_045537355.1 Acutalibacteraceae bacterium
CTGAGGATAAAAAGCGCCGTGAGGCTGTTGATATTAGAAATAATGCCGACCAAATGATTTATCAGACAGAAAAGACAATTTCTGAACTTGGCGACAAGGTAACAGAGGAAGAAAAATCTAAGATTGAAACCGCTAAAGAAGCTTTGAAAGAAGCACTTAAGGGCGAGGATATCGAGGCTATTAAGGCTAAGCAAGAGGATTTACAGAAAGAAATCTTTGCTATAAGCGAGAAGATTTATAAGGCTGCTAATCCTCAGGGCGCTGAGGGTGCTCCTACAGGCGAGCCTCAGGCAGACCCTAATGTTTACGAGGCTGATTATACCGACGTTGAGGATAATAAATAATTTTTAATAAATAATTCGTAGGGACTGGCGTCCTCGACAGTCCGTTAGGTTTTATCTTAATTAAACGGACAGTCCAGAGGCCTGTCCCTACATAAACATATCTTAGGAGAATTTTCGTGGCTGATAAAAGAGATTATTATGAAGTCTTAGGAGTAGATAAATCAGTATCCGATGACGAACTAAAAAAAGCATATAGAAAAGCCGCAAAAAAATATCACCCCGATTTGCATCCGGGCGATGCTGAAGCCGAGAAAAACTTCAAAGAGGTTAACGAGGCTTATGAGGTTTTGTCCGACAAGGAAAAGAAGGCTCGTTATGACCAATTCGGTCATGCCGGTGTGGACCCTAACTTTGGTGCAGGTGGTCCTTATGGTGGAGGAGGCTTCGGTGGTGGATTTGGAGATTTCGGCGATTTAGGCGATATTTTCGGTTCCATTTTCGGTGGTGGCTTTGGTGGAGGTTTTGGTGGTGGCCAACGAAGAAACCCCAATGCGCCTCGTAGAGGTAACGACACTGCGGCAACGGTTAATCTTTCTTTTGAAGAGGCAGCAAAGGGTTGCCAAAAGACCGTTAAGGTTACCAAAATTGAAAACTGTAGTGATTGTGGCGGCACAGGCGCCGAAAAGGGCAGTGAAGCTAAAATTTGTCCCGTTTGTCACGGTAGTGGTCAGGTGGCTTCCACACAGCGTACTCCTTTTGGCGTAATGCAAACTCAAAGGGTTTGCGACCACTGTCACGGTAGTGGTAAAATTATTGATAAACCTTGCCGTACTTGTGCCGGTAAGGGTAGAATTCGCCATACTGTTGAACAAACCGTAAAAATTCCTGCCGGTATTGATGACGGTCAGGTAATTAATGTTCGTGGTGGTGGAGATGCAGGTGCAAACGGTGGACCTTCCGGTGATTTAAGAATTAACGTTAATGTTCGCCCACATCCCGTTTTTGAACGCAGTGGCTATGATGTTTATTGCGAAATCCCAATCACCTTTGCTCAGGCAGCATTGGGTGATGAAATAACCGTTCCCACCCTTGACGGAAAGGTTAAATTTACAATCCACGAAGGCACTCAGCCAAATGATGAGTTTAAATTAAAGGGCAAGGGAATTCAACGACTTAACTATAGTGGCAAAGGTGACCAGTATGTTAAGGTTATAGTTGAAGTGCCAAAAGACTTGTCAAAACAGCAAAAGGAAAAACTCAAAGAGTTTGATAAAGCTTGTGACGAAAAGAATTATAAAAGGCGCAAAACCTTTGCTGAAAAAATTAAAGATTTATTTTAATAATAAAAACTCCCTTAAAATAAGGGAGTTTAATTTTTTCTATACTTCGTCGCTCACGCCGCGACGGGCGTGCCATTTCCCCAGTAGGCGAAAAGAAATGGCAGAAAGATTCGCCTTTAAGGGGGATTTCGATTCCCCCTTATGTTATCGGTTTTTAAATTCATGTTAAATGTTTTTCACAAGTGGCTTTGCCAAGTGAAAAACAAGTCTTATGATTTGCAATACCTATTCTGCCGATAACATTAACCCCCTAAACGACAAGGGTTACACCCTTGACCCTTTAGGTTGTTTCGGCTGTCTGGATATATTTCTTTAGTATTGAATCTGTTTTGTTGTCGGTATCATATTTTTTGATTATCTTTAAAAAGTCTTTGGTTGTGGATATTTTGTTTTTGTAGGTGTTGTAGTATTCCCTTAAAGCATGTTGGAAATCTTCTTCACCTAAAGTTTCGCTTAGTTCATATAAAAATAGTTTTCCGCCTTCGTAAACATACATTGAATAATTATTGTCTTCAGAATAATTCAAATAACCTTTATTGATTATATAACTGTCTTTTGTAACTTGTTTTATATAATCTTTTATAAAATGATTAAACTTTTCTTTTTCTTCGGTGTTCCTTAAGGTGTTTTGCCAAAGAACATCTTCGCAATACTCAGCAAAACCCTCATCGAGCCAAGGCTCTAAAAATGGGTCATTACCAACGGCTGAGTAAAACCATTGATGCGCTATTTCGTGTGCTACACGGCTTTGCTGGGCGGGTAAAAATCCGTGCTCTTTTGATGATTTATCTAGGTATTTGATATCGTCCTTAGAAGCATCGGGATAACCCAACATAACTAACCCCGAATATTCCATGGCACTTTCCATAAAGGTATGAACGATATCTAATTCACTGTGAATGTAGTCTCCGAAATAATTGCTGAATAACTCAAAAGAGTTGTAAGATGCCTCTAATATGGTGTTGCTGAATTCATTGTTATTTTCAAAGTTCAAATAATAGTAATTAATTTTAGTTCCGTTTGCGACCTTGCTTAAACTTGTAAATGAGTTTGAAATAACAAGTGCAAATTCACGTAAATTTTCGCCTATAATTTTTGTGCTGTTTTTGTTAACTGTTTCATCGCCTGTAGCAACCACCGAAAATCCATTGGGTGTGTTTACAGTAACGATATAATTTGAAAGATGTGAAAGGTTTGATTCACCAAAACTTTCAATATATGGGTGGTCGTACCAAGTTTTACCATCGAAAAGCGAAAGGGTAGGGAAGCAGGTTGACAAATTGTAAACTTCCTTTTCTTCAAAAACAGCATAACCGAATTTATCCTGTCTTTTTGGTATCTTTGTTTTAAAGTCCATAGAAACAGTTATGGTTTTATTTGGTTTTAATTTTTTATTTAAAGGCACTGAAATTATACTCTTATCTTGCTCGTTTGCAAGGGCTTTTAATTCTTTTCCTGAAATCTTGAAATTTGTAAACTTTGAATCGGTAATGTTTGCAGTGTAATTTCTAATGTGGAGTTCATCGAGAACGGTATTGGTTTTGTTTGTGACTGTTATATAGGCAGTACCGCTTATTGTATGTTTTGAATTATCAAAGTTAATTATCATTTCATATTTATCAGCCGAAAGATAAGTAGTGTTAATGTCGGTGTTTTTTGCTGGTTGCTCACACCCTGATAATAGGCAAATTGAAAGTACTAAGATTAACGCTATGATATGTTTCATAAAATCCCCCTTATGTTTCTAATTATAATACAAAAACCAGACAATAGCAATTAAGAAAGATTTAAGATTTCATTAAAATTAAATTGTAAAAAAATGCTTGACAAATGATATGTTTTAGTATATAATCATCGTGTTGCATTCCGAAGACAGTAGGTGACCAATAGTCATAAGCGTAGCGCCTACCGAGGTTAGCGTATAAAATATCACTGTATTTTTATGCCTGTCCTCACTTTCGGGGTCAGGCATTTTTTAATGTATATGACATTTTCGGAGGTGAATACATTGCCAAACGCATTAGTTTTAGAGAAAAAACAACAACAGGTTGCCCAGTTGAAGGAAAAACTTTCTGCTGCTGTTACCGGTGTTGTTGTTGATTACAAGGGAATTACCGTTGCTGATGATACAAAGCTTCGTAAAGAACTTCGTGAAAATGGTGTTAACTACTTTGTTGTTAAGAACACTATCCTTGGTCGTGCTATTGAAGGTACTGACCTTGCTGATATGAGCAGTGTCCTTGAGGGTACAACCGCTATTGCTCTTTCTAACGAGGATTACACCGCAGCTGCAAGAATTCTTTCTAAGTTTGCTGAGTCTAATGAGAATTTCAAAATTAAGACCGGTTTCTTAGATGGAAAGGTTGTAGACGCTGCAACAATCGATTCTCTTGCAAAACTTCCCACCAAGGAAGTACTTCTTGCAACCGTATGCAGTGCTTTCCAAGCACCAATTGCTGCCTTTGCTCGTGCAGTACAGGCTATCGTAGATAAGGGCGAGGAAGAATAATCCTTATCAAAAATATTAACTAAAAAACAAAATTTATAAAATTTATTGGAGGAAATTAAAATGGCATCTGAGAAAATTACAGCTATGATTGAAGAGTTAAAGACTCTTACCGTTCTTGAGCTTTCTGAGCTCGTTAAAGCAGTAGAAGAGGAGTTTGGCGTATCTGCAGC
>JAZSPH010000005.1:0-3282 GCA_045537355.1 Acutalibacteraceae bacterium
AAAATCCCAATCTCCGTTTAAAAGTGTGCAATTTGCGGCACCCTTTGGAGTATAATGTGCTCTTGGAGGCATACGGTTTTCACTTGTCTTAAATAGGTTTTCATAAATACGCATAGTAATTTCTCCTCAATATAGGATTAAAGTTGATTTTTAATTTTGTTAAAATCAAGCTCAGAAGTAGATTTCAAAACAATATCAGGCATTATTGAAGTAACTGTTACATTTATGCCAACCGAAAGCATACCGGCTGCATGAATAGATTCAATACCTGCCTGTGCATCTTCAACACCTATGCACTCAGCGGGGTCAAAACCCAAAGCGTTAGCGCAAGTTAAGAAAATTTCGGGGTCGGGCTTTGGTTTTTTAACAAGGGCAGCATCAGCAATATAATCGAACAAGTCGGAAATCTCCAAGAGTTCAAGAACACGACTTGCGTTTTTACTGATGGAAGCCACTGCACATTTAACACCATTGTTTCGAGCATCGGTAATGAAAGAAACAATACCGGGTAAAATATCGTCGGGAGTTAATTGCTCAATCATTTCCTTGTAATATTCGTTCTTTTTATTTGCTAAATTTTCTTTTTCCTCGGCTGTGAACTTATCGGTCGCATTATTTTTCTCTAAGATAATCTCAAAAGAATTAATACGTGAAACACCCTTTAAAAGTTCATTAATATCTTCATCAAAATAGTAGCCTAATTCATCAGCCAACTTTTTCCAAGCAAGATAATGATATTTTGCAGTGTCGGTTAAAACACCATCCAAATCGAAAACTAACGCCTTTAAACTCATATTAATATTCCTTTCCGTAAACAGTTACTTTTGAATTAACGATGCCATCAACGGTAACGTCATTACCTTTGATTTTAATGTTTAATCTTTCGCCTTTCCAATTAAGACTAAAGGACAAACTTTGCCAATTTTGTGGCATTCTTGGTGAAATGTCCAAGGTATCATCAGTGAAACTAACACCGGCAAAACCAAATATTGCTGTGTTCCATGCGCCACCATTAGCAGCAGGATGAGTACCACCAATATATAGTGAACCTAAGAACTGCTTAGTATCGCCTGTCAAATCAACACTTGCAGTTTTCATAAAATACTTATACGCCCAGTCGGTGTAACCAATTTCGGCTGCAACAATCGCGTAAGCACATGCCGAAAGACTTGAACCATGCTCGGTATAAGGCTCGTAGAAATCCCAGTTAAGTTTCTTAATTTCTGTACTGTAGGCATTTCTAAACACATTAAGCATCATTATAACATCGGCCTGTTTTAAAACCATTGTGTTAGATGCTAATCCATGGCCACCCCAGTATTCATTCTTAATCAACTCACGAGTTCTAAGAACTTCGGGGGTAACATCCTCAAGAGTGAAGTAGCCATCAAACTGTTCAATAATTCCCTTTTCGTTTGGTTGAGGAACATATAATTTCTCGGAGAAGTCGTATGCCCAGTCAAGGTCCTTTTTGAAGTTTGCTAAATAATCGGGATTAATTTCTTTAACCTTGTCGATGGCTCGAACAAAAATATCAGCAGCCGATTTAACCATAACATTTGTAAATGCATTGTTATTTACTCTTTCGTGATATTCATCGGGACCAACAACATCCAAAATCTCATAACGATTCTTATGGGGTTTGAAAACAGCGTAAGTATATAAAAATCTTAATGCTTCGTACATAAGATTTAAACCACCGTCAACAAGTAACTCATAATCACCTGTTGTGCGGCAATAATCCCACATTGCAAAGACAATATCGGCCGAAACGTGAATTTGCTTGTCCTTAAAATAGGTTCTTTGAGGACGATTTGTGAAAATATCGGTAACATTAAACAAAGTACAAGCATCATCGCCCGTTTCATGGCTTTCCCAAGCGAAAAATGCACCTTGGAAACCGAATTCTTTTGCTTTTCTTTGAGCACCGGGCAAGGTGTTGATACGATACCTTAGAAGGTTTCTTGCTGCCTTTTTATCGGTGAATTGGAAAAATGGAAGCATAAACATTTCGGTATCCCAGAATGCTGCACCCTTATAAACCTGACCCGAAAGACCACGAGCAGGAATTCCACATCTGTCGGTATTATGTGGTGCAATACTGCATAAGTGATAAAGACTGTAACGAAGTGCTAATTGTGCATCAGCATCCCCCTCAATTACAACATCACTATTCTCCCAAACCTTGTCCCAAGCCTTAATATGTTCAGCCTTTAAATCTTCATAGCCAACATTTACGGCACTAAGGAAATTTTCTTTGGAATTTTCAAGGGTATCGGTATGATAAATGCCACCGAACTTAACAAACTCAAACTCTTCATTTGCTTTTAAATCAATGGTATCAATATGTAATAAATCAGCGTTATTGAAGTCATCTAATCCAATAACAGTTTCGTAAACTTCAAGTTTGTTTTTTAGTTGCACTGTTTCGGAACAAAGTTTGAAAACATTATCAGTCTCGGTTTCACTCAAATAATTTAAATGATTACCCGATATATTCCAAACGTTTTTATCAATACCGGTTTTTATGTTAACGGAAATATCCTTATCAGCAACAACCGAATATTTAAGTGCAATAATGTTGTCACGAACCATACTAACAAAACGTTCAGCCTTAATAGTAACATTTACACCATTAACTAAAAAGACAGTGTTTCTTGTATGTATTCCATTTCTAATATCAAGTGATTGATTGTGAGAAACAGGAGTTAGTGATGATAAGTTAAGTTCAACACCGTTAACTGAAACTACGGTATATAAAGGGTTTGGAGCATTTACCGATTCACGCCAGTTGCTGTCTTCGGCCAAATCAAAAAAACCGGCAAGATTCACAGCAACTAATTGGTCGGCACCATATTCTTCCATAGTACCTCTATAACCCATAAAGCCGTTTCCTAAAAGGAATTTACTGCCGTGTTTTTCAATGTCCTCTGTATCAAATCGATTTTTCTTAATAATCCACTCACACATACATAATACCTCAAAAATATAATAATTTTATAACATTATATCTTACCCAAAAATTAATGTAAATAAGATAAACAATTTAACTATTCAGTTTTTAATTGTTCTTTAAATTCTAAAGGTGTAATTTTAAAATGTTTTTTATAAAGCCTGTAGAAATTAGAGTAATTATTAAATCCAACCTTAAAACAAGCCTCTTTGACTGTGTAATTAGCACGAATTAAATTGTTGCAATTATATAACCTTCGCATTATTAAATAATCATACGGTGAAACACCCACATAATCCTTGAATAAATGGGATATATAGTACTTCGAA
>JAZSPH010000038.1:0-15276 GCA_045537355.1 Acutalibacteraceae bacterium
ACAGGCGGTTACTGCCCCTGCAGACTTGAACGTACTGAGGAAAACAAATGTATGTGCAAGGAATTTCGTGACCAGATAAAGGACGAAAATTTTGAAGGTTATTGCCATTGTATGTTGTATTATAAATCCAAAGATTAAAAAAAGCCGTACTTTAAAAGTACGGCTTTTAATTTTTTAAACTTTAAAGTATTGAAAATCTTACAACAATCGCAGCAAACACAATGGATACCATTGATAAGAGTTTGATAAGAATGTTGATTGCAGGACCCGAAGTGTCTTTGAAGGGGTCGCCAACAGTATCACCAACAACAGCAGCTTTATGGTTGTTGGAACCTTTACCGTTTAGAACACCACCTTCAATATACTTTTTAGCGTTATCCCAAGCACCACCGGAGTTGGACATAAATATTGCAAGTAAGAAACCGGAAGCAGTAGCGCCTGCAAGCATACCAACAACACCGTGATAACCTAAAATCAAACCGGTGATAACGGGAGTTATAATTGCAACAATGGTGGGTAATACCATTTCTTTAAGACTTGCCTTTGTGCAAAGGTCAACACAAGAAGTGTAATCAGCATCAGCTTTACCTTCCATAAGGCCGGTAATCTCTCTAAACTGACGGCGAACCTCAACAACAATGGATTGAGCAGCCTTACCAACCGATTCCATAGTAAGCGCAGCAAACACGAAGGGGAGACAAGCACCAATGAAAATACCAACCAAAACGGTAGGATTGGTAATATCAAATGAAAGGTCAATGGTTTTTCCGTGCGAAGCGGCAACTTCACCGACTTTATTAATATAAGAAGCCATAAGTGCTAATGCAGTAAGAGCAGCAGAACCGATAGCAAAACCTTTACCGGTTGCAGCAGTAGTGTTACCTAAAGCATCAAGGGCATCGGTACGTTCTCTAACTTCAGGCTCCAAACCTGCCATTTCAGCAATACCACCGGCATTGTCGGCAACAGGGCCATAAGCATCAGTAGCCAATGTAATACCTAATGTAGAAAGCATACCAACAGCAGCAAGAGCGATACCGTAAAGACCTAAGTTGGGGTTAGAAGCGCCACCTGCAGCAAAGTAAGAAATTAAGATACAAATTGCAATAACAATAATGGGTAATACGGTGGAAAGCATACCAAGACCTAAACCACCGATAATAATGGTAGCCGAACCGGTTTCTGATTTACTTGCAAGGTGTTTGATAGGTTTATAAGAGTCAGAAGTGAAGTATTCGGTGGCCTGACCGATTAAAACACCTGAAATCAAACCGGCTAAGATAGCAAAGTAAATTCCGATAGAATTTGTTTTATCAAGGCAGAAGTAAACGATGGGGAAGGAAAGGATAGCAATAACAATTGCACTGAAAGTAGTACCTCTGCTTAAAGATTTAAGTAGGTTCTTTTGGGTTGCATTTTCCTTTGTTCGAACAAAGAAAGTACCAATAATAGAGCAAATTACACCTACGGTTGCCAATAAAAGGGGAACAGCCATAGCGCTGATGGTGTTAATAGCATCATTTTTAGCAACAGCAGCAACACCTAAGGCAGAAGCCGAAAGAATGGAGCCAACATAAGATTCGTAAAGGTCAGCGCCCATACCTGCAACGTCACCAACATTATCACCAACGTTGTCAGCAATAACAGCAGGGTTACGAGGGTCATCTTCGGGAATTCCTGCTTCAACCTTACCAACAAGGTCAGCGCCAACATCGGCGGCCTTTGTGAAGATACCACCACCAACACGAGCGAATAAAGCCATTGAAGAAGCACCCATACCAAAGGTAATCATAGCACTGGCAATTTCTTCCGGTGTTAGGTGGAATACATTATTTAAAAGGAAGAACCAAATTGAAATATCTAAAAGTCCGAGACCAACAACGGTGAAGCCCATAACAGAACCTGCCGAGAAGGCAACACGCAAACCTTTATTTAATCCTTCGCGACAAGCGTTGGCAGTTCTTGCATTAGAAGCAGTTGCTATCTTCATACCAACAAATCCTGAAAGTGCCGAGAAGAAACCACCAGTTACAAATGCAAAAGGAACAAATGGAGTGAGCAAACCTCCGATAGCCATGCCACCTAAGATTACAAACATAATCGCAAAAAAGATGCCAACAATTTTATATTGTCTTTTTAAATATGCGTTTGCACCTTGGCGAATAGACGCAGAGATTTTTTTCATTTGATCGGTGCCTTCGGAAAACTTTAAAAGTCGCAAAGCAGTGAACAATGCGAAAAGTAAAGCCGCAGCTGCACCAATAAATGTGAATAATACAAGTATTTTTTCCATATTTCTCTCTCCTTTAGAAAATTAATAACCGAGGTTATTATTAATTAAAATAATTTCGACATCTGCTCCGTTAGGAGGGCCTTCTAATACCAAGAAACCACGACAAATCCTTGATGGACTTGAGCAGTCATAGCATTTGTCGGCACGGACGGCACAAGGGGTGTCAAGTCCTAAACGTTGTGCATTTTTAGGAGCCGCAATATTTCTTGCACGCCACATTGCTTTTTCAAGAGTAGGCGCAATTTTATTTTTTCCTATTACAAAATACACTTTTTTATGTCCGTAAAGGGTGGAAGCTATTCTATTGCATCTACCATCAATATTAACAATTTGTCCTCCTTCGCTTAGTCCGTTAACAGAAGAAATATAAACATCGGTAGTCATTGCATTTTTAATAACGGTTTCGCCACTGTATTCTTTAAGTTGAATTCCTTTTCCGTGCCACCAAACCGTATTATGGGTTGACAGGGAATCAAATAACTCTAATTCTTTAAGGGTCATGGACCCACCAAATCCGACTGAAGTGTTATCTATTTCGCGATTTAAATAATTACAAGCCTCTTCGTTTGTTTCAAAGGTAGAAACCTTAAACCCACGTTTTGAAAGGTTTTTAGCAATATTTTCAAAATTCATTTATTCACCTTCCGGGAAATCAAATATGCCACCTTGTGAAGGCATAGAATTGTTGGTTGATGGTGAATCTTGTGTAGTGTAACTTGATTGGCCGATATTGGCACCAAGTTTAACATCCATATCTTTTTCTAAACCATCTTCAGTTACAAAAGTAATATTAATTTTATCTCCTGCACGGCAGTTTTCAATAATATCTAAAACCATATCATCGGAAGAGATTTCTTTGCCGTTGATTGCGATTATAGTATCGCCTTTGTTGATTTTATTGTAAAGGTCACTGTCACTTGAAACGGATTGTATTAAAAGACCTGTATAATCAAGATTATTAATTTCAGCTGTAACCGAGTTAACAAAGGTATAGGTTATACCTAATTTGGCACGGGTAACAATATTGCCTTTTGATATAAGTTCATCCGCAATACGCTTCATAACGGTAGTGGGAATAGCGTAACCAATTCCTTCGTGCTCAACACTTGCGAGTTTGGAAACAGTAACGCCAATTACTTGACCGTACATGTTGATAAGTGCTCCGCCGGAGGAACCCGGGTTGATGGGAGCATCGGTTTGAATTAATCGGGAAGAGTAATTGGAAGAATTGCTAACACGACGACTTGTGGCTGAAATGATACCACTTGTAAGACTGCTTAAATCGGTAGCATCATTGGGTCGCCCGATAGCAACAACCTTTTGACCGACATATAATTCATCGGAATTACCAAAGGTTGCAGGTTTTAAATTGCCACTTGTCAATTTTAAAACTGCCAAATCGCTTATTAAATCACCTGCTATATATTTGGCTTCATATTCTTTGCCATCGTGGGTATGAATTGTAAACTTTGGATTAGCAATATCGGAATAAATGTGGTCATTTGTGACAATGTATCCGTCTTTCGAATAAACGATGCCACTTGCTTGAGCAACTTTACCTGCAGTATTGTAAACTGTAATGCCGACAATTGAAGGGTTAACATCTTCATAAACCTTAGCGGCAGAAAGTTCTTTACTGTCTTCAGGGGTGGCTTCAAGTTCGATTTTAACCGGTGATTTTACAGTAACACCATTTTGACCTGCAAGAAATCCTGCAAGGCATGCGCCGGTTAAAAGTATTATGAAAGCTAAGACAAGGGCAAAAATCTTAAGGCCTTTATCCATAGGTTTATAATCGTTGATAGGAATTACAGGGTCTATGTTAACGGGATTATAAATTGTTTCTTCTTTTTCTATTTGAGGTTCGTTTGTTTCGGATACATCCTCTTCAACCTGAAAATGAACATCAGCAGTTTCGTTATTCTCTGTTTGAGGTTCGTTTGTTTCAGTTTCCTCGATGTTTTCGGGGGCATTGAAAATATCGTCCATTATATTCTCCTTAAAGTATTGGTAAAGTTATTTTAAAGGCAGTGTATTCACCTTGACGGCTGGCAACCGAAATTGTGCCACTGTGTGCCGATATGATGGCTTTGGCAATATAAAGACCAAGTCCTGTACTGTTTTTTAAGGCAGAACGAGATTTATCCACCTTGTAAAAACGTTCAAAGACAAAGGGAAGGTCTTTTTCGGGAATACCATCGCCACTGTTTTTTATAATGAAAACAAGGTTTTTATTTTCATTTAAAAGACTAAATGAAATTTCACCTTTTTCACGGTTAAATTTAATTGCATTATCCACCAAATTATACAAAACTTGATGAATGAGATCTCGGTCAGCAGTTACCGAAATATCGGGCAGGGAATCAAGACCGATAATATTAAGATATTTGGCTTCAATATTATGTTCCTGACTAATTACTATTTTACACAATAATTCGCGAAAGTCAAATAATTCTGCCCTTAAATTGAACTCTTTTGACTCAATTTTTGATAAATTTAGCATTGATTCCACAATTCTTGAAAGTCTTTTGATTTCACTGGACACAATTTTGAGATAATATTCTTGTTTTTCGGGTTCAATAGTGCCGTCCAAAATGCCATCAATAAAGCCCGAAATTGTGGTCATTGGGGTCCTGAGTTCGTGGGAAACATTGGCCACAAAACTTTTTCTCATACCCTCTAATTGGGAAAGTGAATTGGTGAGCATATTAAAGGATAAGGAAAGTTCACCAATTTCATCATCGCTGGTAACAGGGATGCGTTTTGAAAAATCGCCCTTCGCCATTGCCCTTGATGCCTGAGACATAAGCTTCAAAGGTTTTGTCAAGCGATAGGTAATAATGTAAATACAAATAAACATTAAAAGCAAGGGGAGAAAAGCCGAGGCTAAAAACAGTTTCGTAACCGACCAAAGCAAATCGGTTATCAAAGAAACGGGTGCAGCGGAAATAACCGTTGCATAATGACCGTCTGTATCGCTTTCTAAGGCTTTCAGATAAATGTAATGGGGTTTTTCATAAATTGAAAGAGGACTTAAAAAAAGTTTATCCTTATTATTTAAACCGTTGCTTATTTCTTTTTGGGACAGGGGAACTGCCGAATGTATGCAACGGCCGTTATCTTTCCATTCTTCACAACCGCAAATTAAAACCTTGCCATTGGTATCGGTGATAAACAGGTCGGACTCGGCGATGTTAGATGCCGAATTTAAAATGGCGTAAAACTCATCGTTATTAAAGGAAGATAAGTTTTCCTTGTTTGCCGTAACATATTCTCCGATTTCTTCACAGGCAATGGATAAAGTGTTTTGCTTGGACACGGTAATATAGTTGTTAAGAAGAAAAGAGAGAATAATCATCATAATCGCAAGAGAAAAAATGATTATGACTGACGTTGTAAAAAAGTATTTGTTAAAAAGCTTTAGCTTCATTATTTAACCTCGAATTTATATCCTACACCCCATACGGTTTTTAAGGACCACTCTTGTGACACGTCTTCAAGTTTTTCGCGAAGTCTCTTGACATGAACATCAACCGTTCTGGAATCACCATAGTAATCAAATCCCCACACTTCATCAAGTAACTGGTCACGGGTGTAAACTCTGTTTGGATTACTTGCAAGGTGATATAAAAGTTCTAATTCCTTTGGGGGTGTATCTATTCTTTCTCCACCTACTGTAAGTTCGTAATTTGTGAGATTTATTATGAGCTTGTCAAAACGAACTTCTTTGATGTCTTGTTGATTTTCTTTATCGTTTGTTCGGCGAAGAACGGCTTTAATTCTTGCAATGACTTCCTTTGTATCGAAAGGTTTGGTTATATAGTCGTCAGCGCCTAGTTCCAAGCCTAAAATCTTATCAAATGTTTCACCCTTTGCAGTTAGCATAATTATGGGCACATCGGATTTTTTGCGTATTTCCCTGCATACCTGCCAACCATCAAGTTGAGGCAACATTATATCGAGAAGAATAAGATCGGGGTTGAATTTTTCCGAGTATTCAACAGCCTGCATACCATTGTAGGCAAGAACGGTATCAAAACCATCCTTCTTTAAGTAAAGGTTTAAAAGTTCGCATATGTTCTCATCATCATCAACAATTAAAATCTTGTATTGCATAGGTTGCCTCCATTTTTTGAGGGTTTAAAATAAGATATTAAAGATTATAAAACATATTTATTACAAAAATATGAATATTTTACATAAAAAAGCAAAAAAACCGTCCGTAATGGACGGTTAGAAAACATATTATTCAGCGTCTTCGCCGGCGTTTTCTTGCTCACGCATTTTTGCAAAACACTCACTGCAATAAACAGGACGGTCATCACGGGGGATAAAAGGAACAGTTGCTACACCACCGCAAGCAGCACAGGTGGCTTCGTGCATTTCTCTGGGAGCTCTGGTGGCATTCTTGCGCTTGTCACGGCAGGGCTTGCAGCGCTGCGGTTCGTTTACAAAGCCTTTGGACTCATAGAATTCTTGCTCTCTTGCAGTGAAAACGAATTCTTCTCCGCATTCTTTGCAAACTAGGGTTTTGTCTTCAAACATATGGTTTACCTCACTTGGTTTTTTTAGGTCTTTGACCCTTTTATATAAACGGCGACGCCGCTTATTACTGTTTAAGCTTTTTTCGTATTCGAGTCATTGCGTTATTAACAGACTTCTCGCTTAAAGAAAGCCTGTCCGCAATAACGGAATATCGATAACCTGAAATATAAAGTTCCAACACTTTGTATTCCAAGGGGGAGAGTTCTAACTTAATGTTTTCTTTGAGGAGTTTATAATCGTTTTTATCGAAAAATATTTTTTCCGGACTGTTGCCGTCGGCAATATCAACCTCTTCAAGAGGGGTTATAAGTTCGGAAGGAATATTTTTCTTTCGGTTTTGAAGTTTTAAGAAGGATAGAACCGAATGTTTTATACATACACCTGCAAAGGTGGAAAAGTTAGATTTTTCAGGGTCAAAACTTTTTATTGCGCTGTACACTGCAAGGGTGGCTTCTTGAATAGCATCTTCCTTGAGTTCGTCGGGACACAAATTGTTTATGTAAAAAAGGATGGTGGGATAAAGGCGTTTAATTAAAATGCCTAATGGTTCAAAGTCGCCACCACAAATAAGAGAAATAATTGCTTCATCGGTTAAATTTTCGTAATTTTCTACAATTTTTTCTCCCATTTTTACCTCGATTAGTGCCAAATGACAATTATATATACTATAATACATTAATACACCGAAAAAGTCAAGTATATAAAATCACCAAAAAAATGTATCAGACTTGCAACAAGATGTTTAAAAATCAGGTCGGTTTATAGGTACTTTTTTACAGTTTTTTCCAATACTGATTTTAGCGGTGAAAAGAGCAAAAATGCAATGAAAAAATTGCCTGCACAGTGCAATAAATCATAGACAAAACCTTGGATTATATAGCCAATTCCGGCGGCAATTCCACCAGTAAAAAAGTAGGGAATAGAGCAAATAGTGCCGAAAAGAAGCCCAAATATTGCCGATAAAAGGGCGAAAAACAGGGGGTTTTCAACCTTTCTTGTAAGTAAAACTGCAAGGCACAATATGGTCCAAACATAAAGATAATTAATAGACCAAATATGAAAACCGTAAGTGAATAGTTCGCAAATAACAAAAATATAAACCGAGCAAAGCGCCTTTACCCCAAAGACGCATGTTGCAATTATAATTAAAAGAGAAACGGTTTCTATGTTTGGCAGGGGAGCTAAAATTACTTGGGTTACATACATTAAAACACCTAAAAGTGTTAAAAGGAGAACCTCAAATAATTTAGCTCGGCGTGTTTGTGATTTCATAGTTTTCTCCGTCAAGTAAGGGTTGGTCGTTAATGCCCACATTTGCCATTTCACCATTTACGGTAAGGCACCACCAGGAACCGTCTAATGTGTAGTCGGCGCGTTCACCGGCTATTACGGTGTACATTCCATCGGTAGATTTTTCCTCAATGATTTTTTCCTCGAGAAGGGCATCGGCTAAATATTCGGCATCGGTTTTGAATTTATATTGTTTTTCCGATTTGTCGGCAAAAACAACCGTAACGCCAATCTCCTTTGAGCCTTCTTTGGCTTCTGGTTGGTTTAAAATAAATAATGCTGAAAAACCGGCAATAAGTATTACTAAACCTGCGACCATTCCTAAAATTAACTTCTTGTTTTTCATAAAAAAACTCCTTTGTATTGTACTAAAACATAGGCCAATACAAAGGAGAAAATGTAAAATAGCCACAGCGCCCACAATACGGTAAGCGTTGCGTTTTTTTGTACACTGTCAATTACTCGTGACATCCTTGTACTGACAGTCTAAGGCGAGTATTCCGACTTATATATGCAAGCCTTGGGGTAATAGGCTTCCGGTTTTCGCCTTCCCACCAAATGGCAGTGACATAATGAAAAACCTCATATAATTACGGCGACGAGTTCGCAGAGGAATTGCACCTCTATTCCAGTTTAAAGCTTGGATTTCAAGCTACCGTAGACCTTATGTTTTGTAAATGTATTTTAACATTTTGACTTGTTTAAGTCAAGGAAATAAGTTCTTCCAATTCATTTGTAAGGGTTTCCCACTCATCCATTGCAACTTCAAGTTCTGAGTTTAGATTTTCGAGTTCTGTTTGAAGTTCGGTGAGTTTTTGGTAATCGGAAATGTTTTCCTCTAACTGGAGGGCATTGTTAATTTGCTCAATTTGTTCTTCCAAAAGGGCAATTTTGCCCTCCGTTTTTTTAACGGCTCGTTCTTTTTTGGAACGCTCTTTAAGGGGTGTTGTAAACTTGCGCTTGGGTTTTGCTTCAATTTCTTTAGATGATTCTATCTCGGGTTTGTTTTGCAAACTCTCAAGATACTGTTCATATCCAAAATCAAAGAGTGAAACATTATCTTTTTCGAATAACAAAATTTTATCGGCAATTTTTTTGATAAAATATCGGTCATGGGAAACAAAAATAATAGTTCCCTCAAACCCGTCTAAAATATCTTCTAAGGTTTCTTTGCCCACAATATCCAAGTGGTTGGTAGGCTCGTCGAGTATAAGCAAATTGGGTCTTTGCAAAAACAATTTGCAAAGGGCAAGGCGAACACGCTCACCACCCGATAACATACTTACAGTTTTAAAAACATCTTCACCACTAAACATAAAGGCACCTAAAGCACTTCTTGCTTCAAAATCGGTAAGTAGGGGATAGGCTTTACCGAAATCTTCAAGCAGGGTATCGTTGCTTTTATATTCAGCCATTTGCTGGTCAAAATAACCGATTTTAATTCTTGAACCAAAGGTGTAACTACCTGAAATTGGTGGAATTTTACCCACAATTGTTTTAATAAAGGTGGATTTTCCGAGTCCGTTACCACCAATAATACCAATTCTATCACCCCTCTTAACATCCAAAGAAAGGGTGGAAAGGGTAGAGGTGTAACCAATTTCAAGATTTTCGGCGCTAAAAACATCCTTAACGCCTAAATCATCAGGGGTGAAAGAGGTGTGGAAAGTACGGTTGTCATCACGGTCAGGAGCTTCAATTCGCTCAATTTTTTCCAACTGCTTAATTTTAGATTGAGCCATTGCCGCCTTGGTGGCTTTATACCTAAATCGTTCAATAACCCCCTCAAGTTGTGCAATTTCTTTTTGTTGGGCGTTATATTCTTTTTGTTGTTGTTCTTTTTTAATCTTCTTTTGAAGGGTGAACTCCGAGTAATTACCAATATATTTTTCGGTTTTGCCGTATTCAATTTCGTAGGTGATATTGGCAACATTATCCAAAAACATACGGTCGTGGGAAACCACAACAAAAGCCTTTTTATAGTTCTTTAAATATTCTTCAATCCAAGCGATTGCCTCAATATCAAGGTGGTTGGTGGGCTCGTCCAAAAGAAGGATATCAGGCTTTGAAAGAAGCAGTTTTAAAAAGGCGATTTTGGTGCGTTGTCCACCCGAAAAATCCGAAACCTTCTTGAGTCTTTCTTCGGCAGTGAAACCGAATTTTTTAATTGCGGCTTCATATTCTTTTTCAAAATAAAATCCACCCATATTTGTAAAGGTGTCCAACAAATCGGTGTATAATTTAATGCTTTGGGTATCACCACAAGACTCCATATTCTCTTGAGCCTTGTTTAGCCTTTCTTTAAGGGACAAAATCTCCTCATAAGCACTGCGAATTTCCTCAACCAAAGTGACATTTTCATCCTTAAATGTCATTTGGGAGAGGGTGCCGATTTTGGGTTTGCCCGAAAGGGTTAAATTGCCATTGGTTATGGAGTATTCACCGCTTATTATTTTTAACAATGAAGTTTTACCGCAACCGTTTCGGCCAACAAGGGCAATTCTCGAATTATCGGTAATTTCAAAGTTAATTAGGGATAATATTTGCTCCCCCGATAAATCGAGAGAGCCGTTTTTAATAGTCAGTTGCATTTACTTTTTTTGTTTCCTGTTCATTTCTTCAATAAATTTCATTGTTGCATTGTAATCATCTTTTGAAAGTTTACGAAGTATTTTAATGAGGTTTTCTTCCTTTTTGGTAACAACGAAAACATCCCTTTTAATCACTGGGACTTCGGGTTGATTCAAAACTGAAGGCATAGTCTCGGTTTGAGGCACGATAGATGTCTTGGCCGCTTCACGACAAGGCTCGGTTTCATTAAATAAATAGCAGGGTGAAACACCGAAAATCTTAGCCATTTCGAAAAGACGGTCGGCACTGATAATGCCTTTTCTTTCCATTTGGGAATAGGTGCTGCACTTAATATCCAATTTTTCTGCCATATCGGTTTGGGTCAAATTTGCCAACTTGCGATATTTTGCAATTCGGTCGTTAAGGGTACTCATTAAGACTCCTCGTTTCTATTATTTTTCTTGACTAAATAGATTAAAGTTGATATAATTTAACGGTGTTAGATGCTGAAGTGGCTCAGTTGGCAGAGCAGCTGATTCGTAATCAGCAGATCGTGGGTTCGAGTCCCATCTTCAGCTCCAAAATCCTTCCCTTTTAGTGAAGGATTTTTTTACATTTTTCGACATAATTTTATCATTAATTACATAATTTGTCAAGAAAGTAAGTATTTTTGCTATTAAAGTTTAAAAAATTACTTGGTTGATTTTAAATCTACAATATGGTATAATCTTTTAGTATTAAAAACCTTGATAAGTGAGTGTTTTATGAAAAAATACATTTCAAATTCCCGTGAGGAAACCGAAAAGATCGGTGCATTGTTTGCTGACAGTTTAAAAGGTGGCGAAGTGGTCGCTTTTATCGGTGGTCTTGGCATGGGCAAAACCTGTTTTACGAGAGGTTTGGCCAAGGGTTTAGGCTTTGACGGTGATGTTACCTCTCCCACTTTTGCTTTAATAAATGAATATTTAGGCGGAAGGCTTAACCTTTACCATTTTGATATGTACCGAATTGAAAGTTGGGAAGATTTGTATTCCAGTGGCTTTTTTGAGTATATTGAGGAAAATGGTATCGTTGCTGTCGAGTGGAGCGAGAATATTGAAAACGCCTTGCCCGAAAATACTGTTTTCGTTGAAATCAAAGCTTTGGAAGACGAAAAAAGAGAAATTACTATTTACAGAAAAGGGGAGTAAATATGAAACTGCTTAGTGTTGAATGTTCGGCAACCCCTTGTTCGGTAGCGATTAGCGAAAATGGTAAGATTTTGGCTTCGGCATTTTCAAATGTTAAACTAACCCATTCTCAAACTTTGATGCCAATGGTTGAGTCGGTTTTAAAATCTTCTTTGATTGATATTAAAGAAATTGATGCTTTTGCTGTTAGCAACGGTCCCGGTTCTTTTACCGGTGTTCGAATTGGTATTAGCGCAATTAAGGGTATGGCTCAGGCTAGAAATCTTCCTTGTGTTGAGGTTTCCACATTAGAAGCTATGGCTCAAAATTATTCCGATACAAATTGTATTGTTTGCGCCGTTATGGATGCAAGATGCAATCAGGTATATAATGGGCTTTTCGGTTGCAAGAAGGGTGAAATTACTCGTATTTGCGAAGATAGAGCAATGGCGATTGATGATTTGAAAGCAGAGATTAAAAAACTTTCTAAAAAGAGATTGCCGATTTACATAGTAGGAGATGGGGCCGAGATTTTTTATTCCCATCTTACGGGTATTAAAAATGTTTATCTGGCCAGCGAACATCGCCGTTTCCAAAATGCAGTGGGTGTTTCGGTGGTGGCCGAGAAAGAAATGGAAAATGAAAATGTAACCACTCCTGCAAAACTTTTACCAAAATATTTAAGACTGCCACAAGCAGAGAGAGAACTTAAAAGAAAAGAGGAGCAAAAATGAAAATAGCAATCGGTTGTGACCACGGTGGTTTGGAACATAAGAACGCCATCGCCGAACATTTAAAGGAAAGAGGGTTTGAGGTTCAAGATTTCGGTATTTACGAGCAGGTTTCGGTTGATTATCCTGAAATTGCTTTAAAGGTGGCAAACAGCGTTGCTTCCAAAGAAAACGAACTTGGAATTTTGGTTTGTGGAACGGGTATTGGAATGAGTCTCGCAGCAAACAAGGTTAAGGGCATTAGAGCTGCTGCTGTAAGCGAGCATTTTTCCGCTAAATACACAAGACTTCACAATAACTCAAACATCCTTTGTTTAGGTGGTCGAGTAATTGGTGTTGGTACGGCATTAGAACTTGCTGATTTGTTCGTTGACACCGAGTTCGAGGGCGGTCGCCATCAAAGAAGAGTGGATATGATATCCGAAATCGAGAAATAATAGATTTATTAAATTTTAAAAGCATTCGCAGTTTTGCGGATGCTTTTTTTGTTCTATTTAGGACAACCGTCTCATAGTATTAAACAAACTAATACAAAGGAGAAGGGTCTTGGGAAAGCAATTTGAAAATATACTTTTAAGTATTGATGATGAATTAAGAGGCACATTAAATAAATTATCAGCGACGGCAAAGAAAAACACTCAGGAAATAAGACTTAGAAAGGGTTTGCCTTTGGCAATTACCGTTGCAGGAGAAACGGTCTTTGTAAAAGAAAACGGACAAACTTCGCTTTTCCCTGAAGGCAACCTTCAGTTTGTTACCAAATTAAATGTGGAAAAAAGTTTTAGAGGTCTTTGCAAAAACTCGGCTTTTGCCCACGAAGAAGAGCTTAAAAACGGCTATTTGAAACTGGAAAATGGTTGTCGTGCAGGAGTTTTTGGCACTGTAAACGCCAAGGGTGATATGGAAGAAATCACCTGTATCAATATTAGAATTGCAAGGGAAATTAAAGGGGTTGCCAATAAAATCGCTCCCTCTTTCAGAGGTGAAGGTTGGCTTATTGCAGGGCCACCGGCTAGCGGAAAAACCACCGTTTTACGAGATTTTATAAGACTGATTTCAAATGGTGTTGGTGGTAAAAGTTATCGAGTTTCGGTCATTGATTCAAGGGGAGAATTATCGGCAAACGGATGCAATGATTTAGGCATAGCTACCGATGTGCTTAACATAAAGGACAAAGCATTAGGGATGGAAATTGCTCTTAGAACCATGTTTCCTGAGGTGGTGGCTTTTGATGAAATCGGAAACGCCGAGGAACTGATTAAGGTCAAACAAAGTTTTAATGGTGGAGTTTCGGTAATAACCACTGCCCATATTGGAAATGTATTAGAATTAATGACAAGAGAGGTTACAAAAGAACTTTTATTGTCGGGAGCGATAAACCGTGTGGCTGTCTTGTCAAAGGCATTCTCGGGCGAAATAAAGGTTTATACCACACAGGAGATTTTAGAAAATGCTTTTTAAAGTTTTGGGACTTTTAAGTTTGGTGGTTTCGGGTACGGCATTGGGGTTTTATAAATCATATTTATTGGGACTGAGACAAAAACGGCTTTTAGAAATATGTAATGGTTTGGATAAACTGGCCCTCTTAATAACATCTTCGGTTAAGGACTTGGATGTTCTTTTGAAGGAGAGTTTTAAAGGTGGAAAAATTGATACATTTGGACTTTTAATCAGCGATAAAGAAATTTTGGAAAATTTGATTTCAGTTTTAGGCATTTCTAATCGCAAAAGGGAATATGACAATGTGATTTTATGTAAAAAAATGCTTGAAAAGCAATTTTCAGAGGCAAAAGAAGAATATAATTCGCTTTCCAAACTTTATCGTTCTTTAGGTTTTTTAGGGGGATTATTTCTTTGTATATTTTTAATTTAGGTGAAAGATATGGATGTTGATTTTATTTTTAGAATTGCTGCCATTGGCATTATTGTCACGGTACTTAATTTGGTGCTTGTTCGCTCAGGTCGGGAAGAACAAGCCTTGCTTACGACTTTGGCTGGTTTGGTTGTAGTGCTTTTAATGGTTGTAAACGCAGTTGCCGATTTGTTCACAACGGTTAAATCTTTGTTTGGTTTATGACGGTTGAAGTTTGGAAAATAATGGCTATTTGCGTTTTGGGGACTGCTTTCTCGTTGGTTTTAAGACAAAAGTCGGCTGAGTTTTCTTTTGCAGTGGTGGTTGTAACGGCCATTATCGTAATTACATTTGTCCTTAAAAGTATTGCCGAACCTATTGAATTAATTTTCGAAAAATTAAATTACAGTGGGGTTAAAACCGAGTATTTCAAAATTGCATTAAAGGCAGTTGGTGTGGCTTATATTACCGATTTTATTGCCGATATCTCAAGGGATGCCGGACAAACATCTATTGCGTCAAAGGCTGAACTTGTGGGTAAAGCAGTAATTTTTCTTTTGTCGGTTCCGGTTTTAATGTCGGTTTTAGAAACGGCCATAGGGTTTGTGAAATGAAAAGATTAATAATTTTTATATTGCTTTTGTTTTTGTCTGCCATACCTGTTTCGGCAAAGGAGACCTTAAGCAATAATTTTAATGAAGATTTTGGTTTGGAAAGTTTAGAAGATGCCTTGCCTTATGATGTGCAGGAATATATGAGGGACAGTGAAATTGAAGCAGGGGAAACGAATTGGATAAAAAACTTTAGTTTTTCAAAGATTTTAAA
>JAZSPH010000083.1:0-13250 GCA_045537355.1 Acutalibacteraceae bacterium
TAACAAACCTTCTGGTAGAAAGATAATCAATAACTTCCCGCTCGGTTTTGGAACCATCGAAAATATAACCGAAATCTCCTGCAACAATTAAAACGTCACCTGCTTTAAGTTTGCGGAAATTTTTATCGTAAAGTCTTTCCAAACATCCGTGCATATCGCCTGTAATATAAACCGTAATTTTCACCACACTTAAAATTATACTTTTATTTTTATATAACTTATGTTAAAATACAAATACAGTATATCACATATTCGGAGATATTTCTATGCTTAAAAGAATATTTTTTATAATTTTGGCAATTTTAATAATTTTTCCCACCCTTTCGGTGTCGGCTTATGAGGTCACAGGCTTTGAAATCACTGCCGAAGCAGGCCTGCTTGTGTCTTTAGATACGGGCGAAGTTTTGTTCAATAAAAACGAAAATAAAAAGATTTATCCTGCGGCAATAACCAACATTATGACGGCTCTGGTTATTTTAGAAAGTGATAAGTATTCACCCGATGGCAAAATAACCATGACCGAAAAGGCAAGAAATGATATTTTGGGAACCGGTGTTACCGATTCTCATACAAAGGTGGGAGAGAAGTTTTCTCACACCGACCTTCTTCACATGATAATTATGTGTTCCTTCGGCGATGCCAGTTGTTTAGCTGCCGATTATTTCTACGGTTCCCACGAAGCCTTTGTTGCAAAAATGAACGAAACTGCCAAAAAACTCGGCATGAATAACACAAATTTCACAAACCCAATGGGCGTTCATGACCCTAATCATTATACCACTGCATCCGATATTTGCAAAATGACCGAGTATGCCCTTAAAAATAAGACTTTTAAGGAGATTTGCGCAAAGGCAAGATACGATTTGGCTGCTACCAATATGCAGGAAAAACGAATTTTGTCCACCACTAACTTTTTGCTTAAAGGCAGCAATTCGGGATATGAATATACTTATGCTTCAGGTGTAAAAACAGGTTATACCGATGAAGCCGGAAGATGTATTGTTTCAACGGCTAAATATAATGATTTAGAGTATCTTTGTATATTGATGAAGGCTCCTAATAATCCTCTTAAAAGGCAGGAACTTGTGGAGTGTGCCAACCTTTTCAGATGGGCATTTAATAATTTTGTTTCCAAAGAAATCGCAACTTCCACCGAACCGGTTTGCGAAATTCCATTAGAACTTTCAATGGAAACCGATTTTGTCCCACTTTATTTTAAAAATGGATTTTATTCTATTTTGCCAAAGGATGTGGATGAGTCCACAATTGTTATTAAAACCGAGCTTAGCGCTGAAAGTGTGAAAGCACCCGTTAAAAAGGACCAAGTTTTAGGCAAAGCTCAGGTAATATTTGCCGAAAAGGTTATCGGTGAAGTGGATTTGGTTGCGGGAGAAGATGTTAAGGCAAATCCTGTTTTGAAATTTGCCGATGCCTTGAAAACAATTTTCACCTCAACCGTTATGATTGTGGTGTATGTTTTCCTGGGATTGGTCCTTGTTGCATTTGTTGCAAAATGTATCACAATGAACTTCTCAAAAGGTAAAAAACGCAAGGTTAGATATATTCCTTATGATGGTAAGGAAAGGGAAAATCGACACAAGAGATAACGGCTTGACAAATAAGGTCTTTTGTGTTAAATTAATCTAAGAAGATAGAGGTGCAGTTTGTTATAAGTAACTGTAAGGGGTGATAATTCCGGCGGGAAGATACCCTTGGTGAAAGGAGCGACTGCCGAAGGGAGCTAAAGGCATAAGGCTTTCCTGGTAATTGGGAATAATATCCTCTTTACTGTCGCAGTTGCGGAGTGCTATCAAAAACAGATTAATGGGCATAAACTGTAGTAGTTGTTATGCTTTTCTGATTTTTAGATAGCCGAGCAATCGGCTATTTTTTATACTTATTTTTTGAAGGAGAATATACTATGAAAACCCCTATTTTTGAAGGTATGGCCACTGCCGTTATCACCCCAACTAATGAAAACGGAATTGATTTTGAAGCCTTTGGAAAACTTTTGGATTGGCAAGTAGCAGAGGGTATTGATGCTGTTGTTGTTTGTGGAACAACAGGCGAAGGTTCCACCCTCACCGATGCAGAGCATAGAGCTGCTATTGAGTTTGCTGTAAAGCGTATTGATGGTAAGGTTCCCGTAATTGCAGGTACCGGTTCTAACGATACTTCTTATGCTGTTGAACTTACAAAGCACGCTTGTTCAGTAGGCGTTGATGGCGTTTTGGTTGTAACCCCTTATTATAATAAGGCAACCCAAAAGGGTTTGATTAAGATGTTTACAACCATTGCTGATGCTTCCACCGTTCCTGTTATTCTTTATAACGTTCCTTCGAGAACAGGTGTCAACATTAAGCCTTCTACCGTTTTGGAACTTTCAAAACATCCTATGATTAATGCCATTAAAGAGGCAAGTGGCGATATTTCTCAAATTGCCGAAGTGGCTCATCTTTGTGGTGATAATATAGTTATATATTCGGGTAATGACGACCAAACTATCCCGATTATGTCTTTGGGTGGCAAGGGATGTATTTCGGTTCTTTCCAATCTTTTGCCCAAAGAATCAAGTGAAATGTGCCGTGCTTTCAAGGAAGGCGATGTTAAAAAGGCTTGCGAAATGCAACTTAAATATATCCCCCTTATCAGCGCACTTTTCAGCGAGGTTAATCCTATCCCCGTTAAGGCTGCTATGGCTAAAATGGGATTTTGCGAAGATTATCTTCGTTTGCCCTTAACTCCTATGGAGGATGCTACACGAGAAGTTCTTTACAAGGAAATGAAGAACGTAGGAATTGATATTTAAAAGAGGATTTTTATATGATATGCAACAATGTGTCCCTCAATACTGAGGGACATTTAACCTTTGCAGGTATGGATACGGTGGAATTAGCCCAAAAGTATGGCACACCGTTGTACTTGATGGATGAAAATAAAATCAGAGAGCATATGCGTTGCTATAAGCAAGCAATGGCCAAATATTTCCCCAAGGGCTCGGTGCCTGAATTTGCAAGTAAATCTTTTAGTGCAAAATGTATTTACCGAATTGCAAAGGAAGAGGGTATTGATATTGATGCCGTTTCTTCGGGTGAGATTTATACTGCTTTGCAAGCAGGCTTCCCAATGGAAAATTGTTTCTTCCACGGTAATAATAAAACCGATGCCGATATTCGCTTTGCGCTAGAAAGCGGTGTGGGTTATTTTGTTGTGGACAACCAAGAGGAGTTGGAGTCTTTAAGCCGAATTGCAGGGGAAATGGGTGTTCTTCAAAAGGTTCTTTTAAGGGTTTCTCCCGGCATCGATCCTCACACCCATCAAAAGATAATGACCGGTTCGGTGGACTCCAAGTTTGGTGTTGCCGTTGAGACAGGACAAGCAATGGAACTCACAAAGAAAATTTCAGAGGCCCAAAATGTAAAACTTGTAGGTTTTCATTGTCATATCGGTTCTCAAATTTTTGAATCAGAGCCCTTTGCCCAAGCAGGCGAAATGATGTTTGAGTTTTTGGCAGATGTTAAAAATACCTTGGGATTTACTGCCGAAATGCTTAATTTGGGTGGTGGTTTTGGCGTTAGATATACCGAAAAAGACCCCGAAATTGATTATGCCGAGAAAATTCGTGAAATAGGCGAAGTTTTAAAGGCTCAATGTGAAAAATTAGGTCTCGATATGCCTAAAATTATGATGGAACCAGGAAGAAGCCTTGTGGCTGATGCAGGTATGACCCTTTACACTGTGGGTAGCGTGAAAGAAATCACAGGCTATAAAAGTTATGTTTCGGTGGATGGTGGTATGCCCGATAATCCCCGATTTGCATTGTATGAGTCTGAGTATACGGTTGAAATTGCTAACAAAATGAATAGCCCAAAGAATTTTATTGCCGATGTTGCAGGAAGATGTTGTGAGTCAGGTGATATTGTGGCTGAAAATATCACTATGCCGAAACCCAAAAGAGGGGATATTTTAGCAGTGCTTACAACCGGTGCTTATAACTATTCCATGGCTTCGAACTATAACCGACTCAGCAAACCGCCCGTTGTTATGATTAAGGATGGCGTGGACAGGGTTGTTGTAAAGCGCGAAACCTTCCAAGATGTTTGTAGATTGGACGTTTAATTATGGTGAAATTGGGAAACGATTGGGACAATATTTTGGCCGATGAGTGGGAAAAATCTTATTTTAAAGAACTGGAAAGTTTTTTGGAGGATGAATACGCTCAAAACAAGATATATCCTGAAAAAGATGACCTTTTTAATGCCTTGAAATACACCTCTTTTGCCAATACTAAGGCAGTGATAATCGGACAGGACCCATACCATGGGGAAGGCCAGGCTCACGGCCTTTGCTTTTCGGTTAAAAAAGGGGTAAAAGTTCCACCCTCTTTGAAGAATATTTACAAAGAATTAAGTGATGACACCGGCTTTGAAATTCCACCCCACGGAGAGCTTGTGAGCTGGGCAAAACAAGGGGTTTTAATGCTTAATAATGTGCTGACGGTTAGGGAGGCAAACCCCAACAGCCACAAGGGTAAAGGCTGGGAAAAATTCACCGATCGAGTGATTTTTGAACTTAACAAAAAGGATACCCCTGTGGTCTTTTTATTGTGGGGTGCAAACGCTCAAAAAAAGGCTGAAATCATAACAAATCCCATCCACGAAAAACTTGTCAGCGTTCATCCGAGTCCTTTGTCGGCAAGAAGGGGATTTTTAGGTTGCAAACACTTCTCTAAAACCAATGAAATCCTCAAAGCCAATGGTCTTAAAGAGATAAACTGGCAAATAGATTGACAATTTTTGACATTTGTGTTATTATGATGGTGCAAAAGGAGTTGATATTGTGAAATCTACAGGAATGATTCGTCAGGTTGATAAGATGGGAAGAGTGGTAATTCCGAAGGAAATCCGTTCTCAACTTAACATAAAAAACGATGAGGATAGTTTTGAGATTTTTATGCAAGGCGATAAGGTTATCCTTCAAAAATATCATCCGACTTGTTTTTTCTGCGATTCTTTGACCGATGTAATAACCTTTAACGACCATTTGGTTTGCAAAGAATGTATCGAGAAAATGCACGCAATGTTAGACAGTGCCGAATAGTTTAAAGCCCTCTGAATCAGAGGGCTTTTTCTTTTTGTTTTAAGGTGTGTAATAATTTTGTAACTTTTTTGTGTATTTTTAAGAATATTACTTGCAAAATGTTCTCGTTTTGTGTAAAATGTATTTGTATAGGTTTGTACAATTTAAATTTATATATTATATACAAGATTAAAGGATGTGTGCGAATATGTCAAATCGCTTGTTTCAAGGTGTAATCAGTCAAATGAAGGAATCTATTGATAGAACCTTTGGTGTTATTGATGAGAATTCCGTTATTATCGCCTGTTCGGAACTTGGAAAGATTGGCGAAACTTTGGATACCGGATTTATAAATTCTAACGAGATTATTGCTGTTGATGGCAATACCTATAAAAGTCTTGGAATAACCCAGTCTGCTAACTATACTGTTTTTGTTGAGGGCGACGATGTTTTGGCTTCAAAATATGCAGGTGTTTTGGCTGTGTCTTTTTCCAGCATTAAATTTTACTATGATGAAAAATATGACCGTAGCAACTTTATAAAGAATGTAATTCTTAACAATATTTTGCCCGGTGATATTTATATTAAGGCTCGTGAACTTTACTTTAACAGTGATGTTCATCGTACCGTTTTCTTGATTCGTGCTGTTGAGCATAGCGACGTTTCGGTTTACGATATTGTTCAAAACCTCTTCCCCGACAAGGCGAAGGATTTTGTAATTGTTATCAATGAAAGCGATGTTGCTTTGGTAAAGGAAACAAAGCCCGGAATTGACCCCAAGACCATTGAGAAATTGGCTTCCACTATTGCCGATACAATGTCCGGTGAGTTTTATCTTCACGCTGTTATCGGTATCGGTACCACTGTGGACAACCTTAAAGACCTGGCTCGTTCTTTCAAAGAGGCTCAAACTGCATTGGAAGTTGGCAAGGTGTTTGATAATGAAAAGACCATTATTTCTTACGATAACTTAGGAATTGCTCGTCTTATTTATCAACTTCCCACCACTCTTTGCGAAACCTTCTTAAAGGAGGTTTTCAAGTTAGGTTCAATCGAAACTCTTGACCAAGAAACTTTATTCACAATTCAACGTTTCTTTGAGAACAACCTTAACGTTTCCGAAACATCGAGAAAACTCTTTGTTCACAGAAACACCTTGGTTTACAGACTTGAGAAAATCAAGAAAATCACAGGTCTTGACCTTAGAGAGTTTGACCATGCAATTATCTTTAAAATTGCGCTTATGGTTAACAAATATCTCAAAAACAACCCTATTAAATATTAAGGAATGGTAATTTTAAATGGAACATCAAGTTGTGCCATCTGAAAATACAAAACAACCCAAACCCATCATTGAGTTTAGGGGCGTTTCGAAAACCTATCTTTCGGGCACTCATGCTTTGGAGGATGTTAACATCAGAATAAACCAAGGCGAATTTGTATTCGTTGTTGGTTCTTCGGGTGCTGGTAAAAGTACCTTTATGAAACTTATTATGCGCGAAGAAAAGGCAAACACCGGTAAAATCACCGTTAATGGTTTTAACCTCACTTCCATGAGACGTAAAAAGGTGCCCTTGCTTCGTCGTACAATGGGAATCGTTTTCCAAGATTTCCGTTTAATTCCCACCATGAATGTTTTTGACAATGTTGCTTTTGCAATGTATGTTGTAGGCGCAAGTGGTAGAGATATTCGCCGTGAGGTTTCAAAAGCATTAAGTAAGGTAGGGTTAGGCCACAAAGCTCGTTCAATGCCCGCTCAACTTTCGGGTGGTGAACAACAACGTGTCGGCCTTGCTCGTGCGCTTGTTAATTCTCCCGACCTTATCATTGCCGACGAGCCCACAGGAAACGTTGACCCCAATATGTCTTACGAGATAGTGTCAATGCTTACTGAAATTAATAAACATGGTACCACTGTATTAATGGTAACCCACGACCATAATCTTGTTCGCGATTTTAATCACAGGGTTATTATGCTTGATGGCGGTAAAATTGTTGCCGACAATGCAGGAGGTGAAGCTCAATGAAATTAACCAGTATTAGATATTTAATTCGAGAAGGTTTCAAAAACACTTGGGCTAACCGTTTGATGACTGTTGCTTCTGTAGGCGTTTTAATGGCATGTATGGTAATTATCGGTTTGGCTGTTTTGATAACCGAAAATGTTAATCTTGCAATCGGTAATTTGGAGCAACAAAACGTTGTTATCGCCTATATGAAGGATTACAATTGGGCATTGCTTGAATCTGAAGCTCTCACCTCTGAAGAGGGAAGAGAAGGCGCTGATGAAAATGGAATTTTGCCAAGCGATTATGTTATCCATGACGATGATGAAGCAAAAGCTTTATGTGATAAGATTGAAAAAATCGCAAATGTTGCCAGTGTTGACTATATTACAAGTGAAGAAGGTCTTAAAACCGTTCAGGAAACACTCAACATTGATGATGCTGACTCTGAGAAGCTTTTGGATGGTGAAAACCCCATTTCTTGTTCGGCAAAAATTAAAATGACCGATATGGCTCTTTTTGATGAGACTGTTGAGAAAATTTCCGAGTTGGATGGTATATATAACATTCAGTCTCATAGTGATTTGGCATCTACAATTACTGCTCTTAAAAAGGGTATTGGCGTTGCAGGTGTGTGGATTATAAGTATTCTTATGATTATCGCCCTTGTAATCGTTTCCAACACTATTCGAGTTACAATGTACAACAGAAAACTTGAAATCAGCATTATGAAGGCTGTTGGTGCAACCGATACATTTGTTAGAGTTCCCTTTGTTGTGGAAGGCGCTGTTATCGGTATGATTTCCGCCTTGTTGGCTGAAGGAGTTTTATATTTCTGTTATCGTGTTGCAACCGAAACCATTATCGAAACCCTTAAAACCACCGATATCGTAAAATACGGTGATATGGCTTGGATTTTACTTGGGTTGTTCTTAGGTATAGGTTTGCTTGCAGGTGTTTTTGGTAGTATTATTATGATTGGCAAGTACCTCCGCAAAGAGGGCAGCGAGTTTACGGCTATATAGGAGAAAATTATGAATAAAATATCATTTAAAATTTTAGCCGCCGTAATTTCGGTTGTAATGCTTTTTACGGCGATTCCTTTTGGTGCAGCTGCTGCTCAATCGGCTACCCAGCTTCAACAAAACATTAGCAAACTTGAGGCAAAGTCTAAAGAGCTTGAAAAGAAAATAAAACAATTGCAGGGTGAAATCAATTCCCAAGCGGCTGTTAAGTCGGCTTTGCAACAAAAAATTAATGTTATTCAACAACAAATCAATGCTTGTAATAGCGAGATTAATAAAATTAACTCGGATATTGCAAAGAATAACAAACAAATTGAAGCCGATAAGTTGACCTATAAAAAACGTTTGCGCGCTATTCATACAAACAGTTCAAGTGATGGTATAAAGGTACTTTTAGGTGCCGAAAACTTTGCCGAGTTTTTGTACTTGGCTCAGTATACTGCTTCGGTTTCAAGAAGAGACAAAAAACTCATCACAAGACTTGAGGAAAAAATTGCTGCTAACGAAAAACTTTTGAGTGAGCAGGTTGAGATTAAGAATACAGTTGCTACAAAACAACAAGAATTGTTGGCCGAAAGTAGCCGTATTCAAAGCGTTATAAACGAAATAGATGCTAATCAAGGTGATTTGGAAAATCAAAACGCAAAGATTGAAAAGGAAATCAAGGCATATAAAACTACCTTGGCATCCCTTTCTCAATCCAGCGGTAGCGGTGGTGTTTATAAGGGTGGCGAGTTTATTTGGCCCACCACAAGATACAGAATTTCTGCCGTTTTCCAAGGTAATGACCCTGTTCATAGAGGCAAACACGACGGTATCGATATTATAGGTAGTTATCGTGGTGAAATCTCAGGCCAGCCCGTTTATGCTATTGCTGATGGTGTGGTTGATATTGCAAAGGGTGGTTGTGGTCATAACTATCCCAAAGCAAGAGGTTCCTGTGGTTGCAATGGAAACTTCGGCAACTATGTAAGAATCGATCATGGTTCCACTTATCTTAGTATTTATGGCCACCTTTCGGGTCTTGCTGTTTCTGAAGGCACCCATGTTAAAAAGGGCCAGGTTATTGGTTATGTTGGTTCAACCGGTTGGTCAACAGGTTACCATTTGCATTTTGGTATTGCTTATGGTGGCGCTTATCGTAATCCAATGAACTATTATAAAAAGGTTGGTTAATTTGGAAAAGAAAAAAAGTCCTGTCGCACTTCGTATTATTTCGGTTTTGTTATTAATAGGGTGGATGGGACTTATTTTTTATTTGTCCCATCAAAATGCAGACGACTCATCCCTTTTAAGTGGTGGTCTTATTAAGAAGGTAGCGAGTCTTTTATTTCCTAATTTAAGTAGCAACTCTTTGGAGAATTTGGCATCTTCTTTGCAGTTTATTGTTCGCAAGGGCGCCCATTTTTCCTTGTACGGCGTTTTAGGTGTTCTGGCTTTTGTAACCATGATTACATATTCCAAGATGCATCTTGCTGTGCGTGTTTTTATAAGTTTCTTGGTTTCGGCACTTTATGCCATGAGTGATGAATATCACCAAACCTTTATAAAGGGAAGAAGCGGCGAAATCAGAGATGTTATTATTGATTGTTCGGGTGCACTTTTAGGTATACTTATTGCCTTGGCGATTTACGGATTGCATAACGTTATTAAAAATAGAAGGTCAGGTAAAATGAAGAAAAAACAGTATATTGAACTTACTGAGGAGTTAACTTCTCGGCTTAGAACTGAAAAACGATTAGGTGCCGAGCTTAGAGAGGAAAACAATGCTTTAATGGAGCAACTCAAAGAACTGAGAACAAGGGTTGCAGTTCTTGAAAGATGCGCCCAGCCTGATGTGAAGCCGGTCGCCTCCGAAATTTCGATTACCCCCGAAAGTCCTGTTGCTTCCGAAGGTGTTAAAATTCCTCAACCTGTTGAGGTTTTGAAACCCATTGAATATGAGGAAGTGGACTTATCCGATGCTGTTTCCCAAGGCGCTAAAATTATTGGCAAAATTGTTTTGAGCAGCGCTGAATATTGCAACAAACTTACAGGGGTTGGCGCAGGTCAAAATACAAAGGAACTCGTAAACCTGATTTTGGGTAGAACCGAGGTTGCCAAAGGTGAAATTTTGAGACTTACCACCTTGGATCTTAACCCGGGGGACCGTTTGGCTGCCATGGAAAGGGAACAAAACGAGGCTGAAGATTATTTTAAAAGTGTAATGGCACAAAAATAATAAAAAAATCGTGTTAATTTTTTGACATTTGACTATTGAGTTTTATGTCGAATTAAGTTATAATAATTTTGATATTTCTGAAAGGAGTACAGAAATGAACTATTCACATGAAGTACAAAATATGTGTCCTTTAGCTAAGGGTACATATCATGGTCCTGCTCCCATTCCGGAGGAGGGCAAATGGGTTCAGGTAAAAGAGGTTAAAGATGTTTCCGGTCTTACCCACGGTGTGGGCTGGTGCGCTCCTCAACAAGGAACCTGTAAACTTACCCTTAACGTTAAAGAGGGTATCATCGAGGAAGCTTTGGTTGAGACTTTGGGTTGCTCCGGTATGACCCACTCTGCTGCTATGGCTTCTGAAATTTTGGTTGGCAAAACAATTCTCGAGGCTTTAAATACCGACCTCGTTTGCGATGCTATTAACACCGCAATGCGTGAGTTGTTCCTCCAAATCGTTTACGGCCGTACCCAAACTGCTTTCTCCGAAGGCGGTCTCCCCATCGGTGCAGGTCTTGAGGACTTAGGTAAAGGTCTTCGTTCACAAGTTGGTACTACTTTTGCTACCAAGGCAAAAGGCCCCCGTTACCTCGAGTTAGCTGAGGGTTACATTACCAAAATTGCTATCGACGAAAACGATGCTATCATCGGCTACAAGTTCGTTCACCTTGGCAAGATGATGGAAATGATTAAAAAGGGCATGGATGCTAACGAAGCATTAGCAAAGGCTAGCGGTCAATACGGCCGTGTTGATGATGCTGTTAGACTCATCGACCCAAGAGAAGAATAAGGAGGAAAAGTGAAATGGCATTATTTGAAAGTTATGACAGAAGAATAAATCAAATTAACGCAGAGTTGGCAAAACACGGCATTTCCTCCATTGAAGAGGCTAAAGAGATTTGCGATAAAGCAGGCGTTGACGCTTACAAAATCGTAAAAGACATTCAACCTATTTGTTTTGAAAACGCTGCTTGGGCTTATGTTGTTGGCTGCGCTATCGCAATTAAGGACCAAGTTAAGTCTGCTGCTGAAGCTGCTGAGAAAATCGGCGTTGGTCTTCAGTCTTTCTGCATCCCCGGTTCCGTTGCTGACGACCGTAAGGTTGGCCTTGGCCACGGTAACTTAGGCGCAATGCTTCTCCGTGAGGAGACCAAATGCTTCGCATTCCTTGCAGGTCACGAATCTTTCGCTGCTGCTGAGGGTGCTATCGGTTTGGCAAGAAGCGCTAACAAAGCTCGTAAAGAGCCTTTAAGAGTTGTTCTTAACGGTTTAGGTAAAGACGCTGCTAAGATTATTTCCAGAATTAACGGCTTTACTTACGTTCAAACTCAATTTGATTACTACACCGGCGAACTCAAGATTGTTGAGGAAACCGCTTATTCTAACGGCGAACGTGCAAAGGTTCGTTGCTATGGTGCTGACGATGTTCGTGAAGGCGTTGCTATCATGCACAAAGAGGGTGTTGACGTTTCCATCACCGGTAACTCCACCAACCCCACAAGATTCCAACATCCTGTTGCTGGTACCTACAAGAAGGAATGCATTGAGCAAGGTAAGAAATACTTCTCAGTAGCAAGCGGTGGTGGTACAGGCCGTACACTCCATCCTGATAATATGGCTGCAGGTCCTGCTTCTTACGGTATGACCGATACAATGGGCCGTATGCACTCTGACGCTCAGTTTGCAGGTTCTTCTTCAGTGCCTGCCCATGTGGAAATGATGGGTTTGATTGGCGCAGGTAACAACCCAATGGTTGGTATGACTGTTGCATGTGCTGTTGCAGTTAACGAAGCACTTAATAAATAATTTACAATTCATAATGCAAAATGCATAATTAAAGGACTTGAGAAAATCCTCAAGTCCTTTTTTGTATTATATTAATCAACTTTCACAAAGAAAAAACTATTGATTGCATTTTTAGATAGCTTATAATTTAAACAGTATGTAATAAAAGCCTTGGAACTCATATTCCAAAGCTTTTATTTTTTATTATCAATTGAATAATATCTGTATGCCGTTTACAACAATTGACAAAAAACGCTTTTAAGGGTATAATTTATTAGCAATATATTTATTTGGAGCTTATGTTATGAAAAAGGTTATTTGTTTAGTAGTGGTACTGCTTATGATGTTATCGGTTTTAACGGGTTGTGGTGTTTCTAAAAAGCCGGAGGGAAAATATTATTCGGAAAAGCTTGGATTTTATATAGTTTTTGAAGAAAAGACAATAAAGTTTTATTATCCTACGGGTGCAACCAATGAATTTGGTTACATTATTGATGGGGATGAAATTAAGATTATATATAGCACCACGTCCAAAACGGTTCCGTTTGATTGTGACGACAATACTGTTACAATCGACGGCGACAAATTTGTTAGAGTGGAATAGTTAAAAGAATTTTTGAGAGGAAATATTATGAACAAACCTATTATTGCCATAATGTATGACTTTGATAAAACGTTATGCACACGCGATATGCAAGAATATACCTTTATACCAAGCGTAGGTATGGACCCTGATGAATTTTGGAATCTCACGGGCAAGGTCGCCAAGGCTGAAACAATGGACTCTATACTTACCTATATGTACTGTATGGTAGAGAAGGCGCGCGAAACGGGCATACCGCTAACTCGTGAATCACTTGTTGCCTGTGGTAAAGATATTGAATACCATAAGGGTGTTGAAGGGTGGTTTGATCGCATTAACCGCTATGCCGAGCAGGCAGGGGTAATAGTAGAGCACTACGTGTTGTCATCGGGTCTAAAAGAAATTATCGAGGGTACGTCTATCGCAAAATATTTTAAAAAGATTTACGCTTGCGAATTTTTATATAAAGATGGACAGGCCTATTGGCCAAAGCTTGCGGTAAATTACACCAATAAAACGCAGTTTGTTTATCGCATAAACAAGGGCGTGCTTGA
>JAZSPH010000042.1:0-5142 GCA_045537355.1 Acutalibacteraceae bacterium
CACAAGGTCACCTGCATTGATTTTGCCATCAATTAAGAATAAACTTCCCGCAACCACAACAACTGCATAAATTAAACCATCAAAAAGCCTTGTTGAGGTGGAAAAGGCGCTCATATAAAGGTAAGAAAGTTTTTTAATGTCAAAGAATTTACGATTATCAACATCAAACTTTTCTTCTTCCAACTTTTCGTTAGCAAAGGCTTTAACGACGCCTTGACCGAGCAGGGAATCCTCAATACGAGCATTTAATTCGCCCGTTAACACACGGTTTTTTCTAAAGGTAGCCTTCATCTTACGACTAAGGAAACCACAAACCAAAATCATAACAGGGATAATAGCAAAGATTATTAACGTTAGCGGAACATTAATGTTGATTAGGATTAAGAAAGAAGCGACTCCTTTAATTAATGCGATGAAAAATTCTTCGGGACAGTGGTGGGAAAACTCGGTAACATCGAAAAGGTCATTTGTGATGCGACCCATAATCTGACCCACTTTTGTATTATCAAAATAAGTGTAGGAGAGTTTATGCAAATGGGCGTAGGCATCTCTTCGCATGGCTGTTTCCATTTTAACACCCATTATATGACCTGCATAAGACATATAATAATAGGCCGCCGAGTCTATAAGCCTTAAAGTAATATAAAGTCCACCGATTTTTAAAATGTAGGCTACTGTAAGTGCCCGAAAACCGTCAATGCCGGCATTGGTGATTTCGCGCATTATTAGAGGCAACACAATTTCACAAACTGTTGTCAGGGCTGCGCAAAACAGGTCGATTATAACGGTTGTGACATTATTTTTATAATAGGGTAAAAACCTTTTTATAAGGACACTCGTTTTATATTGTCTATCATTTTCCATAATAAAACCTCAAAGGCACCATTAAAGGTGCCTTTTTAATAAATTATTTTGCCGCTGCTTCGCAGTAGTGACATCTATAAACTCTTTTTTCAGGGTCGGTTAGGTTGAAAATTTGAGGTAATTCTTGTTCGGTCGTTGTAATACAACGGGGATTTTTGCAAGAAATTACATTGGTCAATCTCTCGGGAAGCGCAATGCTCTTTTTCTCAACGATTTCACCATCTTTTATAACATTTACAGTAATATCAGGGTCGATATAACCTAAAATATCGGTGTTTACCACAATGTCAGCATCAATTTTGATGATATCTTTTTTGCCCATTTTTTTGCTCGGTACATTTTTGATTAAAGCAATAGAGCAATCAAGCTCATCGAGTTTTAAAAGGGTGAATATTTTCATTCCAAGCCCTGCTGTGATATGGTCGATAACAAAACCATTTTTAATTGAATCAATATTCATTTATTCTACCCCCAAAAGCATTAAGATTAATGCCATTCTCATATATTTTCCGTTTAAAACTTGCTTGAAGTAACAAGCGCGTTTGTCATCATCAATTGCAACGCTGATTTCGTTAACACGGGGAAGGGGATGTAAAATCGCCATATCTTCCTTGGCATTTTGCAATTTTTCAGGGGTTAAAATGTAACTGTCACGAAGTCTTAAATATTCCTCTTCATTAAAGAAACGCTCGCCTTGAACACGGGTCATATATAAAATGTCAAGTTCGGGCATAACCGACTCTAAATCGGTTGTTTCAACAATTTCAAAGTTATCCTTTTTAAGACTGTCTTTAACATAACTTGGTAATTTTAACTCATTGGGAGAAATCATTACGAATTTAATGTTGTTATAACGGCGAAGAGCAGTTATAAGAGAGTGAACTGTTCTACCGAATTTTAAGTCACCGCAAAAACCGATGGTTAAATTATCAAGTCGGCCTTTTTCACGCTTAATGGTTAAAAGGTCAGCCAATGTTTGGGTTGGGTGGTTGTGTCCACCGTCACCTGCATTAATTACAGGGATACTTGCATTCATCGAAGCAACTAAAGGTGCACCTTCTTTTGGATGGCGCATTGCAATAATGTCGGCATAGCAAGAAATTACCTTTGCAGTATCGGCGACACTTTCGCCCTTTGCAGCAGATGTATTAGCAGCAGAGGAGAAACCAATACAAACACCACCCAATTCGTACATAGCAGCTTCAAAACTGAGTCTTGTACGGGTTGAGGGCTCAAAGAATAAGGTTGCCAATTTTTTACCTGCACATTTTTGAGCGTACTTTGCGGGATTTTCAATAATATCGTTGGCAGTGTTAAGTAAACTGTCAATTTCTTGTACCGAAAGTTCGGCAATATCAATTAAACTTCTCATTTCTAATTATTCCTTTGCGCCGTTGATTTCAAGATAAGCCTTAATTCTATCAACATTTTCCTTGTTTTCGGGTTTTTCTTCTAAGTACTCAATAATATCGTAAACATCAACTACCGAGTAAACGGGGAAACCATATTCTTCGCCAACCTCAGCCATTGCGCTCTTATCGGTTTTGCCTTTTTCTTTACGGTCAACCATAACGAATGTAGCAGCAACTTTTGTGCCTTCAAGAGAGGAAAGAATGGACATACTCTCACGAATTGCAGTACCGGCAGTGATAACATCTTCAACAATAACGATTTCTTCACCTGCTGTGGGTTTGTAGCCAACGAAAACGCCACCTTCACCGTGGTCTTTTTCTTCTTTGCGATTAAAGAAGAAGGGAACATCTAAACCATTTTTAGCAAGGGCTACTGCAACCGAAACTGCAATGGGGATACCCTTGTAAGCAGGACCATAAAGAACGGTCTTTTTGTTGCCAACCTTCTCGAAATATGCTTTGGCATAAAACTCACCAAGTTTGCAGATTTGTTCACCTGTCTTAATATCACCGGCATTGATGAAGTAGGGGATTTTTCTACCTGATTTAGCAGTAAAATCGCCAAACTTAAGTACACCAGCACCCTCTAAAAATTCAATAAATTCTCTTTTGTAACCTTCCATTTTAATTCTCCTTAATCACAAAATTCTGCAACGCAACGCTCGTAAGCTGCAACAGGGTCTTCTGCAGCAGTGATGGGACGACCAACAACTATGTAGTCACTGCCGATTTTCTTTGCTTCGGCAGGAGTCATAACACGCTTTTGGTCACCAATGTCACCATCAGCAAAACGAACACCGGGTGTAACAGTGATAAAATCTTTTCCACAAGTATTGTGAACCTTCTCAGCCTCTAAAGGTGAGCAAACAACACCATCAAGACCGGCCTTAGCAGCATTGGAAGCATAGTGCATAACAACCTTGTCAATAGGTTCTTTAATTAAAAGGTCGTTTTCCATTCTTTCTTGGTCGGTAGAAGTAAGCTGGGTAACAGCAATAAGGATGGGGCGTGTGCCATCAGGACGGGTAAGACCTTCAAGGGCGCCTTCCATCATTGTAATTGTACCTGCAGCGTGTAAATTAGTCATATCAACATCAAGGCGAGATAAAACAGCCATTGATTTTTTAACGGTGTTAGGAATATCGTGAAGTTTTAAATCCAAAAAGATTTTATGACCTCTTGCTTTAATTTCTTTAACAATTTGTGGTCCTTCAGCATAGAAAAGTTCCATACCGATTTTAACGAAAGGTTTTCTGCCTGTAAATTTATCCAAGAAGGTGAAAACCTGTTCTTTGCTCGCAAAATCGCAAGCTACAATTACGTCCTTACCCATTGTGTGCTCCTCCTATAATTTCAGTTAAACTGTTAATTCTATATTTTTCCATAACTCTTGGTAAATCTTCAATGATTTTTTTACAAGCGAAGGGGTCGATAAGGTTGGCAGCGCCTACCTCGACTGCAGTAGCGCCTGCAAGCATCATTTCGATTACATCCTCAGCTGTTGAAACACCACCCATACCAACGATGGGGATATTAACTGCTTTATAAACCTGATAAACCATTCTAAGGGCAACGGGGAAAACTGCAGGGCCCGAGAAACCACCCATTGTATTGGCTAAAATGGGCTTTCCGGTTTTAAGGTTAATTCTCATACCGAGAAGGGTATTTATAAGGCTAACACCATCAGCACCTTCAGCCTCGCAAGCCTTTGCGATTTCGGTAATGTCGGTAACATTAGGTGAAAGTTTAATGATTATGGGTTTGTTGGTAACCTTTTTTACAGCCTTTGTTACATTAGCAACGTTTTTAGGGTCGGTACCAAATGCCAAACCGCCACCGTGAACATTAGGGCAGGATACGTTAACTTCAAACCAACCGATTTGTTCCTCGGCATCCAACTTCTCACAAGTGTAAGCATAGTCTTCAACCGAAAAACCACTAACATTAGCCATTACGGGCTTTTTAAAAAAAGCTTTGAGTTTAGGCAATTCTTCGCTGATAACCTTATCAACACCAGGATTTTGAAGACCAACTGCATTAAGCATACCTGAAGGTGTTTCAGCAATTCTTGGTGTGGGGTTGCCAAAACGAGGGTCTTTGGTTGTACCTTTAAAAGAGAAGGTACCTAAAGTATTAATATCATAAATACTTGCAAATTCGTAGCCAAAACCAAAGGTGCCACTTGCAGGGATAATGGGATTATCGAGTTCGATACCACAAAGGTTAACTTTTGTATTTACCATATAATCTCCTCCCTTTCAAGAACGGGGCCGTCTTTGCAAATTCTCTTGTTGCCGTATTTAGTTTTGCAACTGCAACCCATACAAGCGCCAAATCCACAACCCATACGCTCTTCAAAACTATATTGACCACTGGTTTTTGCAATGCCTTCAATGGCTTTAAACATTGGCATTGGACCACAGGTATAGAAATAATCGTAATCAAGGTCTTTTAAAACATCGGTTACAAAACCTTTAGTTCCGTAACTACCATCAACGGTTGTAACGTAAACGTCAAGCCCCAAAAGTTTGAAAACTTCTTCATAGAACATTTCAGAAGCAGTATTAAAACCTAAAATAACGGTAGGTTTCTTGCCGAATTTGATAAGTTCTTTACAAAGACCATAAAGTGGGGGAATACCAACACCACCACCGATAACAACGGGGTTTTTACAGTCGTTTTCGGCATTAAAGCCGTTGCCTAAACCAACCAAAAGGTCGAGTTTATCGCCTGCAACCATTTTGCTCATTTTTTCGGTACCACTGCCAACTACTTTGTAAATAATGGTAATAGTTTCCTTGTCATAATCGCAAACAGAGATGGGGCGACGAAGATATAAACCTTCAATTTTTACGTTTACAAACTG
>JAZSPH010000027.1:0-23179 GCA_045537355.1 Acutalibacteraceae bacterium
TCAAAGGCAGGGTAAAGTTTGCCGTGGTCAGCCATAGCAGGGTCAATAACCTTAACGCAACCCTCAGCGCCTGTGGTTGCCATAATATTTTTAACATAATCAACCTGCTCTTTGCTGCCCAAATATCCGGTGCAAAAAGCATCAAACTTAATATTTTCCTTAACCCAATGCTCGTTTATAGCAGGCATATCATCAGCCAAATCACGAACAGTGAAACCACTAAAACCACAGGTATGGGTTGAAAGAACTGCCGAAGGAAGAATACAGGTTTCATGACCACAAGCCGAAATTATTGGCAAAGCAACGGTCATAGAGCATTGACCAACGCAAGAAATATCTTGAATTGTTAAAGCCTTTTTGTAAGACATTTTCATCATCCTTTAATTTATATTGATTTTAATTTAGATTGATGGTATTATACTATATAAGTGTCCACTTTAAAATAGCCAATTTTAACTTTTTTTGAAAGGACAGTTTTATATGCTTTTAAACTTTGCCCACCTTGATTTAAACGAAAAAGGTAAACTTTATATTACACTTTACGAAGAAATAAAATCTGCCGTGTCAAATGGCATAATAAAAAAGGGTGAGCGTTTGCCATCGGTAAGAGAGGCTGCAACTCAGCTTGGAATAAGCCGAACAACGGTAGAAAACGCGTATACCAAACTTTGCATTGAGGGAATTATTGAAAGCAAACCTCAAAAAGGATATTTTGTTATTGGCATTCCCAAAGCCTCACCAAAAACACCACTCTCCCCAACACCCAAAACAATAATAACCTACGATTTTTCAAGCCGTTCGGTTGACAGTGAAAATTCTGATACGGAACTTTGGAAAAAGTTGGTTCGCAGTGTTTTGTGGGACTCGGGAGAACTTAATTCCTACGGCGACCCACAAGGCGAACTGGGTTTACGCAAAGCCCTTGCCGATTACTCATATAAAGCAAGGGGCGTTACAACAACTGCCGAAAATATAATTGTAGGCGCCGGTGTGGGCCCATTGTTAAATATTCTATGTGGTCTACTGGGCAGAAAAATCAAGGTAGGCTTTGAGAGGGACTTTAAAGAAGCACAACAAATATATGACAGTTACGGAATAGAAAACTTTGTTCTCGAAACCGATAAAAACGGTGTGACCGAGGAGTCGCTAATTAGAAATCAACCCAACATTTTATTTTTGCTTCCCTCTTCCCTTTCAAAAATAAGTCCCACTTCCCTTTCGGTTCGCCGAAATTTTATTAGAGACTGGGCGAAAGAGAATAATTGTCTAATAATTGAAGATGACTATAATGGTGAATTGCGCTATACCGCCCGAAGCGTTCCTGCTTTTCAACAAAAGTCACCTCAAAACACTATATATATAGGTAGTTTCTCAAAACTCCTGCTTCCAAGCGTTCGTATTGCCTATATGGTTTTGCCCGATTTCTTAGCCGAAAAACTTCATAAAGGTTCATACATCTATAACCAAACCTGTGGCAAAATAGAGCAACTTGCGCTGGAAAAATACATCACCACAGGTGCTTTGGAAAAGCATCTTAAACGTTTAAGGCGCGTATATTACAATAAAAGCCAACTTTTGATAAACGAGTTAAAAAGAAACTTCAATAATATCAAAACCATATCACTTTTTGAATCCTCATTAACAATTGAAATTGAATTTTCCCAAAATATAAATGAAAATATAGAAAAAATTTTAATAAAAAATGGCACCAAAATTGCCAATTTTAAAAAAACTAACACCATTTCTCTATGTTTTAGTGGAATTCCGCTCGAAAAAATTCCCGATGGAATAAAATGGCTTAAAAAAATTTTATAAAATTTATCTTTTTTTGTTGAAAATAGCAATTATTTGTAATATACTATAACTTGTAGATATACATACCTTGTATATACTACATATTTATTTCGGAGGTAACCAAAATGTTCAAAAAAATCCTATGTTTAACCCTTGCAGCCCTTATGATTTTATCATTCGCAGGTTGCGGAAAGAAAAAAGATGATGCTAATGCAGACAATACTGTTTCCGCTTCAGAGCCTGACAAATACATTAACCCATTAACCGGTAAAGAAACCAGTAAAGAAATCGCTTTGCAACGCTCAGTTGCTGTTATGGTTAACAATATTTCTATTGCTCAACCCGTTCAAGCAGGTTTAAATGATGCTGATATTATTTACGAAACCGAAGTTGAAGGTGGAATTACCCGTCTTTTAGCAGTTTTCAAGGATATAAAAACTGCAAAACAAGTTGGTACTGTTCGTTCGGCTCGTTACGCTTATATTGATTTAGCAGCAGGTCACAATGCCGTTTATGTTCATCACGGTCAAGACGGTGAGCATGCTGCTCCCCATTTTGGTGTAGTGGACCGTGTTGCTTTAAGTGAAGGCAATGGTGGTAAAAGAGTTTCCAACGGTTTATCAACCGAACACACATTATACGCTTTCGGCGATAAACTTTGGGAGCATATTGACAAAAATGTTAAAAACTCCACTCTTGAAAAACAAGATGATGCATGGACCACTTTTGCAAAAGAGAAGAAAACAGTTAAATTTGACAATGCTGCCGAGAGTGTAACCGTTCCCTTCTCTGCATCATATAAAACAATCTTTAAATATGATACCGAGACCGGCAGATACACAAGATTCTTTGGTAACACCGAACGTAAAGATTACAACACTAAAGAAAGCGTTACCGTTAAAAATGTTTTCGTTTTAAATACAACTATTACTGATTTTGCAGGATGCTGGGAACCATATAAAGGCAAATCCGCACACAAGGATGTTAAATTAACCTCAGGAGACGGTTACTATTTCGTTAACGGCACCTATACCAAAATCAAATGGACTAAGGGCGCTGCAACCGACGGTTTCAAATTCACAAAAGAAGATGGTTCCGAACTTAAAGTAAATGTTGGCGACTCTTGGGTTTGCATTGCAGACAAAGATAACTCTCAACCTGTAATCGGCTAATAAATTTAAAAGCGTAGCACTTTTTGTGCTACGCTTTTTTTATGAGTTCTTTTAAATTATCCATCTCTTCTTTCGAAGGCTCTGGAATATCTTTCAAAGGGAATTCAATTTTCATATTATCATACTTAGTTTGACAGAGCTTTCTAAATGGTAGAAGCTCTGTTTTTTCTATATTAGGATAATTTGAAATAATTTCCTTTAACTTTAAAATGTTTTCTTCGCCATCTGTAAATGTGGGGATTATAACCTGTCTAATCCAAACCTTGATATTCTCTTCTTTTAAATAATCAAGGAATTTAATGACATCTCGGAACTCCATGCCGGCATTTTTAATATAATCCTCGGAATTTGTAAACTTAACATCCAAAAGAACCAAATCGGTATATTTTAAAAGTTCCTTAACGTCATCGTTTAAGGTATATCCACTGGTGTCAATACAGGTGTGCAATCCCTTTTCTTTACAAAGTTTTAAGATTTCGGTTGCGAATTTCGGTTGAGCGATAGGTTCCCCACCCGAAAGGGTTATTCCACCCTTTTCACCGAAATATTCCTTATACCTTAGTGCCTTTTCCACGATTTGAGAAGCAGTAAACTCCTCACCACCGTCAAAAGGTCTGGTTTCGGGATTATGACAGCAAAGACAGGTTAGCGGACAGCCCTTGAAAAATACGACAAACCGCACACCGGGGCCATCCACAGCACCTAGAGACTGAAAAGAATTAATTCTACCCTTAATTTCCATATTAGAATACTTCGTGGAAAGTACGGCTGATTACCTCACGTTGATGTTCACGAGAAAGCTTATGGAAGTTAACAGCGTAACCCGAAACACGAATTGTAAGGTTAGGATAATCTTCAGGATTATTGTAAGCGTCAATCAAGGTTTGACGGTTAAGAACGTTGATGTTAATGTGATGGGCCTTCTTTGCAAAGTAACCATCAAGAATATTTACAAGGTTACCAACACGCTCGCCTTCATCTTTACCTAACGCTTCAGGAACGATAGAGAAGGTGTTGGAAATACCGTCACGGCAGTCATTGTAATCAAGTTTTGCAACCGAGTTAAGAGAAGCCAATGCACCGTTTTCTTCACGGTTGTGCATGGGGTTAGCACCGGGAGCAAATGCTTCGCCATCTTTTCTGCCATCAGGTGTGGCAGCAGTGTTTTTACCGTACATAACGTTAGAAGTAATGGTAAGAAGTGATAAGGTATGCTCAGCATTACGATAAGCAGGAGTCTTACGAAGTTCCTCAATAAACTTGTGAGACATTTCCTTAGCAATTAAGTCAACACGGTCATCATCATTGCCGAATTTGGGGAATTCACCCTCAGTTTCAAAGCCTGTAATAAAGCCGTAAACATCCTTTTGGGGTTTAACCTTTGCGTATTTAATAGCGCTAAGTGAGTCAGCAACAACTGAAATACCTGCAATACCAAATGCCATAAAGCGATGAACATCGGTATCGTGAAGAGCCATCTGAGACTTCTCATAAGCATACTTGTCATGCATATAGTGAATGATGTTCATGGTATTTACATAAAGTCTTGCAAGCCACTCCATGTAAATTTCCATACGTTTCATTACAGTATCGTAATCCAAAACATCACAATCCAAGGGGCCCATTTTAGGTCCGATGTGAATACCACTTGAAGTATCATAACCACCATTGATAGCGATTAACAATAACTTAGCTAAGTTACAACGAGCGCCAAAGAACTGCATTTGCTTACCAATCTTCATAGCAGAAACACAGCAAGCGATTGCATAATCATCGCCATAAAGAGGACGCATAATGTCATCGTTCTCGTATTGAATAGAATCGGTATCGCAAGAAACCTTTGCACAGAATCTTTTAAATCCTTCGGGCAAAGCAGTAGACCAAAGAATGGTCAAGTTAGGCTCAGGTGAAGAACCTAAGGTGTAAAGTGTATTTAAAATACGGAAACTGCTCTTGGTAACCAAAGTACGACCATCTTCACCCATACCGCCAACAGCCTCGGTAATCCACATGGGGTCGCCACCGAAGAGTTCGTTGTATTCAGGGGTACGGAGATGACGAGCAAGTCTGAGTTTCATTACGAAATCATCGATTAACTCTTGTGCACCTTGTTCATCCAAAATACCTGCAGCAATATCACGCTCAATATAAATATCAAAGAAGGTGCTGACTCTACCTAAAGACATAGCCGCGCCATTTTGCTCCTTAATAGCAGCAAGGTAAGCAAAGTAGGTCCATTGAATAGCCTCTTTTGCGTTACCGGCAGGCTCACTAATGTCAAAGCCGTACATCTCAGCCATTTCCTTCATAAGTTTTAAGAACTTAATTTGACGGAAAAGTTCCTCATGAAGTCTGATTTGCTCATTTCTAAGCACAGCAGAGCTAAGGTTAATTCTATCCTTCTCTTTTTCCTCAATAAGGCGATCAATACCATAAAGAGCCACACGGCGATAGTCACCAATAATTCTACCACGACCGTAAGCATCGGGCAAACCGGTAATAACGTGGCTTCTACGAGCAAGACGCATCTCATCGGTATATGCTCTGAAAACACCGTCGTTATGGGTTGTTCTGTAACGGAATTCGTTTTCAATCTTATCTCCAAGTTTATAACCGTAAGCAGCACAAGCCTGTCTTGCCATTCTGATACCACCGAAGGGGTTAACACCACGCTTCAAGGGAGCATCGGTTTGCAAGCCAACTATTAATTCCTTTTCCTTTTCGATATATCCGGGAGCATAGGTGGTAAGAGAAGAAACGGTATTTGTATCAACATCAAGTACACCACCGTTTTTTCTTTCCTTCTTAAAAAGTTTCTCTACCTTCTCCATTAAATAAGCAGTTCTTTCGGTAGGATTAGACTCCAAGAAAGACTCATCGCCTTTATATTCACTATAGTTGTTTTGTATGAAATCGCGGACATTAACATTTACTTTCCAGTCGCCGCCTTTAAATCCTTGCCAATTCTTATGTTCCATTATTTTTACCTCCTTAGAAATTGACATCATCTTATGTATATCATTTTAACATACCACAATATATTGTGCAAGTATTGTTGTTATTTTACCAAGCCAAATTTATAATATTTTTTCTATTATTTTTTATTTAATAGTAACAAATTTACTTTTTATATAACTCTTTAAAGGTGTATAAATGGCCCGAATCACTATCTCTATACCCCGGAATTGTCGCCAAATTGACATTATGAAGACTTCTGAAAATATTATCATCAGCCTCGGGATTAAACTTTAAAATATCCTCAATTAAAGCTTTGGTTTCTTTTCGTTTGGAGGCATTTTCCAAATCGGAATTTTTCTCGGTCATTTTACAAGCACATTGCAAAAATTCTAACCCATTGTATTTACTCCAAGAGATAATATCCCTTTCCTTTACCTTATATAAAGGACGAATTAATTCCATACCTTCAAAATTTGTACTATGAAGTTTGGGTTGCATAGTTTTAATTTCAGAAGAATACATCATACTCATAAGCACCGTTTCGATTACGTCATTAAAATGATGACCCAAAGCAATTTTATTACAGCCCAATTCTTTAGCCTTGCTATAAAGGCAACCACGGCGCATACGGGCGCAAAGATAACAAGGTGCACCACCACAACGCTCGGTAACCTCAAAAATATCGCTTTCAAAAATCATAACAGGCAATTTTAATGTCTCGGCATTTTCTTCAATTCTTGCTCGATTTTCAGCATTGTAACCTGGGTCCATCACAAGAAAAACCAAATCAAATTTGGTTTCGCTGTAACGCATTAGATTTCTCATGCAAAGGGCAAGAAGCATTGAGTCCTTGCCACCCGAAATGCAAACAGCGATTTTGTCACCCTCTTCAACGAGGCCATATTCCTGCACTGCTGCCACAAAATTGTTCCATATTGTTTTTCTGTATTTTTTAATTATACTGCGCTCAATAGCAACATGTTTTTCAAGTTTTCTTTCAGCCACAATACTCTCCTTAAAACAAAAAAATCCGTTACAGATATTATACCTGTAACGGATTTTATTTTCAATAGTAATTATGCGGATTTTTTAGAAGTTATTGCCTTGATTACAAATAATGTAGCAATAGTCATAACTACTGCAGCACCGAGAGAAATGTAAACATTTTGAACAAATCCTGCAATGATATAACTTACAAAGGAAATTGCCGCAACTGTAATTGCATAAGGCAACTGGGTTGATACGTGATTAATATGGTCACACTGTGCACCTGCTGAAGACATAATTGTTGTATCAGAAATTGGTGAACAATGGTCGCCGCAAACAGCACCCGCAAGACAAGCAGACATACTCATAATACCTAAAGGACTGCCAACTTCGAAGATGCTTAAAACGATAGGAATAAGTATACCGAAGGTACCCCAAGAAGTACCGGTAGCAAAAGCAATGCCACAAGCTGCCAAGAAGATGATTGCAGGCAAGAAGCTATTTAAACTTGAAGCTGATTTAAGAGCATCATTTACGAAAGAGCTTGAATCTAAAAGACCGGTCATATTCTTAAGGGTTGTTGCCATTGTTAAGATAAGAATAGCAGGAACCATTGCAATAAAGCCCTTGGGAACACATTCCATTGCATCCTTGAAGGAGATTAAACGGCGAGCAACAAAGTAAATCATTGTGAATACTAATGCAACAAGTCCACCCCAAGGAAGACCAACGGTAGCGTCGGTGTTGGAGAATGCATCAACAAAGTTTAAGGATGAATCATAGTTAGCCGAAGCGAATACCCACTCAGCTCCCATACATCTACCAACATAGAAAAGTGAGAATACACAGATACCAATAAGTACAATAATAGGTAATACAAGGTCGATAACCTTTGCCTTTGTGGTTGCAGGAACATCTTCCTCGTCATTGCTTGTAACAGTACCTGATGTGAACAAGTCACCGTTCATAGCATTCATTTCGTGAAGTTTCATCGGACCGTAGTCGAACTTCATTAATGTAATTCCGATAATGAATACAAAGGTCATAAGTGAATAGAAGTTGTAAGGGATTGCTTTAATAAATAAAGATAAGCCTTGACCATCGGGTGCATAACCTGAAACAGCAGCAGCCCAAGAAGAAATTGGAGCTATCATACAAACAGGTGCTGCAGTAGCATCAATGATGTACGCAAGCTTTGCACGAGAAATCTTGGTCTTGTCGGTCACGGGGCGCATAACTGCACCAACGGTCAAACAGTTGAAATAGTCATCAATGAAAATCAAAATACCAAAAAGGAAGGTAGCAATAGAAGCACCGATTTTTGTTTTGATGTGTTTTGCTGCCCAGTTGCCAAAAGCACGAGAGCCACCGGCTTTGTTTAAAAGAGCAACGATGATACCAAGCATTACAAGGAATGCAAAGATACCTGCACTGCCGGAAACAGCCGAAATGAAACCATCGCTAACTATGGCATCAATAGTTTGAATTGGTTTAAATGAGTTGTATAGCAAACCACCTGCTAATATACCCACGAATAATGAGGAGTAAACCTCTTTTGTGATAAGTGCTAAACCGATTGCAACAACTGGTGGAAAAAGGGACCACAATGTACCAACAGGTTCGTTAATGTTTCCTGTACATGCACAGAGAATTCCAAATCCTACAACAAAAGCTAAGATTAACACTTTAGGAAGAATCTTTTTAACTTGCATTGTTTTAAAACTCCTTTATATTAATATACTCACACATAATACCATATTTTAACACCATAAGTCAAATAATTATTGCCTAAATCTTTATAAAATGTAATATTTTAACTCCTCACACATATATTATATATAAAAGCAACATTTTTTCGAAGTTTTTATTATACAATATTTAGTGGTGCTTTTGATTTTTCGGTTCAAAATTATACCTTTGGTGGTAAAAAAACTTCTTTTTAAGGTGGTTTTGCTATTTTAAATGCTCATTTTTGTCAAACCTTACAAGTTCGTTGACAAAAATTGTCAACAAATACGGTTTTTTTAAAAAGTTACAGCTTTGTAACTTTTATTTTTCAGGTGTTTTTGTGCATATTATACAAAACGAGACCTATTTTTTAGTTTGACACAGTAAGTTTTTTTGGTTACAATGTCAAACGCTTGAGAAAAAACTAACGAGGTCGCAAAAAAAAATACCCGCCTCATTATTCAAGGAGTTATTGGATGATTAAAAATTTAAAGTATCGTCTCGGTGAGTTAATCGCCAACAGACGGGTGCGAATCGGTGGCATTGCTATTATCTTAGCATTCACAGTTGCAGCAGTTACTTTACATGGATGTCCCATTCACACCGTAGATATTCTCGCAGAACACATTTCATTAAATAAAGGTTTCTATCACAGCAACAACTTGGTTGCAACCGAAGTAAACTTCCCTGTTTACATTACTAAGGGCGAAGAAACCACCCAAATCGATTTCCAAGGCGGCACAGTTGCCCAGGCTTTAACCGAAGCCGGTATCACTGCTGATGCTGATGACTTTGTTGAGCCCGCTTTAACTTCCGTAATCATTGGTACAACCTATATTGATTATGCTAAGGTTGACTATGTTAACGGCAGTTATAAAGAAACCATCGCTTACGACACTGAAATCATTTACTCCGACAAAGAGTTTAAAGGATACAGTGCTGTTACAAAAAAAGGTATAACCGGCGAAAAAGAAGTTTGCTACACTGAAAAGTTAGTAAACGGTGCAAGTGTTGAAAAAACCATCACTTCTTCAATTGTTTTAACCCAACCCCAAAACGCCATTAAGGTTGTTGGTACAAAGGTTAAAACCAGTGCAGATGTTAAAGACATCTCCACCCTTTCTGTTCCTTTCGAAATTGAACTTGATGAAAACGGCAACCCCGTTAACTACAAGTCAAAGAAAACAGTAAGAGCAACTGCTTATTCCCACACCGGTAATAAGTGTTCAACCGGCGTATGGCCCCAACCCGGTCATATCGCAGTTAACCCCAAGATTATTCCTTACGGAACTAAGATGTATATTAAATCTCCCGATGGTAGCGTTGTTTATGGTTACGCTGTTGCAGCTGATACCGGTGGATTTATTAGACGTTATCCCCACGGCATCGATTTGTTTATGAATACCGAAAGCGCTTGTACAAACTTCGGTGTTCGCAATATGGAAATCTATATTTTAGAGTAATACCCAACAGCCAAGGATTTTTCCTTGGCTGTTTTTTCTTGAAATTAAAGTTAAAATATGGTATAATTTATTAGTAAATCGATTTAGGAGGTGGCTTAAAATGGATTATTTGCGTAGAACTTGGGCCGAAATCGACCTTAATGCAATAAAAAATAATCTGAATCTTATCAAAGAAATTTCCGATAAAGATGTTTTTGCCGTTGTTAAAGCCGATGCTTACGGCCACGGCGCCACCAAAATTGCCTCTCTTTTAGAAAAAGAGGGTGTCTCCCATTTTGCTGTTTCTAATATCCTAGAAGCCGAAGAACTTCGTGCCGGTGAAATTACCTCTCCCATCATGGTTTTGGGATACACTCCGGTTGAATTGGCTTCGAGACTTCACAACCAAAACATTTCACAGTGTGTTTACTCTTTGGAATATGCAACTGCTTTAAACGAGTGCGCCAAGGATTTAGATATTACTGTGGACGTTCATATTAAACTTGATACCGGTATGGGTCGCATCGGTTTTGACTGTCGAAACGATGATTTAAAGGGTATTAACGAGATAAAAGAAATCTTAAAGTTTAAAAACCTAAACCCCGTTGGCGTATTTGCCCATTTTGCTGTGGCTGACGGCGTTTCTAAGAAGGATAAACAGTTTACCGACAGTCAGTACAAACGCTTTGTTAAGGCTGTCAAAAAGCTGGAAGAGAAGGGTTTCAACTTTAAATATCGCCATTGTGGAAACTCAGCCGGTGCTTTAAGTCTGATTTTAGAAAGCACCAATGCCGTTCGTGCAGGTATTATTCTTTACGGTTTAACCCCCGACCTTGCTTTCCCCTTACCTAGTGAATTTAAACCTGCTATGTCTATGTATTCGGTTATTTCGGCCGTTAAGACCATTGAAAAGGGCGAAACGGTTAGTTACGGAAGAACCTTCAAGGCTAAATCCAAACGAATAATTGCTACTGTCAGTGCAGGATATGCTGACGGTGTTCCGAGACTTCTTTCAAATAAGGGCTATATGCTGGTTCACGGTCAAAAGGCACCTATCGTCGGCCGTGTTTGTATGGACCAACTTTGCCTTGACGTTACCGATATTCCAAACGTTAAAATGGGCGATGTGGTTACAATTTTCGGTCCCGGTTTGCCGGTTGAAGAAATCGCAAAAAAGGTTAAAACCATAAATTACGAAATAGTTTGTGGTATCACCAAACGAGTTCCAAGAATTTATATATAAATTCAAAACGGCTTCACTTCTCGTGAGGCCGTTTCTTTTTATTCCATTTGTTTACCTAAAAAAGAGGCTGCAACGCTTACCAACTTAATGTCGCTGTCGGTGGGACGACTCCCCTTTTCATCGCTTATTAAAACCACTGCGCCACTAATATCTCCTGCACTTAAAATGGGAGATGCTACACATATATTTCTCTCAACACCATCCAAAGCAATCAAATTTTTATCATTTTCAAGGCAAACGGTTTTACGGTCTTCCATAATGTTTTCCAAATCACTGCTAACACTTTTTTCAATAACAGCCTTTTTGGAAATCCCCGCCGCCGCCACACAATGATCTCGGTCACAAATAAGTATGGGCAAAGACACAATTTCTCCCAAAGCCTCAGCATATTGACTCGCAATACCCGACATCTCCCCAACAGCCGAATATTTCTTAAATATAACCTCTCCCGAATTGGTAAAAATTTCCAGCGGGTCTCCTTCTCTTATCCTCATTGTTCTTCTAATCTCTTTCGGAATCACCACACGACCAAGGTCGTCTGCTGATGTCAAGTATTCACCAACAATTTCTTAAATCCTTTATTTTACAGCTTTTTCGCCATTTTTTGCGTTTTGGAAGCATTAATAGCTGGTGTTATTAAAACACCAAAAGCAAAATAAAACCAACAGTTAGGATTAAAACTGTTGGTTTTACTCTACGTATGGTTATCCTTAAAGTCAACATCGAACTTCCATCTGATATCTATTGTATAATTATCAAACACAATAACTTTCTCGATATCATCATACATTCTTGATTTTAATGTCTCATCATCCTCTTGAGCAAGAGAAGCGATATCCAACATAGTCTGTAAACTTGCTGATTCTGCTCTTTCCTTGCGAATCTCTGTGTTGATATTTTCTTCGACTGAAGATATCTCGGCTTGAAGTTTTTCCTTTTCGGTAGAGAACAGTTGCTTCTTTTCCAAGAATTCCTCTCGTGTAAGTTTCCCTGTGCGATATTGTTCATACAAGGATGCAACTTCGCGACTCAGGCTCTTAATTTGAATTGACAGAGACTTGTGTTTTGTTTTTAAATCCGGTAGTTGGCTTTGATTTTTCTTTTTTTCTTCTTCATGCCATTGTTCTGAAACAATATGGATTTGTCGTTTATATATTGAAAAAACGACTTCCTCAATTGCCGATCTACTCCACCTAAGATCTGTACAGAGTGCCCCTTTAATATATAAAGGTGTAGCGCAGGAATAATACTCATCTGTACCAAAAGTTTTGCGAAGACGACGACCACAATAACCACAATAATATACTCGGTCACGTTGGTCTGACCGTACTCTCGTATGAGTTCTTACCTTCCTCAAAGCATCGTTGGCTGCGTAATATTCATCATGAGAAACGATAGCTTCGTGCATATCCTCATTAATTACATAGTCTGCGGGATTGTTTCTCGTTTGTGCTTTTGCTCGTATAGTTTCATTATAACACTTGAAAGAAACCATTGCACCGGTGTATTTATAATCCTTAATGATTCTAATAACCGCTTGATGACTCCACATAACATCATTGGTCATGTTCTTGCGTTTCTTTGTCTTTTTCGTTTGCATAGGTGTAGGAATCCCGCGTTCATTAAGGATTCTCGCAATCTCTGTGGATTTTTTTCCTTCTATTGTCCAAAGAAAAATATCACGCACAATGGGAGCAGTTGTTGGATCGGGAATCATCCGATGCTTTTCACCTTTTGGTTTTGTGTAACCATATGGACAATGACAAACATATTTTCCTTTTCTCATAAGCATATGCTGAGTCGCTTTAACTTTTTTAGAAATATCAGCGCTATAAAGCTGATGCATATAATTTCTAAAAGCTACATCCATGCCGCCAGTGGTGCCAATATATTTGTTGCTATCGTAATTATCATTGATGGCAATAAATCGGACACCCAGCAATGGGAAAATATGCTCAAGATATTCTCCGGAATCTATATAGTTACGTGCAAAACGGGAAAGGTCCTTGACAACGATACAGGAAATGTCTCCACTTTTAACCATCTCCATCATTTTCTTAAAATTAGGACGGTCAAAATTAGTTCCGGAATAACCGTCATCGACAAATTCAATGGTTTTCATGTCCATCAAATCAGGATGACCATTGATGTAATTTACAACTACATTTCGTTGATTTGTAATACTGTTACTTTCATCAATGATTTCCTGACGTGTTTCAATATCCTCCAAAGAGAGCCTAAGATATATAGCTACAAGCGAAGTTCTCATATTAGGCAACCTCCTTTTTGATGCGCTCACATTCGTTGAACATTTCCTCAAACTCATTCATATATTTAAAATCAATGTCAACAGAGCCATCAACATGGAATCTAATTTCATCAACGAATGCCTCTATTAGTTCTGGAGATATGGCTTGTGCATTATAATATTTCTTTATTAGTGCATCCCATTTCCTTGCACCAGTCTCCGTTTTTCTTACACGTGACCGGGTAGACTCCAGTTCTTGAATCTGTTGTTCCAACGATGCAATCATTGATTGGTAAGTCTCTCGCGCATCCATGTATTCTCTTTGCGTCAAGATTCCTTCCTTATAATCAAAATATAGCGAAGAAAATGCTTTTTTCTTCGTTTCAAGTTGTTCTTTAAGTTCTACCACTTGCATGATTGGTGCATTGCGCTTAGAACGCTCTTTTTCAATTGCAATGAGCTGAGATAGAGTTTTCTTCGTATCTAAGAAAAGATCCATCTGTTTTTTGATAACATCAAGTATAAGTGCGTCAAGCTCATCGGCTTTGATGTTTTTCTTAGGACAAGCTGCATCGCCAAGTTCTATATTCTGCGGACATTTGTAGTTATAATAATCTTTTACAAGCCCGTCCTTTCTTGGCCTTGAATAACTACGAACATACTTTAGAACGCGTCCGCAGTTACCGCACTTTATTATAGAACCATATGGATTAATTCTTTTTGGCAGGTGGGAGTATTTCCCGTGAGATTCTTTGGCCGCTGCAGTTTGTCTATTATTGATCTCTTGTACCTTTTCCCATAAATCCATACCGATTATGGCGGGATGAGTCCCGTAAACCACATCCCATTCAGAGCTGTCTGTTCGATGAAATTTCTGACCTTTATACAAGCATTGCGCGCTGCGTCCCTGCGCCAGATTTCCGATATAAGCTATATTAAGAAGCAAATCCTTCAGCACATGACGGTTCCAGGGCAATGCACTCCCTTTCTTGTTATTATTAGTAATAATTCCACGTTCATATCTTAATCTGCCGGGCGAAGGATAACCCTTCTCGTTCAAAACACGACATAAAGCTTCTATACCGATTCCTTGGGCGCGGAGTTCGAAAATTTCAATAACAATTGGTGCTATTTCAGGATCAACCACCAGTTTGTTCTTGTCATTTTCATCTTTTAAATACCCATAAGGAGCATAGCTACCAATATATTCGCCTCGACGTCGCTTGTCCTTCATCGTTGAACAGATTTTCTTAGAGATATCCTTTGCATACATATCATTAATGAGATTTTTTAACGATGCAGCAAGAAGTTCTCCGGCATTTGCAGAAGCACTGTCATAACCATCATTCACTGAAATGAACCTTACGCCAAGGAACGGAAATATTTTTTCTAGATACTCTCCGGTCTCTACATAGTTTCTGCCAAGCCTTGAAAAATCCTTAACTATTATGCAGTCTATGCGACCCTTTCGAACATCCTCTACTAGTTTAATAAATGCAGGTCGTTCAAAGTCAGTTCCTGTGAACCCATTGTCTGAGTATACTTCTACCAACTCCAAATAAGGACGTTCCTCTAAATAATCTCGCAATAAAGCTTCCTGATTTTCAAGAGAATCGGCATCTTCTTTTCCGTTGTCTTCTACAGACAGGCGAACGTAAAGCGCTGTACGCAGACCACAAATCTTTTTCTGGGGTTCCGGCTTTTTTGAAGTGCCGGATTTTCTCGAAATTCGAGCCACTATACCACCTCCAATCTCGGCATTTTAATGATTTTAAATTCTTTCTCTCTTTCATCAACATACTCCAGTATTTCTTTAATCTGGTCTTGATGACGAAAGATAATTTCAACAACAGAATCCTCAAAAACGTTGATACGTTCAATCAGATGAATCACCATATTTCTTGTGATTTCTGTTATGTTTTCATACTGACGGAATTGGGATATCCAAGACTGTTGTTTGGTAATCCCTTCTTCAATCTCTCTTTTTTCACTGCTCAAATATTCTATTGATGCTGTTGCTTCATTAATGCGATCGGTCAATTCCGCTTTAAGAGTATCGTATTCTGCTCTATCTAAGAGACCTGATTTGAAATCCTCATAGATTCCGAGTCTTAACATACTGTTTTTCTGTACAATCTCGTTCTGAATTGCAATATTGTCATTGATTCTCCTTAGCTTGTGTTTTTCCCACGATAAAGCCTCATATTTTTGCAAGGCCTTATCTACATCAAGTAGAAGAACAATTTGCTGGCGGATTATTTCAAAGACAACCTTATCCAGTACATCTTCACGTATCGTGTGCTTGCTGCAGAAATACTTATCTTTTTTATGGGCTCCACAACTGTAATAAACTACACGCTTGTTTGACAAACGATGTGTTTTTCTTACCGCAGGAGCACCGCAGTCACCACAGAATATTCTGCCACCATATGCCGGGGTGGTTCCGTCCGCATCAAAACTATGCGTATCCTCCCGAAGGAGTTCCTGAACTATTTTAAAATCACGAACAGATATAATTGCTTCATGTGTTCCCTCAACACGGTACCAATCACACTCATCTGTATGGATTCTTTTCTTGGTTTTGTAGTTCGGGCTTGTACTTTTCCCTTGAATTGTCACACCGATATATATTTCATTTTTTAGAATTCGTCTAACGGTTACATGACTCCACGGTGATTTTTTCTCTGACTGAAATCCAGTGTTGTACTTTAAGCCTTGCAGCTTTTTATATTCGGATGGCGAAGGAACACCAAGATTGTTTAGTTTTTGGGCTATACTATTAGGACTCAAGCCGTCAATTTTCCAACTAAAGATATCTCTTACAACACCCGCAGCATAAGGATCCACAACCAGTTTATTTTTATTGTCCGGATCCTTTGCGTAACCGAAAACTGCAAAACTTGAAATGTAATCACCATTTTTCATTTTCGTCGCAAGGTTTGTTCTAATCTTGGTTGAAATGTCTCTAATATAAAAATCATGAACAAAGCTATTGATTGTAAATGCCATATCATCAGATGATGATGCTGAAAACGAATCGTAGCCTTCATTTATAGTAATAAAGCGAACTCCCATTTGAGGGAATATCTTCTCTTTGTATTTTCCTACCTCAATGTAGTCACGGCCAAATCGAGATTGATCCTTGACTATAACACAGTTCACTTTGCCTGCTTCAATATCATCCATCATTCTTTGGAAATCTGCACGGTCAAAAGTTGAACCACTAACACCGTCATCCTTATACTCATCGTAAAGTTCGAGTTCGGGATGATTTTTCATAAAGTGATATATCAGTTGTCTCTGGTTACTGATACTGTTACTTTCGTTCTTATTACCAGAAGAACGCAAAAGGTCGCCATCCTCTTTCGATAAACGAAGATAAATGGCGACCTTAAAAGTCTGATCTATGTGCTTATTCATAGCGCCACTCCTTCCTGTATTATTCGAGAACCGAATAAACAACTGGAGTTATCGCTGATTTTGTCCGTGTGTAATTATAGCACAGACACTCGAAGAAATCCAGCCGTTTCATTAAAATTAATCATAGTAATTATTTCCATCACATCGAAGCAATCATAGAGGTGAAGCTATCAGTAAGTGTTTTGTCTTTGCCCGCATAGGAAACTCTTACCACAACATCTCCAACCTTAAAACAGTACGGATTCTTAATTTGCTCCACATAGGATTTTACTCGATCTTCTAATGGAAGGCTTTTATCAATAACGACATCTCTGATGTCAACTAATTCAGATAAATCAGGTCTGGGTTCTTTCATAAATCATTACACCTCCAAATGCTCTTTTTTACAACTTTATTATTACCATTATTTTCTTGGTATATTCGATTAGAATGATTTTAACGTCCACCCGGCGCCTGCAGCGAACAGGTCCATAGGAGTTCCACCTTCCCGCCTTCATTGTGGCCGGACCGCGAGTTACGGAAGTATCATTGTCCCAAATTCGCGTCTTGGCGGAATGCAGGAGCCACCCGCATATTGTTACTCATGGTTCTGCTTGCCAGGCAGACGGATAGGCGCTCGGCGAAAATGGAATGTACCGGTTCTGGACTATTCGATTGTCAAGGTTCGATCTCCAGCATAGGGATGCTTTCATAGGGAAACACAATCGAAAAATCCAAAATATAGTCGCTAAATCAAAATTTTTTTCAAAAAAAGACTCCGGACCGAAATCCGGAGCCTTTCGCTTAGATAATGAACTTACTGATTTTAAGGGCCAAATGCATCAAAACATACTGATGCAGATCCTCGTCAAACTCACCATTTATGTAACAATGGTTTCGGATAAGAGGTTCATACAAGTCAATGATTTTTTCAAAATCATCATGATTGCCTGCAACAGCACCCTGCAGGGTGATTCGGAACTGCTCTTTATCCATTAGCATCACCATCCTCTATAAGGCGCTTTCGAAGATATTTAAGCCCTTTCTGTTTTTGATCGGAGACGTATTGAGTTGAACAATTAAGGATTCTTGCGATTTCTCGCACCTTGAGTCCATCCACAAATAGCATCTCCAACACCTGCTGACGCATAAGAGATAGTTCTGCATATGCGTTTGCGAGACGTTCTTCCTCAAAGTTAAAGCCACTGTCTTCAAAGGCTACCCGGTTGATCCACTCATCTTCAATGTAGGGCAGATTGTCCTCGTGTAGGTCATCCAGTGAAACAAGTTCTACCGGTGGCTTTATCTTCTTTAAATAATTAAGCTTTGCACGTCGTATCAACGTGTCGAGCCACACTGTAAATTCAGCGCGGAGCTCATCTCGATCATCAGTTGCTTCTTGCCTGGTCAATGTCATGCCTCCTTTGGGCACGCCACTGAGCAATGCAACTATATTTACAACATGCCGCAGTGGCATGCCGTGAATTTGTATTTGTTATAACAGTCAGGATCACAGCAATCAGAACATGGGAACCACCTCCTTTCTGCAGAGAATATAAAAAGCGGCCATACCACACTTTCGCATAGTACGACCGCTTATTAAGGCGTAGTTTTAGAACCGTCCAATTATTGTCGGTTCCGTTTATGTGCTTTTTTCTCTTGAAGGTGTTGCCGTTCTTTTTAACTGTGTCTCCGCTTCATATGACTCTCCCTGTGTCACTTGCTCCCAAACTTTTCAAGTGAATCCAGGAAAGCATTGAAGCCTTCGCATGCTTGAATTCGCTGGGATACCGGATACTTCTCGATACGCTCAGCAATTTCTCTGAGGTAAATGACCTCAGGACTCTTATAGCTCTCACTCAGAAGCTGATCAACAGTTACTTCCAGGGCGTTTGCTATCTTAACCACCATTTCTAAGCTTGGAATGCCGCGTGCATTCTCAATGTGACCGATATAGCTGTCGCTACTGTCACATAATTCTGCCAGATCTTTTTGGCGCATACTGCGCATCAATCTGAATTTTTTAACGTTCTTACCTAAAGCTATGTAATCCACTTTTCCTCTTCTCCTTATCTTCCATTAATATTTTAACGGATAATGACTCGAAGTAGAAGAAACCAGCATTCCAATACCCTACCTATAATTCCGATTTAGCGAGTTTTTTTTCGTAAAATCGTTATAGCAAAGAAAATGAGTCTGCATATGGTGCTTGCAGACTCATTCTGACTCACCCAAACAAATCGAGGTTATCCAACATTTTTGCAACATCCTCTTCCAGTGCATCCGGTTTGCGAACTGCCTCTGCAGCCGGCACACTGCCTGCGAATTGAAGGGCCGATATCTTCTCTTCAACTATTTTCCGTATTAGGTGCTCCATAGTATCTTGGTCATATTTTGGAGCAACCTTGACTTCTATTTTACAACATTGCGTTTGCAACTCTGGATGTGAAGCAAGATATTCATTCAAGGCCGTTACTATGATGGCACTCTTTTTGTTACCCAGGCTTTCTAAAAACTCTCCGGCTCTGTATTCTTCCTCTGTGTCAGAGCCGAAGCCAAGTGTAAATCTATATTTCCCGTCTTTCTTCACAATGACCCCTCCATCCCTTATGCATTAGGATGGCGGTTCATTTGCGCTTTTCCGAGCATCTCGTAGCCAATAGCATTGGCATTCGGAGAATCAACGAAGCTCGCCTTGGCAATCAGGTGCGAGTTCTCGAAGAAAGGACGGAGCAAAATACTGCCGCCGCCGACAAAAATTGCCGGGTTGGATCTCAAATCCACCTGCAACTCGCGCAGCTGGTTCAAGATGTTATCAGCGTGCTTTTTCGTAGAGCCGGTGATGGTCTCAATAACGTCAGCAGGAAGAATAGTTTCTCTGCCGCAGAGCACGTCGCTGATATGCTCATCATCGATGGTCATATCGTGAAGAGCATTTACCTTACGAATGATTTCGTTATTCATCGTGATAATACCGGACTCCAGACTGCGACAGTACTGAAAATCGAGCTTACCATTCTTCAACAGAAGGATATCGGTTGTGTAGCCGCCGACGTCCACAATGAAGATACGCGGAGAATTCATAATCAGCGTACTCTGAGGAACCACCGCAGCATATGCCTGCGGGAAGACCATAACTCTTTCAATTATAATACTATACGGCTTCTCTTTGTAGGCAAACTTGATTACGCCGTCTCTTTGGAAGTACTGTGCGAATTTATCCTTCAGTACTCCATAGTGCTCAGGGGGAAGTCCCACCGCGAGCTGAACCTGCTCAAACGGATTTGTACGTCCGGCAGATTCCATTTCCTTGGCGATAGCAATCAGACTCAGGATGAAGTAGCTTTCATCTGCGGTCTTATCACGTCTGTAATTCAGGCGCTTTCCGCTGAGAGTCCAATACTTGCCACCGTACTCCAGGATCTCATCCGTCAAAGGCGGTTTCACCGTATGCTCGGCAAGGCCGGCGACGAACGAATGGTTTTCGGTTTTTACTGCATAGTTACCATGATCAATTGCGATTAACATATTTTGTACCTCCAGGGTTTTTAGATTTCATATCTAATTACACGATTCGCTATGAGTATTTACAACTCAAATACTTATTTTTTTGAAAAATACTCATAGAAAAAGGGCGAAGCAAAAATTTTGCCTCGCCCAGTTCCATAGCTTACTGTGACTTTCTTCTCTGGAAGCAATGCTCCCAGATATAATCGTCAAGACCTTTGTAGGTTGGATCCCACAGATAGGTTCCGTATCGGAATCCCATTTCACCGAGCATATTGAGCAGACTGTTATAGCCATTCTGCACGTGCTGGTTAGTTGCAAAATCCATATCAAAGGCTGTTTTGATCTCCACCAAGCCTACGCTCTTAAGATCCTTCAATGCCAGTTCGAGCTGTGTCAGTGTGTTGACACCGGGTACAGCCAGAACAGTGAGTCCGGTCAGTGCGTTAATGACGTCCGCCTTCATCGGTCCTTCTGTCAGAACGATAGTCGGTCTGACTTTGCCGACAAGGTGCGTCCATCCTTCGGCACGGCAACCTTCATCCATATCAGCACTGGATATCCATCGAAACTTACGCTTGGTTACGTTATCCCGTCTTATCTGCAGACCTTGTATTCTGCCAAGACGGTCGCGAACAGGAATCAAAATACCGCGTTGCTCATGAACGAAAGTCCACGAGCCTGCTTTGTCCTTGAAGAAACCAGGAACACCTGCTAAATAATAGCCCTCTGAACGGAGCTGTTTAGCAAGGGCACTCATACCGACAACCGGTGTGGACTTGTAGCCCAGACGGTTGATGTCGTCATCGGTGAGCCCACGGTTCAGCAGATTGTCCCTGTGATCAGCGGCAAGCGACAACTTAGAAAGCAATGCGCTGTAAGTTGCGTGCCGCAGTTCAATATCGGTAATCGGACATTCTTCCTTGGCTTGAAGCTCAAAGTTTTTCTTTTGCTTTGGCTTCGCACCCTCTGGAATACCGAGCCGTTCCACAAGCGCTTTTCGCACCTTTTCACGCGGCACGTTCGTGTAAAGAGAGTACAAATCGAATATACCCCCGGATATTCCACATCGCGGGCAACGGAAGACCTCTTTTTTGAGATTAATGTTGAGGTGCTTCTTGCGAGGACTGTCATCGCAACACGGGCAGGACACATTGAGTGAACTTCTACCCGATGGTGGCAAGTCTATGCCGAGTAGTGGAAGTACATCCCACATGTGAAATATCTCCATACAGCCTCCTTTCCGGGGATGACGTTATCGCCATCCCCAAATCTATGGTGATTACTCACGCGGTTGCTTGCTGCATGGCATATTCACAAATCAGCTTTGCCGCTGCTCTCGTTTCCTCGGAGCCGGGATACTTTTCAGCTACCCAGCGGATAGCCTTAGGATCCTCACGAAGAACCTCGCCGAGTGTCTTTCCACCGAACTTGGAAATCGGACACACAACCTGCATTGCCTGTGCGACCTTTTCCTCGGTCGTCAGTTCCTTAGGCGGATTAGTGTCTTCCACGGTGTACTCGTACTCAGACTCAGTTGCATTACCTGTTCCGGTGCTCGCTGCAGGGGGAACATCCATACCAGTTCCCAGACCCAGTTCGTCAGGGGCAAGACTCTCGAAGTCTTCGCCCGCCATAGCAAACTGCAATCCGAAGCCGGCATTACGAAGTGCGATGCCTACAGCCGCCGTCTGCGCCCATTCGCGAGGAGAAACGGAAGGTTTCTCTTCACACTTACCACGGGAAGCAGTTGCTTCTGCAAGATAGCATTCATCGCCATCCTTATAGCTCGGATAGACCTTTGCGGTTGCCACAAAGCAATCCTTGCCTTGTGTTACCTGCACAGCGATTTTACCTTCAGGATATTTCAGGCGGAACCACGCAATCTGAATCATAACAGGAAGACGCTTGCGGGTCTCCTGAGAGTTCAGATCGGTGAAATCCACCGCAAAAGGTGTGGGGTCAAAGCCCTCAACCTTATTGATGTTTTCGATTAAGCCAAGCATTGCTTGCTTATCATTCGAGTTGTTCTGACTCATGATGTTGCCTCCTTATATGTTGATATACATATTACGATACTGCATCCACACGGGAAGGATCGTCTTAATGTAATTGCTGATTGCTTCCTTATACTGCTTGTCGTTGCCCGGAACGAAACTGGAGAAACGCTTCTTACCGTCAAGCGCCACCTTTTCAAGGGAGGCATAGGCGGTCTCGCGCTTTTTGGCGCCGTCAGCGTCGGTTCTTGCACCGAACTTTCTCTCGTTTAAGACAAAACGCACATAGGCATCCACCAGCTGATAATGATATCCCATGGCCTTGTTGTCTGTCGTAATCGGAGCAGTCTTGCAGAAGGACTCAAAAGTTTCGAGAACGCAGATACGGTAATTGACTTCCTGCATCTCAATCACTCTTTCAAGCGGAAGGTTGCCGGAATTGATCTGCGAGCAGAAGGACTGCTGTTTTTCACGATACTGTTGTAAGATGGTTGCCATGACTATTCTCCTTTCACGCTTCAATAGCGAAATCGCGGATGACCTCTTCCTTGGAAGCATTGATGATAGCACCGAATGCACGGTTGAAGTCCTCACGGGTTACAAATACGATCTCGTCATCGCTGTAGACCAGCTTAACGCGGTCAGGTCCGTCATAGTTCCAATTCTTAAGATAAATTCTTTCAGTGATACTCATAGGTATACTC
>JAZSPH010000023.1:0-22570 GCA_045537355.1 Acutalibacteraceae bacterium
GGGGTTAAAATTTATGAGTACGAAAAAGGATTTATCCATTCAAAACTCTTTGTGTCGGATGACGCTGTGGCAACTGTCGGCACCGAAAATATGGATTACAGAAGTTTTGTTTTCCAGTTTGAATGTGGTGCTTGGATATGCAACAGTAATACCGTTATGGATATTAAATGTGATATTTTGGACATAATTAGATGTAGTAAAGAAATTGAAGTTGACGCTTGGAAAAGGCGCCCCTTCAAGAAAAAATTTTTGCAATCATTTTTTCATTTATTTGCTCCGTTTATGTGATTGACATTTTGAAAATTTATTGATATAATATTAATGGAAGAAATTTCGGGAGGATTTAAAAATGAAAACCTTTTTAAAGATTATCGGTTCACTTTTAGCAGTATTTGGTGCTGTTGTTGGTGCTCTTGCTGTATTTGATAAGATTTCAAACAAGAATCGCATTAAAGGTGATTACTTAGAGTGTGATATTGAAGAGTTTGAAGAGGAAGAATAATTAAAGGCAGTGCTCGGCACTGCCTTTCTTATTTTAATCTTGACTTTTAAAAAGTATTATGTTATATTTGTCAAGTCGCATATTGATATGTGAATGCGGGTGTGGCGGAATTGGCAGTTTTTTGCCGAGTGCACCCGGTGGGTGATAAAACGAGAGCAAAAAAGGCGCAGCGGTCAAAAGTTTGCTGCGCTCCAAGCAGTAAAAACTTTTGGGCACCGCAAGAGTCACGCATGCGTCTGCAGTTTTAGTGTTTTTGTGCTTTATAAGACTTTTTCAATTTAATATGTTTATTTGCGGGTGTGGCGGAATTGGCAGACGCACTAGCCTTAGGAGCTAGCGCTTTCGCGTGCAGGTTCAAGTCCTGTCACCCGCACCAGTCGAGAGCCTCGACACGCAATTCGCGTGCTGAGGTTCTTCTTTTTTTTAGTTTCAACCTCGCGTTTGAGGTTGGTTATGAACAATCGCACCAAAATCCAAATTCGAACTTAGAGTCGGGTTTGGATTTTTTTATTATTAAAGGACTTGACTCTGAGAAGGTGTAAAGCGTAAAATAACAGTCCTGTGAACTGTTTTTGGCGGGTTCGTGCAGTCAGGCACCGAATGCGAAGCAGACGGTAAGTTCTGTTACTTCCACTAGATGAGAGTCTCAGCACGCAAGTGGGTGGTGAGCCCTTTTTTGTGTATAAAATGTTATTTTATAAAATTTAAATTGATTTTTGTATTGAAAAAGCGTTTTTAAAGTGATATAGTTGCTTTATTAGAATTTTAACAAAGAGGTAGTTTAATGGAAAAGTTATTTAGCTATGCTATGGATATTGGCGAGCAAATGCTTATTTCGGGTGCCGAGGTTCATCGTGTTGAGGAAAGTGTGACAAGAATTTGTAATGCTTTCGGCGCAGTTCGAGTTGATGTTTTTATTATTACCAGCAGTATGGTAGTAACAGTACATACAAAAGACGGTGAAACATATACCCAAACCAGAAGAATTATGTCTTCGGGAGTTGACATTGAAAAAATCCATCGTTTAAATCAGTTATCGCGTGAGATTTGCGAAAATAATCTTTCAGCTGAGGAAATTGAGACCAAATTAAACACTGCTATAAACTGCAAAGAATATCCTATGTGGTGGGAGTTTATTTGTTATTCAGTAATAGCCGGCGCATTTACCTTATTCTTTGGTGGAACGGTTGTTGAAACCCTGATTTCATTAGTTGTGGGTTTTGCTGTCAGATGCAGTATATCACTTTTCGAAAAGGTGATTACCAACAAGATTTTCTCAAAGTTTATTTCCACGGCTGTTGCTACATTTTTAGCGATGATTGCAGTTAAATTTGGTTGGATACCAGATGTGGATAAAATCATTATCGGTAATATTATGACCTTAATCCCCGGAATTGGTTTAATTAATGCTTTGCGCGATTTGTTTACGGGGGATAGCATCGCAGGACTTTTGAGAACAATCGAGGCAATACTTACTGCTTTGGCTATTGCGGCAGGATATTTTGCAATTGCTATTTTGGGAGAAATGGTGCTATGACAAAAACTGAAATAATTCAAATTTTATCGGGTTTTGTGGGTTCGGTTGGGTTTGCAATACTCTTTAATATTCGTGGTAAAAGGCTAATTGTGACCGGAATTGGTGGTTTTGCTTCTTGGCTTATTTTCGTTATACTCAGTTGGTATATTCCAAGTGAGCCGATTATTTATTTTATTGTGGCTTGTGGAATTTCCATATATGCTGAGGTGATGGCGAGAATTGTAAAAGCCCCAACAACTACCTTTATTATTTCTTCGCTTATTCCTTTGGTACCCGGTGGTTCGCTTTACTATACAATGGCGAATGCCTTTGAAGGCAATTTAAAGGTCTTTTTGCAAAGAGGTGTATATACTCTGGAATTGGCAGCTGCATTAGCCTTGGGAATTATTGTTTCAACAGCAGTCGCAAAAATATTTTACAGCGCATTGAATAAAAAGAAAAAAGCATGATATCTGAACTTTTGAAATCCAAATTTGGCCTTGTGTCAAGTTTGGATTTTTTCTTTTAATTTAAATTGTTTTTCGAAGTAAAATTTGTGATTTTTTATTGAAAATTTATATATGATATGATATTATATTATAGAATACGTCTATTGTTTTTTTTGGGGGATGAAATCGAATGCTTTCTTTAGTCAAAGAAAAGTTAAGATTTACAGATATAATTTTTATAATTTCAATATTTCTTGTTGGTGGATTTAATGAGCATTTTTCCTGTTTGATTTCTTGTGTTTTTTCGGTTTACTTGTTTCTGCGAATTGCCAAAACGGGAAAAATTGTTATAGAAAAAAGTATTTTTGCATTATCTATTTCATTAATAGTTGCCTTCTATTTTTTGACTTTATTTTGGGCAATAGATTTTGGAATGGCATTTATTGGCTTTTTGAAGTTTTTGCCTGTGTTTTTATATATGGTATTGCTATGGCAGGATAATAAAAAAAGCGAAATTTTAAGTTATTTGCCGTATGTTTCGGTTGTTCTTGTTGTGTTTTCTGCCATTGGCGCGCAAATTCCTGTTATAAAGGACTTTTTCGTTGTTTCCGGCAGATTTGCAGGATTTTTTCAGTATCCAAATACCTTCGCTTTATTTTTGCTCATAAGTGAGTTGTTGATTTTTAAGAAAAGCACACTAAAAATATATGACTATATTTCGATGGCTCTTCTGATTGGTGGAATTTTTTATACCGGAAGCCGTACGGTATTTATATTGTTTTTAATCTCCAACTTTGCGATGTTTTTGCTTGTTTCAAACAAGAAAATAAGGAATATTTTGCTTTTGGTTGCAGCGATATCTGCTGTGGCTGTTGTGGCAATTATGCTTTTATTTAAAGATAATGCCATTGTTAGTCGATATTTAAATATTGACTTTGGTGCAAGTACTTTTGTTGGAAGAATTTTATATTTCGTTGATGCATTACCTCTTTTGATTAAATATCCTTTTGGTATGGGATATATGGGTTATTTTTTCTCCCAACATTCTATTCAAACAGGTATTTACAATGTGACCTTTGTGCACAATGATTTCTTGCAACTGTTTTTAGACATTGGATTTATTCCGGCAGTGTTGTTTATTAGTGCAATTGTAATATTTTTATTTAAAAAAGGTATTCCTTTGTCGAACAAACTTATAGTTTTAACATTTGTTTTACATACTCTTTTTGATTTTAACCTACAATACCTTACGATGTTTTTCTTGCTGATATTATTGATGCAGTCGGAAAATGAAAAAACTGTTACTATTCAAACCAAGTTTTGGCTTCGACCGGTTTCTTTGGTTGCTTTATTACTCAATGCATATATGTTTGCGGCACTTTTCCTATCTTTCTATAATTTTTGTGAAGCAGCAAACAAAATGTATCCTTTTAATACTCGAAATAGTTTAACCATGATGGAAGAAGAAACTGATTTAGAACGTGCGAGCGACATTGCAGATAAAATTTTAAAACAAAACGAATCATATTTTGCTCCATATAGTGTTAAATCAAAATATGCTTATACTATTGGTGATTTTGCAGCGGTAATTGAGAATAAAACTGCTGCTATTGAAAGATATCCTTTTAAATATTCGGAATATAAAGAATTTTGTGTGATGCTCATAAACGGTGTTGCAGTGTTTACACGGCAAAATGACACCGAGAGTGTAGAAGTTTGTAATAGTTACATTCTCTCAACCTATGAAAAATTCGAGCGAAATAAAGAAAGGTTAAGTAATCTTGGTAGTAAGATTACGGAACAACCAAATTTTGATTTTTCTAAAAATGTAACTGAATATGTTAATAAGTTAAAGGAAGAGCAGGTGAAGAACAATTAAGAAAATCAGTTTATTAATGGCCGTTGTGATTTTGCTTTCTTCCTTATGCTCTTGTAAAAATGGTAAAATCTTTTCGGTTTATAACAAGGATGGTAAAGTTGCCGTTCAAATTGAAAGTGATTATCAACCTGATAAAAGTTTAGCTTATTTTGATATTGCCATTGATGAAGCTGCTTCAATATTATCTAAAAAACTAGATTGCAACATTGAAACGGCAAAGCAAAAAATTTTTAAAGGACAATATGTTGTATATACTTTTTACGACAAGAAGGTTCAAAATTCGCTAACACAGGTTATGAATGGCTACAAGACCGAAATGGATAGTGCTGCTTCAATTACCGATTTAAATGGAAATCTTATTGCGGCATATAGCAATTCATTACATGATGTAGACAACCATGCTTCAAAGTCCTATCAACCTCACTCATCATTTAAACCATTGAGTGTATATGCTCAAGCATTGGAAAAGGGGATTATCAATTGGTCTTCCACTTATGAGGACTCTCCCTATAAGCAAATTGAAAATTCTGATGGCAGCAAAAGAAATTGGCCACAAAATGCCAACGGGCAATACAGCATGGAAATGACAACTATATATAATGCTTTAAAGCGTTCTCTTAACACGGTCGCTGTAAAATGTTTGGCTGATGTTGGTGTTAATGATTCAATCAACTTTTTGCAAAATAAACTTGGCGTTCCAATGTTTTTTGAACAGTATAGTTCAACCATCTACACCGAAGATGAAATTATCGGAAATGTTGCTATGGGAGCCCTTAATGAGGGTGTTTCAACGGTTGACATGGCAGGCTATTATCAAATGTTTGCCACAGGCGGTGTTTATGAGGTTCCAAAGGCAGTATATAAAATAGTTGATAAAGATGGAAAAGAAATTTATAAGCGAAAATACAAACCCAAGGAAATACTCAGTCCCAAAACTTCCGATTTGATGAATTTGTTGTTGCAAGGTGTTGTTACACCCGGCGGAACAGGTGCAAAGGCTAATTGCAATGATATTAAGGTTGCAGGCAAAACCGGAACGGGCGATGCAAATGCAGAATGTTGGTTTGTCGGAGTAACTGCTGAATTTAGTTGTGCTATTTGGCACGGCCAATTATATAAAAATATTGCTCCCGATCTTTTTTCAGGTGTTATAAAGGATATTTATTCTAAAAATAACAAACTCGAAAAAAACTTTAAGAAACATGCGAATATTAAATCACAGGTTTTCTGCGAAGAAAGCGGTATGGGCATTTCTTCTAAATGCACATCCATAAATTTAGGTTATTATTCAAGCGAGTCGCAGCTTGAAATATGTAATATTCATTAAAAAAGGAGACGATGAAATGAAAGCAATCAAAAAAGTCAGCGCTATAATTTTGGTGGCTATTATGTTATTTTCAATGACTAATATGAGCCTTATAGCTTCGGCTGACACTACACCGGTAGTGGAGAGCATGACTTTTAAACCGATTACTATTGAGGCCGGAACAAACGGTCACATTAATTATTGGGAAGAGGGGGATGCTTATTTTCACTATTATTGGGAAGATCTTTTGGATTATTCTGTAACTTTGCAAGGTGGCGATGTTATTGAAACCACAGATTATTATGTTACTATCGATGATGTGAATTATTGGGTTGATTATGAGGATAATCAAGAAATCTCTCATTGGGAGCCCGGTAACACATATCAAATTGATGTTAGCTTACTTGGTTGTTCTGCAACAGTTGAAGTTACAATTGAGAACGGCTCCCTTGATGACATTGAAATTGAGCCTATCGAAGTGATAAAAAACTGTGAAGGCGGTAAAAATACCGATGAAAACGGTGATGAATTTTTTGAGTACCGTTGGGAAAATCAAATAAGAGGAAAAGCTTGGGTTAACGGCGAGAGTGAGCCTATAACTTTTGATGGCCCTGGATTTTATCATAACGATGAATGGTACGGTTTTACCACTCAGGATTCCCAATATTACAAACACTGGCAGTTGGGCGAAACAAATACTGCATATATTATGGTTAGAGGCAAAGTAATTGAGGTTCCTGTAACCGTTATTGAAACACCTGTTGAAAGTGTTACTTTTGAGGAGATTCAATTAATTGAAAATTGTGATGGTGGCATTGATTATGATGAAGAAGGTCAAGAATACTTCAGTTATAGTTGGGTTTCGGAAACAAAATGCTTTATAAAGTTCAAAAACGACGATGAACTTTATGAAGTGAATGACAACTACTTTAACTATAACGGTCATGAATATTCTATTGATTATGAAGATGACCAATATGAAAATCATTGGACAGTTGGCAATACCTACACTGCTACAGCAACAATTTTAGGTTATGAAGCTGATGTCAATATCAGTATTGTTGAATCTCCAATTGAATGCTTAATAATTAAGCCTATAAAAATGTTTGAAAATTCAAATGGATATTGGAATGAGGATGAATTCGGCGACCAATATTATTATTACGAATGGCGTCACAAACTTGACTATAGTGTTAAATTCAAAGGCAACGATGAGTTTTTTGATGGTACAGGCGACGGATTCTATTATAACGATGAATATTTCTATATAAATAATTTTGACGAACAAGATGTTGAACATTGGGAAGCCGGAAATATATACAATGTTGAGTTTAATATTTTAGGTTACGATGCTAACACCAATGTTACAATTGAAGAGTCACCAATTGAAAGAATAACTGTATCTCCATTACACTTAACCGTGAATAAAGGCGGCGACTATGATTATAATGAAGAGGGAGAGTACTATCGTTATTGGTGGGAAAATAAACTTAAATATTCTATAAAGTTTAAAGACCAAGACGAAGAATTACCTGTTGAAGGAGCATCCTTCGAATATGACGGTGAATGGTACAATATAACATCTTATGATAATCAATATGGCGAACCTTGGGCTTTAGGAGGCACTTATTATCCCACAATTAATGTTATGGGTTATGATGTTGAAGTTCCCGTAACTATTGTTGAGTCAAATATTGCCAGTTTTAAGGTAGTTCCCGAGGAAATATCATTTGTTGATGAAAAGGGTGGTTGTTGGAGTTCAACACCCGAAGGAGATTGGTTTTACTATTATAATTGGCAAGATGAAGTTAAGATAGAGGTTACTTTGACCGATGGCACTAAAATCACAGCAAATGCTCATGATAGTGGTTTATCCATTGATGATGACTTTTATAGTATTAATTATAACGACCCCCAATTCGAAGAGCATTGGTATCGCGGAAATACATATACCATTAATGTATTTACCGATATTGGCGAAGCTGAGTTAAAGGTTAATATTGTTGAAAAAACTGTGTCCGGTGGATTTGAATATATTACTCAGGGCGACAACGCAATAATAACCGGATGCACTTCGGCTGAAAATGGTGTTATTAACGTTCCTTCGGTTATTGATGGTTACACAGTTATAGGTATTACCGATTTAAGTTATGCTTCAGGTTACGCAACCGAGCTTATTATACCCGATAGCGTAACAATGATTTCTCATGATCTTTTCTATGGCTGTAATAATTTGAAAAAAATCACCTTAGGCAATGGTATTGCTGAAATTAGTAATGATTTATTTTCCGATTGCATAAACCTCGAAGAATTTGTTTTGTCTGAAGATAATCCGAATTATGCTTCGGTTGACGGCGTTATTTACGATAAAGATGTAACCCGAATTGTTACATTCCCATACGGCAAAACCGGTGAATATGTAGTTCCTGATACAGTTACCGACGTATCATTGGTGTTTGACAATCTTTCTGCCTATAAGGTAGTGATTAATTTTGGTAACAGCAATACCGATTACACTGTTGTTGAAGGCGTATATTACAGTAAGGATATGAAAACGGTTTATAAGTGTGTGACTGATGAAACCGGCACATATACTATGCCTGATACAGTTGAAGAAATTAAAACTGCAGCTTTCTCTGGTTGTAATTACAGCGAGATAATCATTTCGGAAAATGTCACCGATATTGTATATTCAGCATTTTCACACTCTATGGAACTTGAGAAGGTTGTGTTACCTGAAAATCTCACTTCCATTGGCACTTGTGCATTTGAATCTTGTAACAACCTTACTGATATTGAATTGCCTTCAAATCTTGAATATATTGGCGAGAGTGCTTTTGCTTTATCAGGTGTTAAGAATGTTACAATTCCTGCAAGTGTTGATTTAATTGATTATAATGCTTATCGTTATTCTCAACTTTCAAGCATCACTTTTGAAGAAGGCGTTAGCGAAATTTATAGTTCAGCCTTTATGGGAACAAAACTTACAAGTGTTAAATTACCTGATAGTTTGGAATATTTAGGTTCGTACGCTTTTGCTCATACATTCTTAAATGAAATCACCTTTGGCAGTGGATTGACCGAAATTTCCGCTTATACTTTTGAGAACACGGAATTTACATCAATTACAATTCCGGAAAATATTGAGTATATTGGCGAGGAAGCATTTGCTTATTCTAAGTTGAAGAACGTTGTATTTGAAAATGAAGCAGTTGCTATTGGCGATTCAGCTTTCATAGGTTGTTCTATTGAATCTCTCGATATTAAAGAGGGAACCGTTTCTATTGGTGATTACGCTTTCTATGAAAACGATCTTAAAACACTTGAATTGCCCGAAAGTGTAACCGATATTACATATTATTCTTTTGCCGAAAATAAAAACCTTTTAACAATTAAGGTTGGCGATAATCTTGATTCATTGTCCGGTACTGCATTCCATGGTACTGCTTGGTATAATGCTCAACCCAACGGACTTGTATATTTACAAGATTACCTATATGGATATAAGGGCACCGCACCAAAATTCAGTGAAATTTCAATTAAAAACGGCACTAAATTAATTGCTGATTATGCTTTTGGTGGTCAATATAACGTTGAAAAGGTTACAATTCCTTCCAGCGTTGAGAGAATCGGTGAATCTGCATTCTGGTTCTGTGACACTCTTGAAAATGTTGTTATTAATGATGGTGTTAAGTATATTGACACTCTCGCATTTGCTTACGATGAACTTCTTAAGAGTATAGTCCTTCCGTCTAGCGTGGAATATATTGATTATTATGCTTTTGAAGATTCTGGACTTGAACATGTTTGGTATATAGGTGATGAAGAAGACCTTGAAAACCTATATATCGATTGGGGCAACGAATGTTTAGAAAATGCAACCTGGCACTATATTGACAGTGTTGATGATACAACCTGTAATGAATGTGGCGCTAAGAGAGTTGCAATTACAAAGCAACCTCAAAGTGTAAATGTTGAATGTGGAAAGACTGCTTCTGCAACTGTTAATGTTACTGGTGATGGTTTAACCTACAAGTGGTATTATAAGGATAAGGGCAGTAGTGCATTTGCTCTTACTAATTCTTTCACAAGCAATACCTATTCAGTTCAAATGAATGCTGCAAGAGCAGGCAGACAAATTTATTGTGTTGTAACTGATAAATACGGTAACAGGGTTACTTCAAATGTTGTAACACTTAATTCAAAACACAATTTCGTGTGGGTAATCGATAAAGCAAACAATTGTAGCGTAGCCGGTTCCAAGCATGAAGAATGTACCGTATGTAAAACAAAGCGAAATGTAAATACGGTTATCCCTGCCACAGGAAATCATAAATTTGATAATAACTGTGACAAGTCATGTAACGTATGTGGCAAAACTAGAACAGTAGGCGCACACAAGTATTCGAACGATGCAGATACAAGCTGTAATTACTGTGGTGCATTTGCATATCCCGGCGGCAATGTGCTTTACAAAGATAAGGATGGTAAATTCTACCACGTTGTAAACCGCAAGAAGGTTACTGACACCCTTCTTATGAAGCACACCAATGGCAAGTGGTACTTTGTTAATAAGGGCGTTGTAGATACCGCTAAGACAGGTCTTGTTAAACATACCGACGGTAATCACTATTATGTAGTTAATGGTATTAAAACAAGTTCAACACTTCTTGTTAAACATACTAACGGTAAGTATTACTATGTACAAAGCGGCAAGGTTAACACTGCTAAGACAGGTCTTGTTAAACATACCGATGGTAAGTATTATTATGTCGTTAACGGTGTTATGAGCAATTCAACCCTTCTTGTTAAGCACACCAACGGCAAGTATTACTGCGTAGAAGGTGGTAAGGCTAACACTGCTAAAACAGGTCTTGTTAAACATACCGATGGTAATTACTATCACGTAAGTAATGGTATTAAAACAAGTTCAACACTTCTTGTTAAACATACAAACGGAAAGTATTACTTTGTAGAAAGCGGCAAGGTTAACACTGCTAAAACAGGTCTTGTTAAACATACCGACGGTAATCACTATTATGTAGTTAATGGTATTAAATCAAGTTCAACATTACTCGTTAAACATACTAATGGTAAGTATTACTATGTACAAAGCGGTAAGGTTAACGCTGCTAAAACAGGCCTTGTTAAACATACCGATGGTAATTACTATTACGTAAGTAAGGGTGTTAAAACAAGCTCAACGCTTCTTGTTAAACATACAAACGGAAAGTATTACTTTGTACAAAGTGGTAAGGTTAACGCTGCTAAAACAGGCCTTGTTAAACATACCGACGGCAAGTATTACTATGTAGAAAAAGGTGTAGTAAACACTGCTAAAAACGGTCGTGTTAAGCACACAAACGGTAAATATTACACCGTTAAAAAGGGTGTAGTGGTTTAGGACTAAACAAAAGTACGGCAAAAAGCACAGTTCTTTTAACAGTTAAATAATTTAAAATAAAAACCAAACTCGGCCTTAGGGTCGGGTTTGGTTTTTATAAAGTCGGTTTTATGGGACGGTCTTTGTGTTATGATACACACATGACAAACAAGGAGATTTTAATACATTGATGTTCTTTATAACAGCCGGTGAACATTCCCGTCGGTTGTTATTATATATTGCAAATTGTAAATTTGTGTAGTATAATGATGATAACATCCTTGATAATTATTTACGGAGGAATTTATAAAATGAAAAAACAAATTTCTTGTATTTTAGTTGTCTTGATGGTAGCTTTGCTATTTGTTGGTTGCAAACAAAAGGCTGATTTGTCCAAATGTCCTTTTGTAAATATTACTTGGACTCGTTCCCTTGAAACCGATACCGAATATATCATTTTTAATGACAATGGCGACTTTAGCTATTATTGCGCTTGCGGAAATTCGGTTAATGATTCGGATTTATGCGAAGGTTATTCGTATTATGAAGACACTAAAACCATCGTCCTTGATTATTCTGAAAAGACCGAGGATGCAGTGACTGAAATTATTGTTGAAAAATGTACCGATGATAAATTGGTTTTGGATTTTAACGGTGATATCAGAACCTTCCTTGTTGAAAAAGAAAAGAAAGAAACAAATGAACTTACATATGAAGACAGTCAGTATGTTAAAATTGAGTTTAATAAGGATATCTTTAACTACACTGTAACTGTTGGAGAAGAATATGAAACCGATAAGGTTTATAAAATATCCGATAGTGAAAACAATATAGTTTATTATAATAATGAATTGTATGCCCTTAAGTCTGAAATTGATGCTGTTAAAGAATATTATAGTAATGATGAAAACTATACTTGGTCTGTTTTGGTTGCTGACAGTGAAAATGAGAATTTGTATTCAAAGGATTTGACCTTGACCGACAGCGAGATTGAGTATCTTTATAACATGACAAATATGGAAAAAAATGAAACTATTTCCTTTGAAGAAATTGATAAATATGCAATGTTCAAAAAGGTTAGCAAGGATGGTTTGGTTTCTGCAAACATCGAACTTGTTTGGCGAAATGACAAGTGGAATTGGCGAAGCGGAATTACAGATGAAAAGACAGAAGGTTGGCCCGAATTCATTTTTGAGTTGCCCCAGTCTCTTCAAAACAAAATTGGTGCTAAATAGCAAATGCCTTGGTTTCAAGCCTTTTTGCGCTTTACAATTCAAGGGTTTTATGCTATTATAAAAAGGTAAATTTTTAAAGTATTGGAGTGTTAAGATGAAAGCATTGGTTTTGGCCGGAGGTTATCCTCAAATTGCTCTCGTTAATGAACTTAAAAGCCGTGGTATTACTGTTTTGTTGGCTGATTATTTTGAAGAGCCTGTTGCAAAACCTTATGCTGATAAGTTTTATCAGGTTTCCACATTAGATGTTGAAGCAATTACCGATGTTGCTAAAAATGAGAAGGTAGATTTTCTTATTACTGCTTGCACTGACCAAGCTTTATTAACCGTTGCTAAGGTTTCTGAAACCTTAGGACTTCCTTGTTATATTGACTATAAAACTGCTCTGAATGTTACTAATAAGTCATATATGAAAGAGGTTTTCACCCAAAACGGTATTTCAACTGCCAAGCATTTGATTATGGCAGAACTTGACAAGAGTCAACTTGAAAATTTAAAATATCCCTGCATTGTTAAGCCGGTTGACTGTAACAGTTCAAAGGGTGTTAAAAAAGTTTACAATTATGATGAATTAACCGTTGCTTTTAATGAAGCAGTTGAACTTAGCCGTACCGACACAGCGATTATTGAAGAATTTATCGAAGGTCTCGAAATTACTGTTGATGTGCAGGTTGAAAACGGAAAAGCACATGTGCTTTCAAAGGCATATAGTGATAAAATTCCCGATGATGATAAATTTGTAATTTTCCGTACACGTTATCCTGTTTCGGAGACCGATTCGGTGCACGAGCAAATTCAGGAGACAGCTCAGCAAATTGCTGATGCCTTTGGCCTTAAAGATTCAATGATGCTTATACAAATGATTTCGGATGGCGAAAAGGTTTACGTTTTGGAGTTTAGCGCACGTACAGGTGGTTGCGTTAAATATCAACTTATCAAACGAGTTTCGGGCTTTGATGTTATTAAGGCAGTTGTTGACCTTACTCTCGGCGAAAAACCACAAGTGGAAATTAAGGCCCCTGAGTCAAAATATATTTCAAATGTTTTCATTTATTGTCGTCCCGGTATTTTTGAGCGTTTAGAAGGCTTTGAAGAATCAAAGGAAGAAGGATTAATTTCAGAGTATTTCTTGCTTAAATGGAAAGGCGCTCAAATTGGCAATGCTACCAATAGCGGAGATAGAATTGCCGGCTTTACCGTTCAAGCAGATACTCTCGAGGATTTACAGGCAAAATATAATAATGTGCGCTCTAAAATTAAGGTTATTGATACCGACGGAAATGATATTATGAGACACGACTTGTTATCTGAACTTGTTTATTAAATTAATCGTAAAATTAAAGGACCGAACACAAAGTTCGGTCCTTTTTTATTCGGTGAAAAGTTTAATCGCGTATTCGGTGTATTCTGAAATATATTGCCCTTTGCGAGTGACAATAACGGGCTGACGAGAATGAATACTGTGTTTTAAAGTGTACAAATTAATATTATCGTTTGTTCCCATATATTCAACAAATTGGCGGGGGAGAATGGTGGCGCCAATGCCTTCGCGACACATGGTCCAAGCAGTGCTTAAACCAACAACCTCCATTGCAATTTTCGGCTCAAAATCGGACGCTGTGCAACATTTATCGAAAAGCTGGCGCATTTCTTGGGTTTGCCCAACGACAATGAAGGGGAGTTCTTTGCAGTCATAAAAATCAATTTGCTTACTGTTTGGAAGGTTTTCGGAAAGTTCTTTTGGAACGGCGAGAATAAGCTCGTCCATTTCAATAGGTGTTACATCCAAAACCGATTCATCAACGGGGAGGTTGACAATGGCAAAATCATATTTTCCTTCAACAGCTTCTTTTCTTAAAACATCGCTTGAAGCTTCGTTTAAAACAATTTTAATATTGGGATATTTTTCTTTAACTCTTTTAATGATGTTTGGAATTAAATACATACTGCGAAAAGGGGAAATACCAATAGTGAGACTTCCACGTTTTCCTGATTTAAATTCCTCCATTGAACGTAACAACTGCTCTTCGCGATAGAGCATTTTTTTGGCTTCTCGGAAAAAGTGCTCACCTGCAGGTGTAACTAATATTGGGGAAGATGTGCGGTCGAAAAGTTTAACGCCAATTTCAGTTTCGAGGTTATGAATTTGTTTGCTTAATGCAGGTTGAGTTAAGCCAAGTTTTTCGGCAACTAATGAAAAATTAAGATTTTCATAAATCATTAAAGCATATCGCAACTGTTTGTTGTTCATTGTTTTCCTCTTTTCGTTTTTATATAACTATATAATATACCTTATAAGATTTTTTTTCAAGCAAAAATTTTTCTTGACAAAATGAAAAAATCGGGTATAATATAACTTGTAAGTAATAATACATATAACTAAAAAGAAATTTTAAGGAGGACATTATGCCAACGTCATTATTATATTTAGGTATTATGCTTGTAGCAATTATTATTTGGTTCGTGGCGGTTAAAAGACCAATTTATGAGGCAGTTTTGCTCAGTTTTATTTTGTTGGTTATTATTACCGGCACATGGGGCAATATATTCAGTTATATTGAAGACGCTCTTTCAACATCGCTTTTATATTCAATGGTTGCATTTGTTGCAATGTCGGTTTTGTTAACTAAAACCAAAATCATTGATAGTTGCATTGCAGTTGTTCTTTCTCTCTTCGGTCGTTTTTCCGGTGGAGCAGGGTATTCTGCAGTTGTGGCAAGTGCTTTTATGGGTGCTTTGTCAGGCTCTGGTCCGGGAAATGTTATGGCAACAGGCGCCATGACAATTCCAACAATGAAGCGTTCGGGATTTCCTGCTGAACTTGCTGCAAATATCGAAAGTAACGCAAGTTATATGGGAAATATGATTCCTCCTTCTTCTAATATCGTTGCAGCTCTCGGTGCGTTTGCGGCTCTATATCCAAATATCAATTTAACTACAGGTCAGTTTTGGATTATTTTGTGGGGAATTAGTATTTGGTTTATCGCACAAAGAATTATTATGGTGTGGGCATTTTGTAAATATTACAAGGTTAAGCCAATGGCAAAAGAAGACCTTCCCGACCTAAAAGAAACCTTGAAAAAAGGTTGGAGGGGATTATTAATTCCTGTAATCATTCTTCTTCCTTTTATTTTGGATTATTTGTTTAAGGACACCTTCTTTACTGAGCGTCTTGGTGAAACCGGTGCTAAATATCTGTCAAGCTCCATCTTACTCTTTATTGGTGGTCTTGCTTCAATATACACTTGTTTTGTTGCCGAGGATAAGTCGGTTGTTAAGATTCAAAATCTTGCTAAAATGTTTGGTAACAGCATAAAAACAATAGCCCCTGCTATTGGTGTTTGCGTGTTTGGTTATATGATTGGTTCGCTTTTTAACGACTTAAATCTTGCTGAAGAAATGGGTAATATTATTGCTACATGGAACTTTGGCAAATTTGGTATGGTTGTTGCCGTTTGTTTAATTACCTGTTTTATGGGTATGGTAATTCCCGGTTCTTCCTTGGTTGTAATTTTCGGACCAATGTTCATCAAAATTTTAGCCGATGTTGGTTGTAATCCCTTGTTGGTTGCCGGAATGCTTCCTTGCATTTGTGGTGTTATGTGTGGTATAACTCCACCTTTGGGACTCGGTATGTATGCAGGTATGACCTTGGCTGAATCAGATTTTTCAAAGACGTTTAAGAATAATCTTTGGTGGGTTGCCGCGCAGTTTATTCTTGAGGTTGTTGTTCTAATGGGTTGGCTACCTATTTTAGGTCTTTAAGGAGGTAGTTTTATGAAAGAATTTTTAAAGAAACTCACAAGCGTTTTAAAAACAGTTTTTGGTTATGGAATTATAATTTGCTTATTTGGTGGTGGCCTCACATTTTTCGGCTATCTTGCAGCAATTATTATCGGTGGCGATACAGCAACATTGATTTGTGAATTTATATATAAATCAATTTTCCCGATTATAATTAAAACTTCCACTATTTTAGTTTTGTTTGGTATGTTGATTATGTACCTTAGTGGAGATAAGGCTTTGACTTCAAACAAGAAAAAAGCCTCAAAACATCAAGGCGAGCTTTAATTCATAATATTGCAAAAATTAACACCCCGTATTCAGTTGAATACAGGGTGTTTTTGGTTTTTATAATGATTCGATTAATTCTTTGAGTTTTTTGGCAAGTAAAGCATGGCCTTCATCGTTGAAGTGCAAACCGTCCATAGTGTATTTTTTGAATTGTTCGGGGTCGTGGGGATCAACGCCTAAGTCGTTATAAAGGTCGAGAATTTTAATATCGAACTGTTTTGCAGTTTCCACGATTACATCGGCATAATCTTTAAGGGGTTTGCCGGGAACTCGTTTAGCAGCGTGAACCGAAGGGAAGAGGTCATCAACTTGGTTGCGCAAGAAACAACGAGCAGGGGTGAAAAAGATTATTGGCTTATTTGGATAGGTTTCGCGAAGGTAGTTCATTAGAAAATACACGCCACCACAGTAGGTTGTGGGAATTGTGTCACCAATTTCACCAAAGGGCGCATCGCCGTGAATATAGTCATTTACGCCGCCGTAAACGATAACCATATCAGCGCTTTCATCCATATCATAAGCACGACCACAAAAACAAAGGTCGTATCTTGGTTTTGCGCTGGGATAAGACTGATGAGCTAAACGAGAACCGCTGATACTGTAATTGTTAGTAGCCGAAAATTCGAGCATTTTAGCAACAAGATTATCATAGCGACAGCTAGTGTCGGACACGCCAACACCTTCGGTAATACTATCGCCTAAAAAGTTCACTTTAAATCCTTTAACATTCATTTTGGAATCCTCCTGATAAGATAGGCTAATAATATCACAAAATTCCTATAATATCAAGATTATAGACTTCATTTTACAAACTTCTTTAATTTTTTGTTCTATTATGTTATAATTTATATTACAAAACACAAGGTAGACTAACAGTCGATTGAACTATGTGTATATTTATAGTAAATTGTAGGGGAATGGGTGTTGAGAAATGACCGATAAAAAGACTTTTGGCGCTTTTATTAAGTTAAAAAGAATGGAGAAAAAATGATTATTTTAATTGCCGGAGCGTCTCATACAGGGAAGACTTTACTTGCTCAAAAATTGCTTGAAAAGTATAAATTTCCTTATCTTTCCATTGACCATTTGAAGATGGGTTTAATTCGCAGTGGGAATACTAATCTTACACCTTTAAGCGCCGACGAAGAGTTGACAAATTATTTGTGGCCAATAGTTAAAGAAATGATTAAAACAGCCATTGAAAACAAGCAAAATCTAATTGTCGAAGGTTGTTATATTCCTTTTGACTGGCAAAAAGATTTTACATCAGAGTATCTTCAAAACATAAAATATTCTTGCTTGGCTTTTAGTGAAGATTATATTAAAAATTATTTTGAAGATATTAAAGGTTTTGCAAATGTTATCGAAAACCGATTAGATGATGATATTACTTTAGAGTCGGTTTTAAAGGACAATAATTTTATTTTAGAAATGGCCAAAAAACACAGATTGAATTATATTCTTGTTGATGAAAAATATGATATAAATGTTGAATTATAATTTGAATTCCTCTTTATTTAAGGTGAGTTTTCTGCGATAAGCAGGTTGATTATAATATAATAAAAATAGATTTTTAATTGATATTTTCCTCGCTATAATTAGCGAGGTTTTTTATTTAATTATTCCTTTTTTTGACAATATATGATATATTGTACTTAAATAAGCACTTCTTGAAAAGGAGGAACCTATTATGTGGTTTATTTTAGCACTTTTTTCTGCTGTTTTTGCAGCCCTTACATCCATCTTAGCAAAGATTGGTATTGATGGAGTTAACTCTAATCTTGCAACTGCCATTCGCACTCTTGTTGTTGTATTTATGGCTTGGGGCATGGTGTTTTTGACCAATGCTCAGGTTGGAATTTCGGATATCAGCCGAAAGAGTTGGTTGTTTTTGATATTATCAGGTTTAGCAACCGGCGCTTCTTGGCTTTGCTATTATAAAGCATTGCAGGTTGGAGATGCTTCAAAGGTTGTGCCAATTGATAAATTAAGTGTGGTTATTACTCTTGTTTTTGCCTTTGTTTTCCTGCACGAACAATTTACATTTAAGTCAGTCATTGGTTGTATTTTGATTGGTGCTGGAACTTTGTTAATGGTTTTATAAATTTTGTTTTGAAGGTTGGTGTATACAATTGTATAAGAATTATATTTTTGATTTTGGTAAAGTTTTAGTTGAGTTTGAACCTGAATATATGACAAAACAGTATATTGAAAACGAGGATGATGTGAAAATCGCTCAAGAGGTGATTTTTGATCGTCTTTATTGGGATAAACTTGATGCAGGAACAATCACCGACCAAGAGGTTGTTGAAGGAATTAAAAGCCGTTTGCCCGAATGTTTACATAAAGCTGCCGAGGATATATATTATCACTGGTATTATCATCTTCCGTTTATCGATGGTATGTGTGAAGTTGTAAAGAAAATTAAATCAAAGGGCGGAAAACTCTTTTTACTTTCAAATATTTGTTTGACTTTTGCAAAGAATTGGCAAAACGTTGACAGCCTTAATAAATTGTTGTCACTTTTTGACGGTTTGGTTTTTTCGGCTGAAGTTGACTTGATGAAACCTAATAAAGATATATTTGAGTATTTACTTTCAAAATATGATATTAAAGCTTCAGAAACTGTTTTTATTGATGACAGCTTTAAAAATATTAAGGGTGCTGAGGTCGTTGGGATCTACGGCTATTTGTTTGACGGAGATGTCGAAAAACTTAAGCGAGATATAATGTGATCAGCAGCTTTGAAAGGTCTAATTTAATGTTGCAAATTGTGATTTAATATTATATAATTACTTGTGATCACATATTAAGAGGGATTTTAAAATGATTGATAAAGAAATTGCACTTAATGCGATTAAACAATTTAATTCTGAAGAGATTTTACATGTCAGACCATTTGGTAATGGTCTCATTAATTCTACTTGGATAGCTACCTTGAAAGAGGATAATGGCGAAATTTTTAGAAACCTTTTGCAAAAAATCAATGTTAATGTCTTTAAAAATCCCGACGAATTAATGGAAAATATTGTTAATGTTACCAGCTTTTTAAGTAAAAAGGTTGATGAAGATGGAACAATTACGGTAATTCCCACGTTGGATAATAAAAATTATTATCACGATGAGTTTGGGAATTATTGGCGAGTATATAAATTTATTGAAGATACAATAGCTCACGAGAAAATTAAAAACGATAAAGATTTTTATACCTGTGGTTTAGCCTTTGGTCAATTCCAAGAACAACTTTCTGACTTTCCTGCTGAAAAGCTTTATGAGACTATACCTAATTTTCATAATACTCCAAGCCGTTTTGCCGATTTTAAAAAGGCTTTGGTTGAAGATAAATGCGGCAGAGCTAAGGATGTTAAGGAAGAAATCGATTTTGTTTTGGCTCGTGAATGCAAGGCTGACGCCATTACCTCTAAACTTGAAAGTGGAGAAATTCCTTATCGTGTTACCCATAACGACACTAAACTTAATAATATCCTTATTGATGACCTTACAGGCAAGGCAAAGGCTATTATTGACCTTGACACTATTATGCCCGGTGCTGCTGCATACGATTTTGGTGATAGTATTCGTTTTGGCGCCTCAACCGGTGCTGAGGATGAAACCGACCTTTCTAAAATTTCGGTTGATATTCATTTGTTTAAAGTATATGCCAAAGGCTACCTTGCCGCCGCTAATAAATTCCTTACTACTGCCGAGAAGGAAAGCCTTGTAACAGGAGCCTATCTTATGACCCTTGAATGTGGTGTTCGTTTTCTTACCGATTACCTTAATGGTGATACATATTTTAAAACTCATAGAGAAAACCACAACCTTGACCGTTGCCGTACTCAGTTTAAACTTGCCTACGATATTGAAGCAAAAGAAAGCGAGCTTCGCGCAATAATAAATTCTATTACGGACTAAATTATGATTACTATTTTAAATGAATTTTTAATAGCCACTTTTAGTGAAATGGGCGCTGAACTTAAAAGCCTTAAATGTGAAGGAAAAGAATATATCTGGAATGGTGACCCTGCTTTTTGGTCGGGTTCAGCACCGGTTTTATTCCCGATTTGCAGTGGACTCAAAGATGATGAATTTATCTTTGAAGGAAAAACTTATTCAATGTCTAAACACGGTTTTGCTAAAAACGAGATGTTTTAGGTTGAAGAGCTTAAAACTGATAGGGTAGTATTTTTATTAAGTTCTAAGAATTGTCCCAAAGAAAATTATCCCTTTGAGTACGAACTTAGAATTATTTACACTCTTGTCGAAAAAAAGATAATTGTTGAATATAAGGTAAATAATCTTACCGATGGAGAGATGTATTTTTCTATCGGTGCACACGAGGGTTATTACTGTCCCGAGGGCATTGAAAATTACGAAATTGTTTTCGAGCAACAAGAATATCTTGACGCTTATCAATTAGCGGGACCATTACTTTCTTTTGATACCAAGAACTACGGCAAAAATACCACCACCTTGCAACTGAATAGTTCAATTTATGAAAATGATTGTTTTATCTTCAAAAACTTAAATTCCAAGAGTTTGATTTTACGAAACAAAACAACCGACCAAAAAGTTGAATTGAAATTTGAAGGTTTCCCTTATTTGCTTGTTTGGACAGTCCCTAATGCACCTTATGTTTGTATTGAGCCTTGGTGTGGTATAACCGATTATATCAATACAACTAAACAACTATGCGTTAAAGAGGGAATTGAGAAAATCGAAAAGAACGGTTCTTTCAGTCGTTTGCACAGTTTAGAGATAATTTAATGTTAAAAGCATCCAACTATATGGATGCTTTTTCTTTTTTTGGTAAAAAAACACAATATTTCGTGCGTAATTTCTATATTTATACAAAATATTCCAAATACAGTTGAAAATGAAAATTGATTGTGATATAATAAGGCCATCCTAAAAATATATTAAGGGGGAAATTTCTTTGGATAAGTTTTTCAAAATCTCGGAGCGAGGCTCCAACGTTAAGACCGAGATTATCGCTGGTCTTACAACCTTCTTTGCAATGGCGTATATCCTCATTGTAAACCCAAATCAGATTGTTGGCTTTAGCTTTGGCGTTCCCGGCATTTCTGAAATTTGGAACTCCGTTTACATCGCAACAATTATTGCTTCTGTAATCGGCACATTGCTCTTTGCTTTCTATGCAAAACTTCCTTTTGCACAATCTTGCGGAATGGGACTCAACTCCTTCTTCTTCGTATCTTTCGTGCTTCCTGAAGTTTTGAAGGGTGACAAGGGCGATACCATCAAGGGTTATCAAACCGGCTTGGTAATTATCCTTGTTTCTGGTTTAGTTTTCTTGCTTCTTTCTTTAACCAAGGCTCGTAGCTACATTGCAAAAGCAATGCCTGACTGCATTAAGAAGGCTATCCCTGCCGGTATTGGTCTCTTTATTGCTTTCATTGGTTTCCAAAATGTTGGCATCATTCAAGACAATCAATACACCTTAGTTCAATTTGTTAAACTTCAAGGCGTCAAATGGGAAACTGTTGCTCCTGCTGTTGTTGCTCTCATTGGTTTCTTGATTATTGCTATCCTTACCAAACTAAATGTTAAGGGTGCTGTTTTGGTTGGTATTCTTATTACAACTGTTATCTACTATTTAAGCACTTGGACATTACCTGATTTCAACATTGCTGATGCTGCTACTCCTTTCAAGGATTTCGCAAACATCGGTATTACTGCTGTATTCAAGGCTGATTCTTGGAAGAATGCCTTCACCGGCAACTACCTTGGTGGTCTTTTCTCAGCTATTATGCTTATCGTAACCTTCTGCTTGGTTGATATGTTCGATACCATCGGAACACTTTACGGTACTGCTTCTGAGGCTGATATGCTTGATGAAAACGGTGACCCCATTGATGTTGACAAGGCTATGAACTGTGACTCTATTGCAACCGTTACCGGTGCTGTTTGCGGTACTTCTACTGTTACCACATTCATTGAGTCTGCTTCCGGTGTTGCTGCTGGTGGTAGAACCGGTCTTGCAAGTTTAGTAACTGCTATTTGCTTCGCAGTTTGCTTGTTCTTATCTCCTGTTGCAAGTATCATTCCTTCTGCTGCTACTGCTCCTGCTCTTATCTTCGTTGGCGTTCTTATGATGAAGAACTTTGCTAAGGTTGATATGACTGATATGAGAAGCGCAGTTCCTGCATTCTTAACCTTTGCTATGATGCCATTAACATACTCTATTGCTAAGTCGGATCGTAGC
>JAZSPH010000046.1:0-8250 GCA_045537355.1 Acutalibacteraceae bacterium
ACCTTAACGTTATTATCGGCGCAACCCATGCCGGTATTTCGGTTGGTGAAGATGGTGCTACCCACCAATGTAATGAAGACATTGCCGTTATGCGTACCATCCCCGGTATGACCATTATTAATCCTGCTGATGAGACCGAGGCTAGGCTTGCTGTTCATGCTGCAATGGACCATGAGGGCCCTGTTTATATGAGATTTGGCAGACTTGCTGTTCCTGTTGTTTTCGGCGATGATTACAAATTTGAAATCGGCAAGGGTGTTGAACTTAAAGAGGGTAACGATGTTACCGTTATTGCTACAGGTCTTATGGTTAATGAGGCTTTACAGGCTCATGAATTATTGAAGGCCGAAGGCATTAATGCAAGAATTATCAATATGGCAACAATTAAGCCCTTGGATGCTGAAATTGTTATTAAGGCGGCTAAGGAAACCGGTGCTATTGTTACTGCTGAGGAACATTCGGTTATCGGTGGTTTAGGAAGTGCTGTATCCGAAGTTTTGGCCGAGGAATATCCTGTTCCTGTTGTTAAACTTGGCGTTAACGATGAGTTTGGCCATTCCGGTCCTGCTGTTAAACTTTTGGATGAGTTTGGCTTGAGAGCAGTTAATATTGTAGAGAAGGTTAAAAAAGCAATTGCACTTAAAAAATAATCAGTAATATAACTTTATATGCAAAAATTGTAGAAAAAGTTGATTTTATAATTGAAATTTAATAGTTTTTTGGGATATTGTTAAAAATTTCTCAATATTTCAAGAAATGTGTTGCTTTTTAATCTATTCTAATATATAATGTATCAGGAAAATTTAGATTTTATAAAGGAGAAAAGTAAAATGACCAAAAACCCTACTTTGATTAAATGGCTTGACGAAATGCAAGCACTCTTAACACCTGATAAGGTTGTTTGGATTGATGGCAGCGATGAGCAACGCGAAGAGCTTCGCAAATTGGCTGTTGAACTCGGCGAATTAACCGAGCTTAACCAAGATGTTCTTCCCGGTTGTTACCTCCATCGTACAAACCCCAACGACGTTGCTCGTGTTGAGGACCGTACTTTTATTTGTTCTAAAACAAAAGAGAATGCAGGCCCCACCAACAACTGGTGCGATCCTGATGAAATGTATGAGAAACTTTACAAGATTGCAAGAGGCAGCTACAAGGGCAGAACTATGTATATTATTCCTTACTCCATGGGCCCCATCGGTTCACCTTTAGCAAAAATCGGTATTGAGATTACCGACTCTGTATATGTTGTTCTCAACATGCTTATTATGACAAGAGTAAGTTCCAAAGTTCTTGAAGTATTAGGCGACAGCGATGACTGGGTAAGAGGTTTACACTCTCGTTGTGACATCGACCCCGAAAATCGTTACATCTGCCACTTCCCCGAGGATAACACCATTATCTCTGTTAACTCCGGTTACGGTGGAAACGTACTTTTAGGTAAAAAATGTTTTGCTCTTCGTATCGCTTCTTACCAAGGTTGGAAAGAAGGTTGGATGGCTGAGCATATGCTCATCTTAGGCTTAGAGAATCCTAAGGGCGAGGTTAAATATGTTGCCGCTGCTTTCCCCTCTGCTTGCGGAAAGACCAACTTGGCAATGCTTATTCCTCCCGAGTATTTACGTAAGAAGGGTTACAAGATTTGGACCGTAGGCGATGACATTGCTTGGATGAAGATAGGTCCTGATGGCAGACTTTATGCTATCAACCCCGAAAACGGCTTCTTCGGTGTTGCTCCCGGTACCAACGAGCACTCTAACTTCAATGCTTTAGAGAGCACCAAGAAAGATACCATTTTCACCAACGTTGCTTTAAATCTTGACACCAACACTGTTTGGTGGGAAGGTCTTGATAAGAATCCTCCCGAGAACGCTATCGAGTGGAAGGGCAATCCTTGGAATCCTTCAATGTTTGTTAAGGCTGACAAGTCTACCTATGCTGCTCATCCCAACTCTCGTTTCACAGCTCCTGCTGAGAATTGCCCCTGCATTTCTGACGAGTTTAATAAGGGCGCAGGCGTTCCCATCAGTGCTATTATCTTCGGTGGCCGTCGTGCTAAGTGTGCACCCCTCGTTTACCAATCAAAGGATTGGGTTAACGGTGTATTCGTAGGTTCTGCAATGGCTTCTGAGACTACCGCTGCTGCTGCCGGTGCAGTTGTTGTTGTTCGTCGTGATCCTATGGCTATGCTTCCTTTCTGTGGTTACCACATGGGCGACTACTTCAAGCATTGGCTTGAAATGGGCGAGAAGCTTGGCGACAAGGCTCCTAAGATTTTCAACGTTAACTGGTTTAGAACCGATGATGATGGCAACTTCTTATGGCCCGGTTTCGGCGACAATATGAGAGTTCTTAACTGGATTATTGACCGTTGCGAAGGCAAAGCTGATGCTACTGAAACTGCTATCGGTTATGTTCCAATGCCTGAGGATATCGACCTTACCGACTTGGATATGGATATGGACACCTTAAAGTCCATTCTTAAGGTTGACAAGGATGTTTGGACCAAGGAAGCCGAGGAAATTGAAGAGCATTATAAGAAATTTGGCGACAGATTACCTGATGCTCTTAAGGCTCAACTTGCTGCTCTTAAAGAAAATCTTAATAAAATGTAATCATTTTAAAAGCCACCTCGTGAGAGGTGGCTTTTTTATTGCGAAAATACACAAAAATTTATAGTAAAAACTGTCACTTTTTTTGCAAAAAGTCTTTCCAAATTTGGACAAATGTGCTATAATGTAGGAGTATACATATATCCCTATAAATATTCGAAATTTTAAAGGATATAAGTTAGAAAATTACAGGAGGAAAAGATTAATGCAAAAGAAAATCAGTAAGCTTCCCTTTAAGGGTACTGCCGAGCAGGAAAAAGAGCTCAAGGAAATAATCGCAAGCAGCAAGCATGATAAAAGTTTGCTTATGTCTGTTATGCAACAGGCTCAAGATATTTACGGTTATCTTCCTATTGAAGTGCAGACTATGATTGCTGAGGGAATGGAAGTTCCCCTTGAGAAGGTGTACGGTGTTGCTACATTCTATGCTCAGTTCTCACTTTCCCCCAAGGGTGAGTATAACATCTCGGTTTGCTTGGGTACTGCTTGTTACGTTAAAGGTTCAGGCGACATTTTCGATAAGTTTAGTGAAAAGTTAGGCATCGGCGCTGATGAATGTACCGAGGATGGTAAGTTCTCTCTTACTGCCTGCCGTTGCATCGGTGCTTGTGGTTTGGCTCCCGTACTTACAGTTAATGAAGAAGTATACGGAAGATTGACCGTTGACGATGTTGACGATATTTTAGCTAAATATATGTAACTAAATTTTGTCCGAAAGGATAACTTAAGTTTATGAAAATCAGTACTATTAAGGATTTACTTAAAGCTGAGGTTATTTGCTGTGAAGAGAGTATAGGCCTTCACGTATATTCTGCTTGTGGCAGTGATATGATGAGTGATGTTTTAGCCTATGTTAAGGACCAAGCAGTTTTACTTACAGGTTTGGTTAATTCACAGGTTATAAGAACAGCCGAGATGATGGATATGAAATGTATCGTCTTTGTTCGCTCAAAAATGCCTACTGCCGAAATGATTGAGTTAGCAAAGGAAAGCAATCTTGTTTTGCTTGCCACTTCAAAAAGAATGTACGAGGCTTGTGGTATTTTATACAGCAACGGCCTTGTAGGAAACAGGGTTAAAAATGGCTGAGGCACTAAGCTTTAAGTTTGATGTTGACGGCGAGGATTTCACCTGTGCCGGACAAGCATCGGTTATTGTTAAGAAAAACCTAAGGCAGTTGGGTTTACCACCTGAAATTATAAGACGTGTTTCTATCGCTATGTATGAAGGCGAAATTAATATGGTTATTCACGCCGGCGGAGGCACAGCTGAAGTTAAGGTGTATGAAGACTGTATTGAAATCATACTCATCGATAAAGGCCCCGGAATTAAGGATATTGAACAGGCAATGCAGGAAGGATTTTCCACTGCTACTGACACTATCCGTTCCTTAGGGTTTGGCGCAGGTATGGGTCTTCCTAATATGGATCGTTATACCGACTATATGAACATAGAATCTCAGGTTGGTGTGGGTACCACAATTACAATGAAGGTTAATTTGACTTAAATTGAGTAAGGTTGATTTTATGAATACTTACGAGCATTCGGTATATTTAGATGTTGAAAAATGTAACGGATGTACTACTTGTCTTAAACATTGTCCCACAGAAGCTATCAGAATTCGCAACAACCACGCTGTTATAAATCAAGAGCGTTGTATTGATTGCGGTGAATGTATAAGAGTTTGTCCCCATTCGGCAAAAAAAGCAGTTTGCGATAAACTGTCTGATATGGACAAATTCAAGTATAAAATAGCTTTACCTGCTCCGACACTTTATGGTCAGTTTGATAACCTAGACGATGTTGACTATGTTTTAAACGGACTTTTAAAATTAGGATTTGATGATGTTTTTGAAGTTTCTGCTGCTGCAGAATTGGTTTCGGTTTATACCAGAAACTACCTTAAAAAAGAGGGCATAAAAAAACCACTTATAAGCTCGGCTTGTCCGGTTATAATGCGCCTTATTTGTTTAAGATTCCCCTCTTTGAAAGAGAACATAATCCCAATGCTTCCTCCAATGGAGGTTGCAGCGCGACTAGCAAGAGAAAGGGCACTTAAAAACCATCCCGAACTTTCACCTGAGGATATTGGCGTTTGCTTTATATCTCCTTGTCCTGCTAAAAAAAGTTATGTACATAATGGTTTTGCAGGTTACGAAAGTTTTGTTGATGTGGTTGTGTCTATAAAGGATATTTACTTTAAGCTTATTTCAAAAATGAAATACGGCGAAGAAATAAAGAGTCTTTCTTCTTCGGGTATTATAGGCATTGGTTGGGCTTCTTCGGGTGGCGAGTCAACGGCTATTTTTAATGACAGTTACTTGGCTGCCGATGGAATTGACAACTGCAATAAGGTTTTAGACCAAATTGAAAACGGTAATATACCACCTTTGGAGTTTATTGAGCTTAATGCTTGTACAGGTGGTTGCGTTGGAGGAGTTTTGACGATTCAAAATCCCTTTATCGCCAAGGCTCGTCTTCAAGGGTTGAGACATTACTTGCCGGTTTCTTTGAACTTTGTTTCAAAGACGCAAGAACAATTGCCTGATAGTGTGATGTTCAGCGATATGCCTGAATACAAGCCGATTTCCCGACTTAGCGACAGTATGGCTGAATCAATGCGAATGTTGGCTGAAATCCAAAAGCTTAAGGCAGAACTTCCCGGTATCGACTGTGGTTCTTGTGGAGCACCAAATTGCCGTGCTTTTGCTGAGGATGTTATCAAAAAAGAGTGTGACTTGGAAAATTGCCTTATAAGACAAAGATACAAGAAGGTGAATGACAGTAATGACGGTTAATGAAATTTCAAAGGTTAACGGTTTTGAGTCTGTCGTTTTGCCTGATGGTGACCGTGAGGTCACGGGTGTTTATATAGGCGATTTGCTTAGTTGGGTTATGGGGAAAGCAAATAGTGGCGATGCGTGGATTACCATTATGTCTAATATTAATATTTTGGCAGTGGCTTCGCTTACCGACTGCAGTTGTATTATTTTAAGCGAGGGTGTGACCCTTTCTGAAGAAGTAATATCCACTGCTGAACTTAAGGAAATTAATATCCTTGCCTTTTCGGGTAGCAGTTATGATGCAGCCGTTTGTTTGAATGGTATAATATGAAAAAGTATTACTACGATTTGCATATACACTCTTGTCTTTCTCCTTGTGGAGATGATGACTCAACTCCAAATAGTATTGCAGGAATGGGGGAGTTAAACGGGCTTCAAATAATGGCCCTTACCGACCATAACACCTGTAAAAACTGTCCTGCTTTTTTCGAAGCTTGTAAAAACCACGGTATTTTACCTGTGGCAGGAATGGAACTTACAACTGCTGAAGATATTCATGCTGTGTGTTTATTTCCGAATCTTGAAAAAGCAATGGAGTTTGACGAGTATATAACTTCAAGGCGAATACTTATTCCAAATAGGGCAGATATTTTCGGAAATCAGTTGATTTGCGACAGTGAAGATAATGTTATCGGGAGCGATGAATACTTACTTTCTAACGCTACCGACATTTCTATTGACGAGGCGCCAAAACTAATCGAAGGTTTTGGAGGAATTTGTTTTCCGGCTCATATTGACCGTGATTCTAACGGAATAATTGCAGTTTTGGGTACTTTTCCCGAAACACCGATTTTTACTTCGGCAGAATTTCACGATGGCGCAAAGATAGATGATTACACCGAGAAATATTCCTTGGAAAATAAAATTAAAATCATAAACTCCGATGCCCATTTTTTGTGGGACATTAAGGAGGCAACCGATTTTCTCGAGTTAGAGGAAATCACAAACCCCGATAAAACGGGGGAGAGCATAATCAAGTTTTTGAGGGAAGGCAAATGAAAGAATTATCACTTAATATTCTTGATATTGCGGAAAATTCGGTTAAGGCAAAGGCAAGTTTGACCGAGATTTCTATCGAAGAAACCGAGGACAAATTAACCCTGACTTTTACCGATAACGGAACAGGTATGACCGAAGAAACTTTGAAAACCGTTACCGACCCGTTTTACACAACCCGAACTACCAGAAAGGTTGGAATGGGCTTGCCATTACTTAAGTTAGAGGCCGAAATGACGGGTGGCAGTTTGGAGGTTGCTTCGAAACATATCAGTGAAGATAGTGTAAATCACGGCACGACCGTTCGTGCAGTGTTTTATAAAAACCATATCGATTTCACTCCTTTAGGTGATGTAATCGAAACGGTTGCCACTTTAATTCAAGGTCATCCCGATACTAATTTCCTTTTCACCCACAAGATGGAAAACAAGGAAATCTCGCTTGACACAAGAGAACTTCGTGAGGTGCTTGAGGGGGTCCCCCTTAACACTTATGAGGTAATAAAGTGGATTAGAGAGTTTCTCAAAGAACAGTATATAAATTAGATTGAAATAGGAGGAAAAAAGATGAAATCATTGGCTGAATTACAGGCAATAAAGGACAAAATGAAAAACAAGGTTGTTCTTCGCGAGGGTAACAACGAACTTCGTGTTGTTGTTGGTATGGCTACCTGTGGTATTGCTGCCGGTGCACGTCCCGTGCTTAACACCATTGTTGAAGCCGTTAACGAAGGTGGTCTTGCTGATAAGGTAACCGTTTCTCAAACCGGCTGTATTGGTCTTTGCCAATTTGAGCCTATCGTTGAAATTCACGAAGCAGGCAAAGAGAAGGTAACCTATGTTAAGATTGATTCCGATAAGGCAAAACGCATTATTGAGGAACATATTAAAGGCGGAAAAGTGATTGCTGAATTCACTCTTTCTGACTTAAAGTAATATTGGAGGATTAGTTTATGGTTCGTTCACATGTATTAATATGCGGTGGTACCGGCTGTACTTCTTCCGGTAGTGTTGCAATTCAAGAAGCATTCAAAACTAATATTGAGGCTTTCGGTCTTAGTGAAGAAGTTAAGGTTGTTGAAACCGGATGTTTCGGTCTTTGCGCATTAGGCCCCGTTGTTATCGTTTATCCTGACGGCACTTTCTATAGCCGTGTTACTGCCGAAGATGTTAAAGAAATCGTTGAAGAGCATCTTCTCAAAGGTAGAAAGGTTGAGCGTTTAATCTACAGCGAAACCGGTGAAGAGGTTGAAGATGTAACTGCAGTTGCTCTTAACGATACTGCTTTCTACAAATCTCAAAACCGTGTTGTTCTTCGTAACTGTGGTGTTATTGACCCCGAAAGCATTGACGAGTATATCGCAATGGATGGTTACGAGGCATTAGGTAGAGTTCTTACCGAAATGACACCTGAGGATGTTATTAAAATCGTTTCCGACTCAGGTCTTAGAGGCCGTGGAGGCGGCGGCTTCCCCACAGGCTTTAAATGGTCTTTGTGCGCTCCTAATAAGGCTGACCAAAAATATGTTGTTTGTAACGCCGACGAAGGCGACCCCGGTGCATTTATGGACCGTTCCGTTTTGGAAGGTGACCCCCACGCAGTTCTGGAAGCAATGGCAATTGCCGCTTATGCTGTTGGCGCTTGCCGTGGTTTCATTTACGTTCGTGCTGAGTATCCTATTGCAGTTAAAAGACTTCAAAAGGCTATTGAGGACGCTCGCGCATACGGTCTTTTAGGTAAAGACATTTTCGGCTCAGGCTTCGATTTTGACCTTCACATCCGTCTTGGCGCAGGCGCAT
>JAZSPH010000068.1:0-10673 GCA_045537355.1 Acutalibacteraceae bacterium
AAATAATTATCAATATTATATCATAAAACCTTATATAATGCAAACAATTTTGTATTAATTTTTAAATTAAAAAAGGCGGATCATTCCGCCTTTTTGTCTTCAAAAATCGGTATTAAATTTTCACTTTCTGCTATCTTCAAAGAAACCTTATCGGTAACGGTCCAAGTAACACCCTGCAACTTGAATAAATTTTTCCATATTTTAAAACTTAAATTATTTCGGTCACAAAATTTATAAGCCACAAAATCGGGTTTTGTTAACACATTTGTAAGCAGATTTGTTGCCGCAAATCTCTTCAAATAAGAAATCTTGGAATTTTTACTTTTAAGATAGTTAAGAGAAAGTTGTCCCCTGATAAACTCAGGTCGATGGTCTTTAAACCACTTAACACAACGAGGGTCGAAACTTTCAACGCAAAAATCACTTTTATATTCATTTAGCATACCTGCAGTAATAAAACAAAGCTTTTCATAATTATTGTCAGCAGGTTTAAGTTCAACTATTATTGGTTTTTTGCCTTCAAAAATTGCTAATACTTCTTTCAAAGTCGGGATTTTCTCATCGGTATTTTCCAGCCTATAATCCCCTAACTGCCCTAATGTTAAATCTTCAACATTAACATCAGCACCTGCAGTGCGTTTTAACGAAGAATCATGAATAACAACCGGTATCCCATCAGCAGTAATGTGAACATCGAACTCTGAGCCAAAACCATGTTCCACAGCCTTTTTAAAGGCAGCCAAACTGTTTTCGGGAACACCGTTCCCATGAAAACCTCTATGGGCAAAACGAATGCCTTTAAAGGCTTTAAAATCGGTAAAACCCACTCTGCCTAAAATTAAAAGCAAATATACAACAATCAATAAAAGAACAACTAAAAAAGAAATCAAAAAATACATAGTTTAATCATCCACATCAAAGGCCTCAAGACCGGTTTTTAAAGTAATTTTGTTATCACCATGTTTAACAAAGCACATTGTTATAAAGGAAATGACAACGGCCGAAGCGGCATAAGGAAATAGTGCTTGATGGCTAATGTTTTCAATGATAAATCCGGCTAAAATCGGTGTTATAATTTGTGCCGACATACTAAAAGTGTAGTAAAGACCGGTAAATCTGCCAACCTTGCTTCCCGAACACATTTCAACGACCATTGGTAAGCTGTTAACATTAATGGCAGCCCAAGCTAAACCAACTAAAAAGAATAACACCAAAAGCAAAGGATTAAATTTGTCAAAAGCGAGGGTTAAAACAAAAGCCATAAAGAAGGAAGATGCCAACAATAAAGCACCAAATTTAATGGTTTTTCTTCTGCCGATTTTACTTGCAATAGCACCAACAGGAATATAACTGATAATCGCACCCACAGTGGCAACAGTAAGACAGGTTGATGCCTGTCCAACCCTCATACCCCAAACTTCTTCGGCATAAACCGAGAACCAGGTTGTAACACCGTTATAACCAACGTACCAAAAAGCAACCGAAAACAGTAAGAAAATCAAACTTTTGCGAACATCTTTTGATAACTTTTCATCATTTTCATTAATTATTTCGGTTTCAGGATTAGATTTATGTTTTTTCTCAAATTCCTCTTGTTCCTTTACCAATTTAGGTTCGTTAACAAAGGCCATGATGATAAATAATGAGAAAATCATAACTCCTGCAATAATCATAAAAATTGGCAAATAATTTATATGCTCTAAACCTTCGGTACGACTGTTGGAGTAAAGAATAGAAGTTACAATAAGATATATAACACCTCCAACAGCGCCCATAAGGTTGATTATTGCGTTTCCTTTGCTTCTTAAAGGTTTGGGTGTTACGTCGGGCATCAAAGCCACAGCGGGACTTCTAAAAGTGCCCATTGCAATTAATAATATGCCTAAATTCAAAATAAATAACAAAATTTTTGTATTTGAAGGCGCAGCAAAATAACTGTTATCAAGTATCGGTAATCCAAGCATTAAAATTACCGAAAATATTGTGCCAAACAAAATAAAGGGTTTACGGCGTCCCAAAGGACTTTTGCATTTGTCCGAAATACCACCGAACAATGGTAATAAAAACAAAGCCAAAACATTATCGGAAGCCATTATTGCGCCCGATGCAGTCTTAGAAATATTAAATGTACCTGTCAAAATTTTAGGAATTAAACTATCGTACATTTGCCAAAAGGAACTAATCGCTAAAAAAGCAAAACCAACTAAAATAGTGTTTTTAACATTCAGTTTCATAAACATCCCCCTATCGAATATATCATATCCTAATTCTTTAAAATAATCAACATATAACTTTAAAAATTAAAGTTATAATTGCGCAAATCACAAAACCGAACATTGTTGGCAATATTATACCTAATAAAGTCCATTTAAAACTGTTGGTTTCTTTCTTTATCGTTAAAACGGTTGTGGCACACGGCCAATGAAATAGTGTAAAAATTGCTGTGCAAACAGCAGTGTTAATTGTCCATCCGTTTTGGGTTAATATTTGTCTAATTAAGGTAATATCGGGCACACTGGTTAAATTTTTAGAGGACAAATATCCCATTAAAATTATGGGCAAAACGATTTCGTTGGCAGGAAATCCCAAAACAAAGGCCAAAAGAATAATTCCGTCAAGACCAATCGCCCTTCCAAATGGGTCAAAATAATTGGAAACTATGCTCAAAATTGAAAAACCATTTATATTAATATTCGCCATTAGGAAAATTATTATTGAAGCAGGTATTGAGGATGTAATCGCTCTGCCCAAAACGAAAATTGTTCGGTCGAAAACGCTTCTAACTATAACTTTACCGACTTGTGGTTTTCTAAATGGTGGTAATTCTAAAATAAAGGGATTAGGTTTACCTTTTAAAAATGTTTTTGACAAAAGTGATGTGGCAAATAAGGTTATTATAACGCTAAACACAATAAATAATGTTAAAATTACGGCTGATAAAAAGCCATTTAATGTGCCGTTTCCAATAACAAAGAATGCAGTTATAATTGCAGTAATAATGGGAAAACGGCCATTACAAGGCACAAAGCAATTGGTAATAATAGCAAGTAATCTTTCTCTTTTTGAGTCAATAATCCTGCTTCCTGTTACACCAACTGCGTTGCAACCGAAACCCATACACATAGTAAGTGCTTGTTTGCCACAACTTTTACACTTTGCAAACGGCTTATCTAAATTGAAAGCAACCCTTGGCAGGTATCCTGCATCTTCTAATATTGTAAACAAAGGAAAGAAAATAGCCATTGGTGGAAGCATAACTGCAATGACCCAAAACGGAACTCGGAAAAATCCTTCAATTATTACAAATTGAACCTTTCCACTTATATTCATAAGCGAGAATAAATATTTTAGTGATTCCTCTATCTTTAAAAAGATATAACTTAAACCACTTGAAATATAGTTTGCACCCCAAACGGTAATCCACAAAATTAGACACATAAAGATAATCATTGTTATAAAACCTGTGAATTTACCGGTGAAAAGTTTATCTAAATTTCTATCTAAATCGTCTTTGGTTTTACTTGTGTTAATTACCAATTTTGCAATTTCTTCGGCTTCTTTTATAAAAATCAAATCACCTTTTAATTCACTTTTAATTTCTCTCTTTTCTTTGGATACTTTATCTAATGTGTTTTTTAAATTGGCTAATGAAGATTTTTTTCGTGCAACAGTTCCGATAACCGGCACCGATAAAATCTCGGATAATTTATCTAAATTAATATCTATTCCCTTTCGCTTGGCTTCATCCAAAAGATTTACACAAAGCACAACATTAGAATGGATTTTTAAAATTTGTAAAACAAGATTTAAGTTTCTTTCGAGTTTGGTGGCATCGCAAACTGCCACAACAACATCCACGCCACCATAAATTAAAAAGTCACGGGCGATTTCTTCTTCCTTTGACATTGAAAACAATGAATATGTTCCCGGAATATCGACAATTGTATAATTGTTTTCTTCGGTTTTAAAATAGCCTTGAGCGTTTCCAACGGTTTTTCCTGCCCAGTTGCCCGTGTGTTGTTTAAGACCTGTTAAAGCGTTGAAAATAGTGCTTTTACCCACATTTGGATTACCTGCAATTGCTACGGTTATATCAGCCACAAACTTCACCCACCTTTATTAAAGCACTGTCCTCATTTCTGATAGCAAAAAGTGCGCCTCTTATTAAAAATGCTTTGGGATTACCTTGGGGACTGATTGTTATGCATTTAATTTCGGTTCCTTCAATTATACCAATATCTATAAAACGGCGACGAAGTTTCCCGTCGGCTAAAACCTTCTCCACCCTTGCCTTTTGACCGATTTTAAGTTCACTTAATTTATACATAGCATATCACCATTATTAAGATATTCTAAATTTAAACAATGGTGAGTCATAAATGGAGACCTGACTTCATACCATTTAAAAGAAAGGTTAAAAAGGAAACGGTGATGAAAAATGACAAATTCAAGTATTTATAAAGATATTGCCGAGCGAACAGGTGGCGACATTTATTTAGGGGTTGTGGGTCCTGTCAGAACAGGTAAATCCACCTTTATTAAACAATTTATGGATAAGCTTGTTTTACCCAACATATCGGAAGATTATTTAAAAGAACGGGCAAACGATGAACTTCCCCAATCTTCTTCAGGCAGAACCATAATGACAACCGAGCCTAAATTTATCCCCGAAAAAGGAGCGCAAATCACGGTTGATGACAATGCATCCTTTAATGTGCGTTTAATTGACTGTGTTGGTTATATTGTGCCAAGCGCATTGGGTTATATAGAAGGCGATGAACCGAGAATGGTAATGACCCCTTGGTTCGAAGAACCCGTCCCCTTTAATATGGCTGCTGAAATCGGTACTCGAAAGGTTATAACCGAACACTCGACCATTGGACTTGTAATAACAACCGACGGCAGTATTAGTGATATTCCCCGTGAGGAATATGCCGAAGTCGAAGAAAGAGTGATTTGTGAATTAAAAGCCATTAATAAACCCTTTTTAATGCTTCTAAATTGTATGTATCCAGCGTCCGAGGAAGCCAAAGAAACAGCAAAGCAATTGAGCGAAAAATATTCAGTAACAGTTTTACCTGTTAATTGTTTAGAATTAAATAATGACTCCATTAAGGAAATTTTGGCGCATATTTTATATGAATTTCCCATTAAAGAAATTTGTGTTACATATCCCAGATGGATAAACTCCTTACCATTAAATCATTGGCTTAGAAGTGATATAACCCAAAAAATAAAAACGGTCTCTGAAAAAGTTAAGATATTAAGAGATATCGACGGTTTCGTTAAAGCTTTTAAAAATCAGGAAAACATTACTTTAGCATCGGTCAACAATCTTGATTTAGGTCAAGGTGTTGCAAAAATCGAACTTCATACTAAAAGTTCCCTCTTTTATAAAGTTCTTTGCGAAACCACAGGTCTTCAAATTAACGATGAACAAGAACTAATGGAAAACATCTCTTCCTTAGCATCAATGAAAAAAGATTATTCTCGTGTCAAAGATGCATTAGAAGAGGTTGAGGCCACCGGTTACGGAATTATAATGCCTGATATTGATGAACTCAAACTTGAAGAACCCGAAATTGTAAAACAAGGCGGTCGTTATGGTGTAAAACTTCGAGCATCGGCACCATCAATACACCTTATGAAAGCAAATATAACCACCGAAGTCAGTCCAATTGTTGGCAGTGAAAAACAATCCGAAGACCTGGTGATGTATTTGTTAAGTGGATTTGAAGAAGACCCTGTAAAAATTTGGGATTCCAACATTTTCGGCAAATCACTCCACGACCTTGTCAACGAAGGATTACACACAAAACTTGCCCGTATGCCCATTGATGCTCGAATGCGAGTTCAAGAAACTGTGGAGCGTGTAATAAACGAAGGATGCAATGGTTTAGTTTGTATTTTACTTTAAAAATCCAAAACAGCTCGTATAATAACGAGCTGTTGTTTTTTATTGAAAAATATTAAATTTTCTATTGACTTTTAACTGTTGTTATGATAATATATTATGGACATTCGGAGAGGTATCGAAGTGGTCATAACGAGGCGGTCTTGAAAACCGTTTGGGGGAAACCCCACAAGGGTTCGAATCCCTTCCTCTCCGCCATATTTTTTAAAACCGTTTACGAACATGGAGTAGTACTCAAGTTGGTGACGAGGCGCCCCTGCTAAGGGCGTAGGTCGGCTAAACCCCGGCGCGAGAGTTCGAGTCTCTCCTACTCCGCCAAAATACAGTCCAGTCTTTTTGACTGGGCTGTATTTTTTTTGTTTAGAGACTCGAACAGGAAATTAAAAAAAGCACCCATTTGGGTGCTTTTTATTTTGTGATTATTTCATAAGATTTTGATTTAAGTTTAATTAAACCACCAAAAAATTCGGGTATGGTGATTTCCTTCTCATTTTCACTGCGATTTACTGCGATTAAAACTTGATTTTTGCCGTTAGTTCTTAAATAACAAACAGTTTCGTTGTCACAGTAAACAGGAGTAAATTCACCCTCCTTAAAAGCCGGGTTTTCGCGGCGAATTTTACCCATTTTCTTATAAAATTCTAAAATTTCAGCATTTTCTTTACCCCAAGGATATCCGGCACGGCAGAACGGGTCGCCAAAGCCTTCCATACCTGCTTCATCACCATAAAAAATTGATGGTACACCGGGTAAAGTGTATTGCAAAACAACTGCAAGTTTTAAAAGTTCAATTGCCTTTGATTTCTTGTCTTCCGATAATGAAAATCTCGACTGTTCTTCACGGGTTGTTGGAATATAATCACAACCTAGCATGGTTAAAACACGAGCAGTATCGTGGGTGCCAATATGGTTCATTAGTACCTTTATTGCAGGTTTTGGATAGTTTTCCAAAATTGACAAAACTGTATTAACGAGATTAGCACCATTTCCACCCTTAACAAAGTCAATTATAGCATTTGCAAAGGGATAATTCATTACCGAGTCAAGTTGTCGACCACGCAAGAAACGACGGCGACTTCCGTAACTAATCTTATTACTTGCATCTTCCCAAACTTCCCCAAGGAGATAATTATCGTTGCTATCACGCTTAACAGCCATACGAATTTTATCTAAAATACCATCGGGAAGTTCATCGGCAACATCAAGTCTAAAACCTTTAACGCCCTTATCTAACCAATACTTAATAACGCCGTTTTCACCGGTTATGAAATTGGAGAAAGAAAGGTCATCTTCTTCGGTTTCGGGCAATGTATCAATTCCCCACCAAGCTGAATATTTATCAGGATACTCAGAGAACTTAAACCAACTGTAATAGGTCGAAGATTTAGAGTTGTAAGCACCTACGCTGTCGTATCTATTATATTTGTTAAAATAGATACTATCATCTCCCGTGTGGGAGAAAACACCATCTAAAATAATCTCAATGCCCAATTTTTTAGCTGATTTCACAAGATTTTCAAGGTCTTTCTCATTACCCAAAAGAGGGTCAATTTTAAGATAATCAGCAGTATTATAACGATGATTAGAGTGAGCCTCGAAAATGGGATTTAAGTAGATACAAGAAACACCCAAATCCTTTAAATATGGCAACTTTTCCTCAATACCCTTAAGGTCGCCACCATAATAATCGTTGCACATTCGCTTTTTATCTTTTGGTTGGCGAAACTCGGGTTGAGCGTACCAGTTATCAGTTAAAAAACGGTCATCGGGTACGCCGGATTTTTCGCTGCCCGAATTATAAAAACGGTCGGGGAAAATTTGATAAATAATACCACCGTTTAACCAATCGGGAGTTTTAAAATCGGCCGAATACACCGTTTGTTGCCAGTTTGAGCCATCGGCCGTCACACAACCGAGACTCTCCCCTGTTTTTGTTACCTTAAATTCACCGTGAGCGCTTGTATATCTGAAGGAATACCAATATAAGCCTTCGCTTAAAGTGATTTCACAGGTATAATAACGGTAATCCTCAAGCCATTCACCGGCAATTAAGCGAACATCTTGAACATTCTCCTCGCTATCTTCACGAATTTGAAGAAAAGCATCGTAAACACAAGCGTCTTTATGCAACAATAGGCTAAGCCGAAGGGTTTCCCCCTCGGCTATGCTTCCTAATTTGTTACGATATAAATTGTCTCGCGAATCAAAAGGATAATAATTCATAATTTACTCAACAGGCTTTGCGTTCCAAATGTTATTTGCATAATCAGCAATTGAACGGTCAGCGGCAAAAATTCCCGATTTAGCAATATTATTTAAGGACATTTTGTTCCAAACATCGCTATTTTTATAAAGTTCGGTAGCTTTTTGTTGCGCCCTACGATAATCAGAGAAATCAGCCAAAGCCATATATCTATCATTATTTTTAAGTGTGTTATAAATATTCTCGAAGTTTTGACCTGCAATTCCCTTACCAATAAAATCGAGTGCTTCACGCAACTCGGGATTATTATTGTAATAAGGAATTGGAGAATATCCATGTTTTTGGAGAGATAATACTTCGGGAGTTTGCAAACCGAAGATAATAATATTATCATCACCAACAGCCTTATGAATTTCAACGTTTGCACCGTCTTCGGTACCCAAAGTGATAGCACCGTTCATCATAAGTTTCATATTACCGGTACCACTAGCCTCGGTTGATGCCAAGGAGATTTGTTCGCTGATATCAGCACTTGGAATCATAAGTTCAGCCATTGTTACACGGTAGTCTTCCAAGAATACAACCTTTAACTTATCCTTAACAGCAGGGTCGTTTGCAATGGTAACCGAAAGTTTGTAAATCATTTGGATAATCTCTTTTGCAAATAGATATCCGGGAGCAGCTTTAGCACCAAAGATATAGGTTTTAGGTTTGAAGTCAGCATTAGGATTAGCCTTAATAAAGAGATAATCGGAAATGATATTTAAAGCGTTTAAGTGTTGACGCTTATACTCGTGCAATCTCTTAACCTGCATATCAAAGATAGAGTCAGGGTCAAGAGCAACACCGGTATTCTCTTTAAGATAGTTAGAAAATCTAACCTTGTTGCCGTGTTTAATTTCAGCCAAACGATCCAAAACGGTCTTATCGTTCTCAAATGCCATAAGTTTTTCAAGCTCAGAAGCATCCTTAATAAAACCATCACCGATAAGTTCGGTTAAATATTTGGTAAGTTCAGGGTTTGATTGGCAAAGCCATCTTCTGTGAGCAATACCATTGGTAACATTGGTGAATTTTTCAGGAGTAAGTTGAACATAATCCTTGAATAATTCATCAACCAAAATCTTACTGTGAAGTTTTGAAACGCCGTTAACAGTGTGGCAAGTAGCAACACAAAGGTTAGCCATCTTAACCATACCACCACTAATGATAGCAGTGCGCTCAACCAAACCGAAGTCACCGGTTTTTTGCATTACTTCTTCGCGGTATCTACGGTCGATTTCTTTAATGATTTGATAAATTCTTGGAATTCTTTCTCTAATCAAATGCTCAGGCCAACACTCCAAGGCTTCCGACATAATTGTATGGTTAGTGTACGCCACTGTCTTCTTAACGATATTCCAAGCATCATCCCAAGTGTAACCACATTCATCCAAGAGCAAACGCATAAGTTCAGGAATAGAAAGTGTTGGATGGGTATCGTTAATGTGAATAGCAACCTTTTCAGCAAGGTTTTCAAGGGTGTTATACTGACTTAAATGTCTTCTTAAAATATCTTGAATGGATGCTGATACCAAGAAGTATTGTTGGCGAAGTCTTAAAGATTTACCCTCAATGTGGTTGTCTTCGGGATATAAAACCTTAGAGATGGTTTCGCACATTGCTCTTTGCTCTAACGCCTTAACATAATCACCTTGATTAAATGCACGCATATCGAAATCTTGGCACTCAGCGCTCCAAAGACGAAGCACGTTTACGGTCTTGCCATCTTTACCTGCAACGCAAAGATCGTATGGTACAGCACGAACAGTTTGGTAATCCTTGTGCTCAATGTGGTGATAACTACCATCCCACCACTCGTCAATTCTACCGTCAAAATTTACGTCAACTCCTAAAGCAGGTTTAGCTTGGAGCCACACTCCTCCACCGGGAAGCCAAAAATCAGGCATCTCGGTTTGCCAACCATCAACAATTTTTTGACGGAAAATACCGAGTTCGTAACGAATACAGTAACCCATTGCAGGATAACCACCGGTTGAAAGACCATCAAGGAAACAAGCAGCAAGACGGCCAAGACCGCCATTACCAAGACCAGCATCGGGTTCGAAATCGTATAATTTATCAAGTTTAACCTTAAACTTAGCCAAGGCTTTGCTCATTGTATCGGTAAGGTCCAAGTTAAAGAGATTGTTCTTTAAGGAACGACCCATAAGGAATTCCATACTTAAATAGTAAACGGTTTTTGCCTCTTGTTCACCTGTTGCCTTTTTAAATTCAGCGCGTCGCTCATTCATTATTTCGAGCAATACCAAAACACAAGCTTTGTAAAAAAGTTCATCTGAAGCTTGTGCAGGAGCAACGCCGAAATTGTGAGAAAGCTTCTTTTCAATCATAGAAGCCAAAGCCGTTGCAGTATATTTTTGCATAATTCTACCTCCGAATTATAATATAATTATATTATTACTTTATTATACTACATTATTCCAAACCATTTTTCAAGTAGTATCTAACACTATTTTTATTGTATATTTTGTGCAATTTGTATAATTTTTTAAA
>JAZSPH010000022.1:0-9797 GCA_045537355.1 Acutalibacteraceae bacterium
AACGATGGGCTCGTGTGGGAATATAACGGTACCCTCAGGAACAGCCCAAACATCACAAGTAAATTTAAAGTCCCTCAAATAATCAATAAATTCAGGTCTAAAGAGGTTTAATGAGGTTAAATACTCAATATCCTCCTCGGTGAATTTTAAATTGTTCATATATTCAATAAGTTGTTCCAATCCTGCCATAATGGCATAACCACCCTTATCGGGCACACGGCGGAAGAACATATCAAAATATGTTATGGTATCCTTCATATCACTACCGAACACACCATTTGCCATAGTGAGTTCATAAAGGTCCATTATCATTGTAAGATTAAGACTTGAATTTCCCATTTCAAACATCCTTTACATCTTTTCAGGCGCATCGATTTTAAGTAAATCGAGTACATTTTTAATTACAACTGCAGTGGCTTTGCAAAGATTTAGTCTTGCCATCATAAGGCCTTCATCCTCACCCTTAACTCTACAAGCAGAGTAGAACTTATGGAACTTGGTCGCCAAATCTTCAACATAGTGAGTAATCTTTGCAGGGTCATAAGCCTTGGCCGAAGCAATAATTTCATTTGTAAGACCTGCAATATGAATTATAAGTTCCTTTTCTTCCGAAGCAGTGAGTTTAACAAGTTCATCTCTTGTGCACTCTCTAAAAGCAATACCTTCACTTTCAAGGTTTCTTATAATACTGCAAATTCTGGCATAAGCATATTGAACATAGTAAACAGGGTTGCTGTTTGACTCATTAACAGCCAAGTCAAGGTCAAAGTCAAAATGGCTGTTAGGCTCACGCAAATTAAAGAAAAATCTTGCAGCATCAATAGGAACTTCATCAAGCAAAGTAACCAATGTAATCGCCTTACCCGAACGCTTGGAAGCCTTAATAACCTCACCGTCACGAACAAGTCTTACCATTTGCATTAAAACAACATCTAACTTGTCAGCATCAACGCCCAAAGCAGTAAGAGCACCCTTCAAACGGGGTACATAACCATGGTGGTCAGCACCTAAAATATCAATAGCCTTGTCAAATCCACGAGTAACTAACTTGTTGTAGTGATAAGCAATATCGGGAACAACATAGGTTGGAACGCCATTTGCACGAACAAGAACAAAGTCTTTGTCGCAACCAAACTCGGTAGCCTTAAACCAAAGAGCGCCTTCGGTTTCATAGGTATAACCACTTTGTTTTAAAAGTTCAATTATCTTTGCAGTTTCTCCATTGTTGTGCAAAGTGCTTTCCTTAAACCAAGTATTATAGGTAATTCTATATTTTGCAAGGTCGGTTTTTAAACCCTCTATGTTTTTGGGAAGTGCAAACTCAACCAAAGCCTTTCTTCTTTCCTCTTCACGCTTAGCAACATAACTGTCACCATGAATTTCAGCAAAAGCCTTGGCATGATTAATGATATCCTCACCATGGTAAGAATCTTCGGGCATTTCTACGCCTTCGGTATATAATTGCAAATATCTTAAATCAAGTGAAAGTCCAAACTTGTTTATTTGATTACCTGCATCGTTGATGTAAAATTCACGCTCGGTATAATAACCTGCCGACTCCATAACAGCAGCCAAACAGTCACCCAAAGCACCACCACGAGCATTACCGATATGCATAGGTCCTGTGGGGTTAGCCGAAACGAATTCAACCAACACTTTCTTACCCTGACCGAAATCACTTTTACCGTAATTTTCCTTCTTATCTAAAACATCAGTCACAATGTCAGCGTAATAGGTATCTTCCAAGAAGAAGTTAATAAATCCGGGACCTGCAATTTCGCAACCCTTAATGTAGGTATTTTCGGTATTGATATTTTTTACCAATATCTCGGCAATTTGTCTTGGTGCTTTTCTAAAAGCTCTTGCCCAAACCATTGCTGCGTTAACTGCATAATCACCGTGATCACGATTTGCAGGAATTTCAATGGTAAAATCGGGAAGCTCTGCCCTTTCAAACTCACCATTTTTCACTGCAGTTTCGGCTGCAGCCAAAATTAAATTTTTGATTTGTTCTTTTGATACATCTACTATAACTGACATTCTTATACCTCTTTAACTGTAATTTCTACTTCATTACGGCTTAGAAGTTTTAAGTCGGAATCAATGGTATAAACCAAACTTACACTTCCGCCGTTTTCATTTAAATTAATTTCAACCTTTTCGCCGTAAATCCCCATATTAAGTTCACCAATAGGGGTGGAATAGAAACAGGTTTTTCGCAAATTCTCCTCAATTTCCAAACGGCTGTTTATATCTCCCTTTCGGGTTAATATCAAAGATTTTGAAGAATTGATGTATATATTTGTCTTGGCCGAAGCCGACTCCATCAGTTGGCCTTCTTCGTAAGAGATAAAATATTTACCATCTTTTTTACCAAATTTACCTTCAGTAGTAAGTTCAACCGTATCTTTTTCATTATCAATACCCTGAACACCCTTAACGGTAATCATAACATTTTTTATCATAAACTTACCGTTTTCACCTTACTGTCGTCAATTTCTTTTCCCAAAAGAATTGATGCTTGGCGTCTGAAAGAGTCGGCTTTATCGCTTACAAAAAATTCCAAGTTACCCTTTCCTTCGCCTTTAAGCATATTCTTTTCTTTTAAAAACTCCAAAACAGCCTGTGCAGTGGCAGTTCCCGCATTAATAAGTTTAACGCCATCACCAAGCACTGCCGAAATAGCCTTTTCAAGTATTGGATAGTGGGTACAACCCAAAATAAGCGTATCCACACCCTCTTCTATCATAGGCTCCAAATATCTTTTGATAGTTTCGCGAACTACCACGTCATCAGCCGAATACCAACCCTCTTCAACCAAGGGAACGAAAAGTGGGCAACTTTGACAAACCACCTTAGCATCGGGCAAATTTTTCAAAATATATTCCTTATGTTTGCCACTCTTTATGGTAGCAGCAGTACCAATAACGCCTATTTTTTTGTTTTTTGTGGTTTCACAAGCCATTTTCGAAGCGTGGGAAACAACCTCAAAGAATGGTATTGTAAGTTTATCCGAAACATCCCCTGCAACCGAAGATACCGTTCCACAAGCAGCAATAATTGCCTTTACATCTTGATTTAAAAGAAAATCTTCATCTTCTTTGGCATAGCGTTTTATGGTTTCGATACTTCGATTACCGTAAGGCACACGACCTGTATCACCAAAATAAATTATATCTTCAAAAGGGAGCAAAAGATTTAGTTCTTTTACAACCGTTAAACCACCTAATCCGGAATCAAAAACACCTATGGGTTGGCTGTTTGGCATCAAGTTCACCCCTAAATATATATTCTATTAAATAATACCATAAAAGCCTTGTTTTTTCAATAGTTTATTGCCTTTTTTCGCAAAAAATAAATCGGTCCTTAAAGGACCGATTTTTTTATTTATTATTCTGTTCTTATATTTGCATCATCAGACAAAACCGATGACTCTTCCTGTTCTTGTTGTTCAGAAAAATCTTCTTGTAATTCACTCGACTCATCAGAAGGCTCATCCAAATTCTCCGAAACAACCGAATCGACTGAAGCCACCGAATCGGTCGAAGCAACCGCATCAACCGAAGTTACCGAATTAACCGAAGAAGAGGAAGAAACAGATGCAACCGAATTCACCGAAGAAGATGACGACGCCGATGCAACCGAATTGACCGATGTGGTTGAACTCGGTGAAGTAACACTCGGATTTTTTGAAGCCACATTACTTTGTACTTGACTGCTTTGAGAAGATGTTATCGTACTCGCAACACCAGACACATTTTGTCCGGGTGGTACAATTGCTCCATTTTGTGTAACAGAAGAGCTGCCCGGAGTTACTGCTGAGGAAGTTCCGGATTCAGTGCCCTCCCCTGAACTTGTTTCTCCGGTGTAAAGTGTTAGGTTATCGGGATACAAACCTCTCTTGTAATAACCCGAACCCAACATAACAACATTTTCACTGTAAGTGAAATTCTTATACTTAAGAGGTCTGTGAACCTCACGCATAACATCTCGCCAAATAACAGCTGCAGCCGAGGTGCTGTGTATGGTTTGACGTAAATCAAAGCCATACCAAACCGAGCCCACATAATAAGGCGTACCGGCTACCATCCAAAGGTCATTTGACTCACTGGAAGTACCCGTTTTAGCATAAGCCTTCATACCGCTGTATCCTGCGATGGAACCACCTGTACCTTCACTTCCGTAAACAACACCCTGCAAAAGTCGGTTCATAATGGTAGCAGTTTCTTCGCTAATAACCTGTTTTCCTTTTGCTTTGTATTTAAGCACAGTGTCTCCTTCAACATTCTTGACCTTGGTATATGTGGTAGGTTCGTAATAAAGACCACCATTTCCAAAAACGGCATATGCCGCAGCAGACTCGGTTGGTGTCATACCGTAAACACAGCCACCTAAGGCCAATGAAGAAAGATTTTCATCTTCCTTGGTTAAATGTTTAAGGCCCAACTTTTTGGTCAAGAAATTATAAGACTCTTTTACTCCCAATTTTTGTAAAAGAATAACCGGTATTGTATTGGCAGATTTTCTTACGGCATAATCCACCGTCATAAGACCTCTATACTCGCCATACCACTCTTTAGGTCCGGGCTTTCCGTCAGGCGTGTAATGGGGTATGGGCTCGTCAATAACCTTAGAAGAGTAGTGAATTAGGTTGTTTTCTACAGCCAAGGCATAAACACCGATTGGTTTCATTGTGGAGCCGGGTTGTTGAGGAATATTGTGAGCACGATTAAGACCACGGTTAACGGTTTTCTCTCCTGCTCCACCAACAATACCAACAATACCACCGGTATAATTCATTATGGTCATACCCGACTGGGCATGTACCTTTTCGCCCTGCAGATTTTTACCCTTTAAATAGAAATATCGGTCCACATTTTCGTATACCGTTTCCATCTTCTCTTGTACATCGACATTTACAGTAGCGTAAATTTTAAGACCACCATTATAAATCATGGTTGAAGCCATAGCCTCAGAATAGTCATATTCTTCCATCAAATCTTCTGTAAGGTCCTGTATAAGAGTATCGATAAAATAATCATTAATCTCAGGATCTAAGTTTTCTTTTTGGGTAACATCAAGTTCAATATCTTCATCGTAAACTTCTAATAATCCATCAACACTTATGAGGTTATTTTCCCTCATTTTTTCGAGAACCAGGTTACGGCGTTTTTTATTCTCCTTCATACCGGTAACAGGATTATATTTTGAAGGATTTTTAGTTATAGCAGCAATGGTTGCACTTTCCAAAACATCAAGTTCATTGACGTCCTTGTTGAAATAATAGTTAGCGGCAACCTGAACTCCACAAATGCCATTGCCCAAAGCAATAGTATTCAAATATGCTTCCAAAACTTGTTTTTTAGTAAGTCTCTTATCGATTATGAGAGCGCGAACAATTTCTCTGATTTTTCTTGTGGCGTTATGACCTTTATCGCCCGTAACATTTTTGATAAGTTGTTGTGTAATGGTCGACCCACCAAACTCAGTATCATCAAATTTGAAGAGCATATTTCCGATAGCGCCAAAGGTACGCTTCCAGTTTATACCCGAATGATCGTAAAAAGTTTCGTCCTCAATGGCAATAAACGCATCTATCAGATGTTTTGGCATTTTATCAATGCTAACCCAAAGGCGATTTTCCTCGCCGTGAATTCGGTGATATTCTTCCCATTCTCCATCGTAATTCTTAGCGTAAACCACCGAGGTCATATTCATTTCCATATTTTTAATATTTTCGGCAATAGCTTTTGAGCCAAAAATATCAATAAAATCTTCAACATATTTAGCAGAGGGTATGCAACAAACAGTGATTACGATACATACGGCTAACAAAAGTGACATAATCACAGTCATGTTCTTAAAGATTTTCTCAAGCACACATACTCCCCCTTATAAAAATTCTCTTAATTATATGTTATTTTAACACTTAAGTACCACTATTTCAATAATTTTTACCTTTTATTTACAAAAATTAATAATTTATATATATTTTTTCGGAAAAATATAGTAAAATACATATTGAAAGGATTTGATTAAATGCTTAAATTAGTAGGAATCAAAAAGGATTATTATTTGGGTGATACTCCGGTGCCTGCCCTCAAAGGTGTTGACATTGAATTTCGCAATAATGAGTTTGTTGCCATTCTCGGTCAATCCGGTTGTGGAAAAACAACCCTTTTAAATATCATCGGAGGTCTTGACCGATATTCAGACGGCGACCTTATAATCAATGGAAAAAGCACAAAACTTTATCGTGATAGTGATTGGGACACCTATCGTAACCACACCATTGGTTTTATTTTCCAAAGTTATAACCTTATTCCCCACCAAACCGTACTTGCTAATGTAGAGTTAGCACTCACCCTATCCGGTGTTTCTAAATCCGAGCGAAAAAAACGTGCCACCCAAGCATTAGAAAAGGTAGGCCTTGGTGACCAAATTAATAAGAAACCAAACCAAATGTCAGGCGGACAAATGCAAAGAGTTGCTATTGCCCGTGCCCTTGTTAACAACCCCGACATTCTTCTCGCCGATGAACCTACAGGTGCTTTAGACAGCGAAACATCGGTTCAAATTATGAATCTTTTAAAAGAGATTGCCAAAGACCGACTCGTAGTTATGGTTACCCATAACCCCGAACTTGCCGATGAATATTCCACCCGAATTATTCGACTTTTAGATGGCGAGGTTATTTCGGACACAGCCCCCTATTCATCCGAAGATGAAGATAAAAACGAAAAGAAAAAGTCCCAAAAGAAGCCTTCAATGTCCTTCTTTACTGCTCTTTCTCTTTCACTAAACAACCTAATGACCAAAAAGGCTCGTACCTTCTTAACATCATTTGCGGGGTCCATAGGAATTATCGGCATTGCCCTTATTCTTTCCTTGTCTAACGGTGTTAATGCTTACATCAACCGTGTTGAAGAAGAAACCCTTTCCAGCTATCCCTTAACCATCGAGGAAGCAGGAATGGATATGTCAGGCCTTGCCGATGACCTTATGGGCGAGGTTGAAGACACCGAAGAAAAAGTACCCGATAAGATTTATTCCAACAATATCATGACCGAAATGATGACCACAATGGTAAACGGCATTTCGGTTAATAACCTAAAAGCATTTAAGGAATATTTAGATAAAAGCGAAGAAATCAAGGAATATATAAGTGATATTCAATATTCCTATGCCACCGACCTTAACATTTATAGTATTGATGGTGAACACATTAACCCCAACCAAGTTTTCAATAAGATTATGGCTAGTTTAGGTAGTAATATTGACACCAATGATACCACAATGGGTTCGAGTTATATGATGTCCAACTCCGAAGTTTGGCATCAACTCACAAGCAACGATGAACTTCTAAACAACCAATACGAAGTGGTTGCAGGTAAACTTCCCGAAAAGTACAACGAGGTTGTTATTGTTGTAAACCGTAACAACCAAATCAGCGACTACACTCTTTATTCATTAGGTCTTAAAGATTCTTCCGAACTTGAAGAAATGATGGAAAAAGCTCAAAAGGGTGAAAAAATTGAAGCCACCGAAAAGGTTTCTTACACCTATGACCAAATCCTCGATTTGGAGTTTAAGTTGCTTTTAAATAGCGATTATTTTCAAGAAAGCGACCAAGACAGCGAAAATCCCATTTGGATTGATAAAACCGAAGATACTTTATTTATCAACTCCCAACTTGAAAATGCCCAAAAAATCAAGGTTGTGGGAATTTTAAGACCTTCCGAAGAATCCATCAACGAGCAAACAAGTGGTTTTGTGGGTTACAAAAAGGAACTTATGGAAGAACTTATCACCAAGGTTAACAAGAGCGAAATTGTTAAAGCGCAAAAGAAAAACGAAGAAATCAACGTTTTCACCGGTCATCCTTTCGAAAACAATTACGACGATATGACCTATCCTCAGGTTTTAGCTTATATTTCCACCCTTCCCACCGAACAACAAGCCCAGTATATGGGTTATATTGAAGGTATGAAACAACAGGGCAAAACCGAAGAGGAAATCACCAAACTTTTTGTTGATTCAATGAAAGCGCAAAGCAAAGATGCAACCTATGAAGGCAACCTTAAACTTATGGGCGTTTCCGACCTTAAGAAACCTGTTGCTATAAATATTTACCCCAAAGATTTTGAAGCAAAAGAAGAAATTTCTCGACTTATAAACGAATATAACGAGTCGGCTGAAGAAAACGAAGAAATCACCTACACCGACTATATCGGACTTATGATGTCCTCGGTTACAACTATAATCAATGCAATTAGTTATATTTTAATTGCTTTCGTTAGTATTTCTCTTATCGTTTCTTCCATTATGATAGGTATTATCACCTACATTTCGGTTTTGGAAAGAACAAAAGAAATCGGTATTTTACGTGCAATGGGCGCTTCCAAAAAGGATATTTCCCGTGTATTCAATGCCGAAACCTTAATAGTAGGTTTTGTGGCAGGTGCCCTGGGAATTGGCATAACCTTGCTATTGTTAATACCCATTAACGCCGTAATCAAGATGCTGACAGATATCGGTGGTTTGGCTGCCCTTCCCTTAAACGGTGGTGTTGTTCTTGTTATTATCAGTATGGCGCTAACCTTTATCGCAGGTTTAATCCCATCAAAAATCGCCGCCAAAAAAGACCCCGTTACAGCCCTTAGAACCGAATAAAATTAAAAGAACCAACCTTTTCGGTTGGTTCTTTTTTCGTTTCATTTTAAGAAATTGTAAAGGTATTGGAAAGATATGTTCCAACTGCTATTCGGTATTCACCTGCTTCTAAAGGCAAATAGAAATAATCATTTAATACAATTTTTCTCTCATCAATTTGGTGGGGCTCCATAACCAAAGCCATATCGTTCCACTCTTGGTTTACCTTGGTGCCAACTCGCTTCCATTTTCCGTCCACTAATTTGTGAAGTTCAAAACAGTTATGGTCGGCAGCAACGCTTCCCTCTTCATCACCGAGGTATGTTATATAATAATTTAATTGCTTATCTTCCAGACTATATTCTCTGTGAGCAATAATTTGTAAATTTTCATTAGTCTCATATTTACCTTTGAGTCTGTAAAGTTTATTTTCTCCTTTTGAACAACCCGACAAGGTTAAAACCACTGCCACAAGCAAAAAAACAACTAACTTTTTCATTTAAAGCACCACCCTTTTAAATATTATATCAGAAACGAGAGATTAAATCAATTATTCATTATTTATTGATACGGGTGCACAGGTTCGATGTCCTCTGAATTTTTGACTTATGGATTTGAAGCGTTACACATTAAATCACATCACAGGTGTGAGTGTAATTAAGCCGAAGAGATACACCTTCGGTGGTGCCATACACGCTGTCGCGTGATGATATACAGTCCTCGGACTAATGAGATACAACGATAGCAACGCTATTGTTGATGATATGCCATTGCTTTCGCAATTGATAAAAAAATCCAAGTCCGAAGACTTGGATTTTTTGTCAAGACACTACAAAAAAGATGTTTTTGTCTAATTATACGGATGGATTTGAACCCACGCAACATTTAAAAGCTAATTTTATCATATAATTTTATACGTAAAATTGCTTTCTATAGAACTCACTCTATCAAATACTCTTAACATGATTTTGCACTCTTCTCGCAACTTTCCATCTAATGAATCTAAATTGTGCACTTCAACAATATATTTTTCATCATCAAATAAATATCTGAGACAATCCCAAAGAGCGTCCCAATTTTCGCCATAATATTCAGGCAACCCAAACTTTTCTTTAAGCATTAAGTGAATTTCACCTAAATATTTG
>JAZSPH010000058.1:0-11233 GCA_045537355.1 Acutalibacteraceae bacterium
CTTATATCAATACCCGACTTTGCCGCCATCTTCAAGTTATTTTTCATGGCATTATCAATAATTAAATACGGAGTAGTGATATAAACATATCTTTGTGCAGTGTTAAGTATTTGCTCGTAAATGCCTTCGGCCGGATTACTGTCACTTGTCGGTCCGTCGGCATAAGGAATAACAAAGCCATCACTCTCAATTTTGCAATCGGCGATATAATTTTCCATAATTAAGGGCTTTCTTGTGGTAAACTCCCACATTGTGCAGAACAAGCTTACAAAACTTTTAACTGCATCTCCTTTTAAAACAAGGCCACAATCCATCCAATGACCAAATCGCTCCCACTGATTTATATATTCATCACCAATGTTAAAACCACCTGTAATAGCAGTTTTACCATCTATCACAACAATCTTTCGATGGTTACGATTGTTCAGAAAAATATTTATAAAAGGATTTATAGGGTTAAAAACTGCAACCTTGATTTTTTCTTGTTTAAGTTTTTTAACAAACTCCTTTTCCTGGCGTTTAATGGCACCGAAATCATCAAATATTATCTTAACCTCTAACCCGTCATTAGCCTTCTCTTTTAGTATTTTATGAATTTCATCCCACATTTCACCTTCAGCCAAAATGTAAAATTCCATAAAAATATATTTTTTGGCCTTTCGGAGTTCTTCTAACATTCTTGGGAATAATCGGTCAACGGGCGAAATATATTCACTGGATGTATTATTATAAACTGGATATCCACTCTCGCGGATTAAGTATTCAGCCTGTCTGGAATGTAACAAATCGTTATATTTCAAAGATTCCAAAACTTCTTCATTTTCTTTCAAATAAGCCTTATATCTACTTTCAGATGCAATCATTCTTCTTTTAATGGACGGTAAAATCCTTCCTCCACCCCAAAGAAGAAAAACAGTTATTCCAAATATAGGGAAAAGCAAAATAAAAACAATCCAGGAAATTTTATGGTCAGGATTTCCTTTACCGTTTATAATTGCAATAACGGTCAAAATACCAATAATTGCCGAAATGGCATAAGCCGTTGTTGAGGCGACTGTATAGTCATAAATTACCACCGTTATAAATACTAACTGAATAAGCAAAAGTATTCCCGAAATAATAATGCGTGTAGGTATTGGAAGTCCTCGTTTTTTCATATTTCTCACCTCTTTAAAAACATTTTATCATACTTTTAAATATTAGTTGTAAATTTACTGTTAAATATGTTATAATAACTTTAAGTATTTTGCTGAAAGGAAAAAACCTATGTCTCTTGAGATTTTAAAATTAAGTCGTGGTGTTGAAGGCTTGTTTATTAAAAACAGCCGTTTTAACACTACCCTTATTTCCTATAACTTTTATTTACCCCTTCAGAAGGATACCGTGGCAAGTAACGCATTACTTCCCTTTATTCTTACCTCATGCAGTAAAAAATATCCTGATTTTTCTCGTTTGAATTATAAACTTGCCAAACTTTACGGTGCAAGACTTAATGCAACCACTGAAAAATACGGCGATTATCAACTACTTAAAATGACCATTTCGGTTATTAACGATAAATTTTCTTTTGATGAAGACTCCCTTGTCAAAAATGCAAGTCAACTGCTCCTTAATTTAATCTTCGAACCCAACTTAGTTGACAATGTTTTCACAGCTGAAGACCTTGAACGTGAAAAAAGAAAAGCAATCGAACATATTAAGGGTGAAATCAGCGAAAAGCGTGTTTTTGCCAAAAAGCGTTTAATCGAGGAAATGTATAAAAACGAGGCTTACGGTTTACCCAAGTGTGGTACTATTGAGGATGTTCAAAACATCACCGGTGAAAGCCTTTACAAAACCTGGAAAAATATGCTTGAGTCTGCATTTGTCAGAATTCAGGTTGTGGGCAAAAAAATTCCTGAAGGTTTCTTTGAAGACATTACCGAACGTTTTAGCCAAATCAAGCGTAAGAATATAACCAAATGCACCGAGTCGGCTCCCACCACTCCTATTAAAACTCCACAAAATATTACTGACAATATGGATGTTGCTCAGGGCAAACTTTGTCTTGGTTTTTCAAGCGAAATATACGGAAATGACGATACTTCCCTTGCGGTAATGGTAATGACCGACATTTTTGGTGGTGGCCCTTATTCAAGACTTTTCTCCAACGTCAGAGAAAAAATGAGTTTATGTTACTATTGCTCGGCTTCAGCCATTAGACAAAAGGGGTTAATCACAGTTGAAAGTGGTGTTGAAACCCAAAACTGTGAAAAGGCCGAAAAGGAAATTTTAAACCAATTAAGCATTGTTAAAAAAGGTAAATTTACCGATTTTGAATTTGAGTCATCAATTAAAAGTATTACCGACTCTCTTAATTCTTATAACGACAGCCAAAATTCCATTGATTTATGGTACGCTATTAAAATTAACAACAAAAAACTTTATTCGCCCGAGGACATTGCAAAGAAAATCAGCAAAATCACTCGTGAAGATGTAATAAGTGCTGCAAAGGGCGTTAAACTACACACCGTTTACAAACTTTTACCCAAGGAGGCCTCGACATGAAAAAAGAATTTTTCGAAAACGAAATTGGCGAAGCCTATGTAAAAGCCACATTAAAAAACGGACTTAAAATCTTTATTTTGGAAAAGCCCCAGTACAAATCGGCTTATGCCCTTTTCGGCACAAAGTACGGCTCCATTGACACCATTTTTAATGTGGATGGAAAAGAAACTGCCGTGCCCGAAGGTATTGCCCATTTCTTAGAGCACAAACTTTTTGAAAGCGAAGACGGCGATGCCTTCACCAAATTCGCAAAAACCGGCGCTTATGCCAATGCTTTTACATCCTTTGATAAAACTTGTTATCTATTCTCTTGTTCGGATAGATTTTATGAAAATTTGGATATTTTACTTTCCTTTGTTCAGTCCCCTTATTTCACCAAGGAAACGGTTGAAAAAGAGCAAGGAATAATCGGTCAAGAAATCAGAATGTACGATGACAGCCCCGGTTGGCGTGTTATGTTTAATATGCTAATGGCTATGTACCACAATCACCCTGTTAGAATTGATATTGCAGGTACTGTCGAGTCTATTGCAAAAATTGATTATCAACTTCTCTTTGATTGTTATAACACCTTCTACAATCCATCCAATATGTTTATTTGTATTGCAGGAAATGTAGATGCTGATGCTTGTTTGGAACAAATAAAGAAAAGTATTAAACCTTCCGTGTCTAAAGAAATCATCCGTATTAAACCCGAAGAACCTTATAGCGTTGTAAAACATTACACCGAACAATCATTAGAAGTTGCTCAACCCATGTTTTGTTTTGGCCTAAAGGATGAATTTTCGGAAAATTCCCTTAGTGTTAAAGAGCGAATCATTATGGCATTACTTCTTAATATAGTTGCAGGTGATGCTTCTCCCCTTTACAAACAACTTATTAATAAAGGCCTTATCAATGACGAGTTCGACAGTGAACACTTTTGTGGCGATGGATATTCGGCATTGATTTTTGAAGGAGAATCCTCCGACCCCAAGGCAGTTGCCGAAGAAATCAAACAAGAAATCGAGCGCCTTAAAATTGATGGCATTGATAAGAAGTTATTTTCAGCCATCAGAGCCAGTATGTACGGCTCAGCGATCCGACTTTTCAATAATGTGGAAAGTATCGCAATGCACCTTACCGACTGTGCAATGAACGACACTTGTCTTTTTGATGAACTTAAATATTTAAAATCGGTTACTCTAGAAGAAGTTGGTCGAAAGCTTAAAAGTCTTGATACTGAAAACACCGTTTTATCAGTTATTAATCCTAAAAATTAGCAGGTGAAATTATGGAAGTTACAATTTTCGGAATAAAATTAACACTTGAACCCATTGCGTTTACAATACGTTTGGGCAAAGTGCATTGGGATATTTATTGGTATGGAATTATAATTGCAATCGGTTTTGCTTTAGCCCTTTTTTATGCTTATAAAAACGCTAAACGATTTAATATTAATCTTGACAAACTACTTGATGTTGTTATAATCACAGCTCCGGTTGCAATCCTTTGCGCCAGAAGTTATTATCTTATTTTCGATGGTGAAAAATTAACAAGTTTTTCCGACTTTTTTGGCTTTTCTTCATCCGGATTTTCAGGCCTTGCAATTTACGGTGCAATTATAGGAGCTTTTGTTTGCGGAAGTATATTTTGTAAAATCTTTAAACTCAATATACTTGATGTTTTAGATTTAGCCTCTATCGGCTTCCTTATCGGACAAGGCATCGGAAGATGGGGAAACTTTGTTAACCAAGAAGCGTTTGGAACCTTTACCGGCAGTAGTTGGTGGGGTATGGAAAGCGCTCGTACCATTAGCTATATGGGTTCTGAAGGTCTTGTTCATCCTTGCTTCTTATATGAATCAATTTGGTGTCTTATTGGTGTATTTGTTCTACATAAGATTAGTAAAAACAGAAAATTCAGTGGTCAAATTTTACTATCTTACGGTATTTGGTACGGATATGAAAGAGCATTTTTGGAACTTGTAAGAACCGATAGTTTGATGTGGGGCAGAATTAGAATTTCTTCACTTTTATCTTTTATAATTTGTATTATTTGCGCTATTTTACTTTTTGTTATATTAAAAAACCAAAAAGGACAAAACAAAGGCGAATATATTTCCCTTTTCAAAGAAAATCAGGAGGAGGAAGAAGAAAATGTATAAACTCATTGATGGCAAAATCATTTCCGCCTCGGTTAAAGAGCGCGTTAAAGCTGAGGTTACACAGTTAAATCAAAAAGGTATTACGGTTGGATTAGCAGTAATTATCGTTGGTGAAGACCCCGCTTCTAAGGTATACGTTTCCAACAAGAAAAAGGCCTGCGAAGCTTTGGGAATAATATCTCGCGAATATGCTTTGCCCGAAAACACCACCGAGCAAGAACTTTTAGATTTGATTTCAAAATTAAATACCGACCCCGAAATCAACGGCATCTTATGTCAGTTACCCCTTCCAAAACATCTTGACGAAAAACTAATCATCAACTCCATTGACCCCGAAAAAGACGTGGATGCTTTCCACCCTGTTAATGTGGGCAAGATTATGATTGGAGATTTCTACTTCCTTCCCTGCACACCTGCAGGTGTAATGGAAATGCTTGAGTATGAAGGCATTGATGTTACGGGTAAAAACTGCGTTGTTATCGGCCGTTCAAACATTGTTGGCAAACCTATGAATATGCTCCTTCTCCACAAAAACGGAACAGTTACCATTTGCCATTCCAAAACGAAAAACTTGGCTGAAATTTGCAAAAATGCGGACATTTTGGTTGCTGCTGTTGGTAGACCCAATTTCGTTACTGCTGATATGGTTAAAGACGGTGCTGTCGTTATCGACGTTGGTATTAACCGTGTTGATGGCAAACTTTGTGGTGATGTTGACTTTGAAAATGTTAAGGACAAAACTTCAGCCATCACACCCGTTCCCGGTGGCGTTGGTCCCATGACTATCGCAATGCTTATGCAAAATACATTAACTGCTGCAAAAAAACAAAACGGATTAATTTAATTATGAAAAAGATTAAAATATCACTTTTGGTTTTGGTTTTGTCATTGATATTTTCTTTTAGTATCAGCGCTTTGAAAACCGACCAATTAACCCCCAACGAAGACTTTTTTATATATTCTGCAGCACCCGACAAGGTTGCCGAAATCTTGGAAATGACAAAAGAAGATTTAAAAGCCGATGTAAAAAACAAAGGCATCATCTTCCTAGCTGTCGATAAGGAAAATTTGCGCCAAATTCAGTTGACCGAAACCGTCAACAAGTTTTCTACCACTGTTTCCAACCTTTCTAACCTTTCGGACAGTAGCATCAGAAGTCTTGTGCCCGATATAACAGGTACCGAAAATATTAAGGGTAAAATCGTGCTTCACGGCGAACAAAAATATGTGCGCATTGAACTCAAATCGGAAGAATATATATTAACTCAATTCTTCACAGTGGAAAACAAAAAACTTTTTACTTTAAGTTTTTACACCGACGTTGAAACATCCACTGACTACATTAAGGATACTTTTTCCTACAAACAAAAAACTGCCGACTCGATTACTGTAAAGGAAATTCCGGCAAACCTAAAAACCGTTACAATTATAGGTTTTAGTGTCTTTGGGATACTGTTTTTTGTAATTCTTTACACAATTATTAAGGATTATTTCAAAAAAGAATAATAAACTTTTAAAATCAGCACAAAAGTGCTGATTTTTTATTTGACAAATCCCCTCCCAATTGTTATAATATTTGTATCATTTGAGACACTTTTGGAGACCGTTATGCTTAAGACTCTATTTTTATTTGATAATTTGAAAGAAAGTGAAATCAAGGAGATTATTTCCCTTTTGCCCAAGTCTCAACTTTTTGAAAAAGGCGAAACTATTTACGCAGCAAACCAATTTAGGAAGGCCTTAGGTTTCATTATTAAAGGAAAGGCATCAGCCACAACCGACAATTCGGATTTACTTTTTATGAAAACATTTTCAAAAGGCAGTATTTTTGGTGCTGCAGCCATTTTTGGAAATAATAACTCTTATGTCAGCCGAATTATTGCCAACAGCAAAACCGAAGTATTATTTATTGAAGAAGAAACCTTGAAACTCATTTTCGAAAAATATCCCCAAACCTCGATAAATTACATAAACTTCCTATCCGATAAAATCAGATTTTTAAACAAGAAACTTCAAATGATTTCCTGTACAAATGCAGAAGACGCTGTCTATAAATACCTAATTGATAATATGGACAGTGAAAAGTCAGTTAAAATACCCGTTAGTTTTACCCTTCTTGCTAAAATGCTGGGGCTTAGCCGTGCAACCCTTTATCGTGGGTTTGATGCATTAGAGCAAAAGAATAAAATCAAACGGGACAAAAATATTATAAAGGTGATTTAAAATGAAAAAAATTATTGCTTTAACCCTCACAGTTTTAATGTTACTCGGTCTTACTGCTTGTGGACAAACCGATAACAATAGTTCAGTTCAAACTGATAATACCAGTTCCACTGAAGAAGAAGTAAAACTTACTAAGGCTAACGTTTATGTTCTTTCGGGCCCCACAGGTATCGGCGCTGCCAACCTTAAAGACAAGGCCGACAAGGCACAAACCGAAGGCGAATATAATATAACCGTTGTTGCTCAACCCGATGAGGTTGTGGCAAAGATTTCTAACAAGGAAGCCGATATTGCCGCAATCGCCACCAACCTTGCTGCAAAGCTTTACAATAAAACCGAAGGAAATATAACCGTTTTGGCAGTTAATACCTTGGGCGTTCTTAATGTTGTAACACCTAAAGGCGTTGAAATTACAAGCCTTAAAGATTTAAGGGGTAAAAAGATTTATACTACAGGCCAAGGTTCAAACCCTGAATACATCATTAACTACCTTCTTGAAAAGAACGAAATTAAAAATGATGTTACATTGGAATTTAAGACTGAAGGCACCGAACTTCTCAGCGTTTGGGCCACCGACCCTAATGCTGTAATAATTGCTCCCCAACCCGTTGCAACAACCCTTACAATTCAAAACGAGGGTGCAAAAATTGCCATTGATTTAACTAAAGAATGGGAAAAGGTTGATAACACTTCTGCTCTCATGATGGGTTGTGTTATTGTTAGAAACGAGTTTTTGAAGGAAAATACGGCAACTGTTGACAAGTTCCTTGAGGAATATAAGGCATCTATTGAAACAGCAAATAAGGATGTTGATACCACTGCAACACTTTGCGAAACTTACGGTATCATTCCCAAGGCTGCAATTGCAAAAAAGGCTATCCCTAACTGCAATTTAACCTTCGTTTCAGGTAGCGAAATGAAGACAAAACTTTCAGGTTATTTAACCGTGCTTTACAATGCAGATAAAACTTCCGTTGGTGGAAAATTACCGGCTGATGGTTTCTACTATGAAAAATAATTTCAAAAACCTTTCCTTTAAAGCAGGGTCCATTTTAATATGGATTCTGCTTTGGCACATCATCGCAAAGTTTGCAAATCGAAAACTCCTTTTTAAAATTCCGCTACCACTAGATACGTTAAAGGAGTTTTTTAACTGTATTAAACTTTCCACCTTTTGGGAGGCTGTGGGCAGTTCCCTTCTCCATATATTAAGTGGATTTATAATTGCTGTGGTTTTGGGTTTATTATGTGGTTTACTTTCGGGCAACAGTAATATTTTTAAAACCATTACCGCACCCATTTCAAGATTAATTCGTTCAGTGCCCGTTGCCGCATTTATCATTTTGGCCTGGCTTTGGATACCCTCTGTCCTAATTCCCTCTTTCATATCCTTCCTTATGGTTTTCCCCATTATTTGGTTACAGGTTGAAACGGGACTTTTGTCGGTTGATAGCAAGCTTGTCGAAATGGCAAATGTGATGGGTATGAGCAAAACCGATATCGTGAAAAATATTAAAATCCCAACAGTTATGCCATTTTTTCGTGAGTCGGTAATTACCGGACTTGGCTTTGCTTGGAAGTCGGGTGTGGCTGCCGAGGTTATTTGCAACCCCACGGGTAGTATTGGTGCTTTGCTTTCAAATGCCAAGAGTAATCTTGAATATGATAGAGTTTTCGCAGTGGTTTTAACCATTATTGTTTTAAGTCTTATTTTAGAAAACATTATAAAATTTTTCTGGAGGAAAAACCGCTATGATAAAATTTAATAATGTAACCTTCGGGTATGACAAAACCACTGTGCTTAAAGATTTTTCACTTGAAATCAACCCTCGTGACCGTATATGCCTTTTTGGAGATAGTGGCAGTGGAAAAACCACGATTTTAAGATTAATTTTAGGGTTAGAAACACCTCAAAGAGGCAGTGTTGATAGAGCCGATAACATTAAACCATCGGTGGTTTTCCAAGAAGATCGATTATTACCCTTTAAAACTGTTTTGGAAAATATAACCCTCTTTGGTTGCGATACCGAAAAGGCTCTTACACTATTAGATAAACTGGGTCTTAAAGGGTATGCCAACAGTTACCCATCGGAACTTTCAGGTGGTATGTGCCGTCGTGTGGCCCTTGCCCGTGCGTTATCGGTGGATTTTGATTTTCTAATTTTAGATGAGCCTTTCACAGGTTTAGACCAAGGAAATATCGAAAGTGTTTCAAACTTAATTAACGAAACCTTGGGCGAGAGACCTTTGATTTTGGTAACCCACTCAAAAACCGAAGCCAAACTTTTAAATTGTGAGATTAAGGAATTAATATGACATATAAAAGCATTTTTGAAGGCAAATTTTTGTCGAGACCAAACCGATTTATTGCAAATGTAGAAATTGACGGAAAAACCGAGACTGTCCACGTTAAAAATACCGGCCGCTGCCGTGAACTTTTAGTGCCAAATGCCACGGTTTTTCTCGAAAAAAGCGATAATCCTTTACGCAAAACCAAATACGATTTAGTCGCTGTTTACAAGAATAATTTACTTATAAATATGGACTCACAAATACCAAACTACGTTGCCGAAGAATGGTTGAAACTCGGTAATATTTTTTCTAAAAACGCCAAAATTCGCCGTGAAGTCACCCACAATAAATCCCGTTTTGATTTTTATATTGAAGATGGTGACCGAAAGGTGTTTCTTGAGGTTAAAGGTTGCACTTTGGAACAAGATGGTATCGCTATGTTCCCCGACGCACCGACCGAACGTGGTGTTAAACACATTGAAGAACTTATCGGATGTTTAGAAGAAGGTTTTGAAGCCTATATTTTATTTGTTATTCAAATGAAACCTGTTAAAGTTTTCAAGCCAAACGATAACACCCACAAAGCCTTTGGAGACGCCCTTAGAAAGGCTTATGAGAGTGGAGTAAGGATTTTAGCCTACGACTCAATTATCACTCCAAACAGCATTAAAATTGATAAGGAAGTACCAATAGAATTATGACAAGAATTATGTTCGTCTGCCACGGCAATATGCAAACTTGCTAATCTATGCCACCATATGCCACGCCTTGCAAGATATTTTGATAGTTTACTACTTTTTTACTACTTTTGAAATTAACTTAAAAAGCCTTGAATATGACATAAAGAAAACTGCTCACACCATTAGGTGCGAGCAGTTTTTATGTTTTTATAATCCAAGTAATTCTTTCTTTTTTGCATCAAATTCTTCTTGTGTAATAATACCTTGGTCAAGAAGATTTTTAAATTTTACAATTTCATCAGCAGAAGAAACCGACTGATTCGAATAGGCGGTTTGATTAACAACGCTTTGATTTACATCGTTAATAGTTTCAAGAGCGGTAATGCATTTTTGTGCACTATCTTGTGCAGTTTTATAAATAAAACCATTGGTTTTGGTTTCGGTTAATATGAAGTTAATATAAACTACATCAGTATGGGCATTTTTTAATGAAACACGAAGTTTCATAGAATTGCATATACCTTTTGATTTTTTGCCACCTGTAACGCCACCAACAATTGCGCCAACACCACCAAAAAGCAAACCACCTGCAACTGCACGTCCTAAACCACCTTTGGTTATGCTTTGACCGTCTTCTAACAATTCGAAACTCAACAGGTTCTCATAAGCAAAAATATCTTTGCCAATCTTGAAAGATTTATTATTTTCATCAACGTGTATGTAACTACCAACTGATTTTGTCGCCGAAAAATTTTGAACGATTGTTTTCCGTGTGTTGATCAGTTCCTTAATAGATTGCTGATTGTAAGACATATTATTGCTTAATATAGAAATTCCTGCGCTACTTAAGCAGTTGGTACATATAGCTCCGTCAGAAATTTTGACCTTTCCAGATAATAGTCCAAGTTCTTTGCCACATACGGCACAAGGTATTTTTGCCATAATTTTACTCCTCTCAAATTATAAAAAAGTGTGTGCAACACGAAGTCGCACACACCGAAAAATGCTCGACTCCGATTTGCTACCACACAAAACTCCACACTCCACACAGAAATGCGAAATAAGAAGTCAGCACTTTTACCGAAGTAAAATGCCCACTTCTGTGCGGAAAAATACATTTTAGAGTTTTATGTGGTGAACACATTATAACACGAATTTTGTAAATTGTAAAGGTAATTCGTGTGTGTTCTATATTGTTTTTGAAAACAAAAGCAATATTGAGGGGTGCAGGGGTAAGCCCTTGCCACAACGAACAAAGCAAAGCAAAGCTTTGTCTAAGTGTGTTTGGTTTCGGTTGTGTAATTGGTTGCGTTAAATATTTTTCTGTGCTATAATAGTTTCGAAA
>JAZSPH010000014.1:0-4894 GCA_045537355.1 Acutalibacteraceae bacterium
CTGAGGTCACCTTTTCTGTGAGGACCGTCAAGAATCATCTGGTCACCTGTGTAAGCATGGATAGTAGCCATGATACCACTCTGGATGGGAGCGTAGTCATTAAGAGCCTTAGCCATAGGAGCGAGGCAGTTTGTTGTGCAAGATGCAGCAGAGATGATGGTATCATCAGCTGTAAGAGTATCTTCGTTTACGCTGAAAACGATAGTCTTAAGGTCAGAACCAGCGGGAGCAGAAATAACAACCTTCTTAGCACCTGCATCGATGTGAGCCTGTGACTTTTCTTTTGTGCAGTAGAAACCTGTGCACTCTAAAACAACGTCTACGCCGATTTCGCCCCAAGGAAGATCCTTAGCGTCTTTCTCAGCATAAATTTTGATTGTTTTACCGTCAACTGTGATGCTGTCCTCACCTGCAGTAACTGTGTCAGCAAGAGCATATCTGCCTTGAGCTGAGTCATACTTTAATAAGTGAGCAAGCATTTTGGGGCTGGTAAGATCGTTGATAGCAACAACCTCATAACCTTCAGCGCCAAACATTTGACGGAAAGCAAGACGACCGATACGGCCAAAACCATTAATAGCAACTTTTACCATTGGAAAAACCTCCTAAAAAAATTCTTTAAATATTATAACTTAAACTATAAAAATTTTCAAGTGGTTTATGATAATTTTTTAACTATTTCGTATATTTTTGTATTTTGGCATAATATATATATAATTTGAGGTGTTAAAATTGATATATTACCCAAAAAAATACGAACTCTACGCAAATTCCTTGCGTTGTTTATATCAAAAATTTATCTTACAAAGAGGTTTTAAACCAAATTTTTTAAACTCACTTCGAAAAATTTATGAGTTTGAGTGTATATTCCAAACCGAAAAATCACCCGTTAATTTATATGATTTTTGCGATGCAATCCTAACTGCTGTAAGTTTAAAACGCAACTTTATTTTCCGTTTAAATATTCACGGAAAATATTTTTTAAATCAAAAAACCCTCATTGCTGTTTTACTCGGTATTGGAAAAACAGCCGACTATATCCACATATCTGCCCAAGATGAAATATTAATGATAAAATCTAATTTTGAAAAATCAAAAACTTTAGAAAAGTTAGTTAGAATAATGGGTGGTGTTTTGTTGAAAAATTTGGAAAACGGCATTTCATATATTTTTATGAAATCAGAAAAAACAAAAAAAGAAACAGTGGATTTTCAAGATGCTTATGAGCTTTCAGTAAATCCACTGTCCATCGTTAATTGTTATTTAATTTAGAAATTAAGGCTTCAGCAATCGTCATACCATCAACTGCAGCCGAAACAATTCCTCCTGCATATCCGGCACCTTCACCACAAGGAAAAAGACCCTTAATGTTGCTTTCGAAATTTTCGTTTCGCAAAATTCTGACGGGAGCTGAACTTCGGGTTTCGGGTGCAGTTAAAACTGCATCCTCCGAGTCAAAGCCCTTAATTTTTTTGCCAAATTCCTTAATGCCTTCCCTTAAACTTTCACAAACAAAGTTAGGGAAAATTTTATTAAAATCGGCATATCCAAACTGAGGTTTCACCGATGGTTTAACCTTGCCGATTTTAAAATCTTTGCCAAAAACAAAGTTTCCGACAGTATTAATCGGAACGACTCCACCAAGAATCTCAAAGGCAGCCTTTTCGATTTGTTCTTGCAAATCACAGCCCGACAAAACATCAGTAGAGGGAAAATCACTTGTTTCAACCCCAACCAACAAAGCACTATTGGCGTTTGCGCTGTCTCGTTTGCTATTACTCATGCCATTAACAGCCAAGCCACCGATATTGCTTGAAGCATTAACAACCTCACCACCAGGGCACATACAAAAGGTGTAAACTCCCCTGCCGTTTTCCAAATGACAAGCAAGTTTATAATCGGCAGCGCCCAAGTTTTTATGATTATAAAATTCGCCGTATAAAGCCTTGTTAATATCCTCTTGTGTGTGTTCAATACGAACACCAACGGCAAAAGGTTTTTGCACCATTTGAGCACCCGAATTTAAAATCATTTTATACGTATCTCTTGCCGAATGACCGGTTGCCAAAACAAGATTATCACAAGTAATTTCACTCTTGTTTGTCAAAATGGAAGTAATGCATCCATTATCAAGTATCACTTTATCAAGTCGGGTATTGAAAAGAATTTCTCCACCGAGAGAAATAATTTTCTCACGAATATTTCGAACAACATCTACCAAAACATCGGTACCAATATGAGGTTTGGCATCGGTCAAAATATTGTCACCGGCACCCATTTGGTTTAGCACTTCAATAACCGTGGCGCATCTTGGATTTTTAATTCCGGTTGTCAACTTTCCATCCGAAAAAGTACCTGCTCCACCTTCGCCAAATTGAATGTTACTTTCGGTGTCTAATTTACCACCCTCAAAAAAACTTTTAACTGCTTCGGTTCGCTCCTCAACCTTACCTCCACGTTCAATGACAATAGGCTTCAAACCTGCCTTTGCCAAGGTCAAAGCGCAGAACATACCTGCAGGGCCAAAACCCACCACAACGGGCCTTTTAAAGGCTGTAGCACTGCGTTTTTGCCATACATACTCTTTTTTAGTGAAAGGCATTGCGTTTTTATTAAATTTTAAAATTTTACCTTCGTTTTCGCCTTCAACCAATACAGAACAGCAAAAATGAACATCGTTTTTTCTTCTCGCATCCACCGATTTTCGATGTAATTTAACCGATGTGAGTTTGCACTTTAAAAGTTTCTCAACGTAAGGTTTTAAATTTGAAAAATCGGTATCGAGAGACAATTTTAAATTATTAATTAGTAGCATATTATTCCTTTATGGCGTCCACTGCACAAAAGGCAGAACTCCACGCCCATTGTAGATTAAATCCACCACAATCGCCATCTATATCTAAAATTTCGCCAACACAATAGAAGTTACGAGAAATTTTACTTTCCATTGTTTTGTCACAAAAATCGTCGGTCAAAAGACCACCACAGGTAACTTGTGCATTAAGCAAACCGGTTGTTCCTATAACTTTAAAACTCCACTTTTTAATAAGTGAAGCCAAGGCTTTAATCTTCTTTAAATCGAGTGTTGCAACACTATCGGTCATTTTACAACCGATTTGTTTAAGCAAAACCTGTCCCACTCGTTTTTGAAGCATACCTGTAAAAAATTCATCTAATGTACGATTTTTTAGATAATTTACCCTACCCATCAAAAGGTCAACCAAACCGTTATAATCAGTATCGGGCATAATATCTAAATAAATTTGGTTATTAGAGTTTGCTTCTCGGGAAATTTGAAGCACAGCAGGACCCGAAAGACCGTAATCACAAAATAGTACTTCATCAAAATCACTGCGATTACCCATGGAAACCTTGGCATTGATTTTAATACCCTTTAACTGTTTCACAATATCGGTTTCGGTTTTGATTTGCACAATAGAAGGTGCTGTTTCCACCATCTTAAAATCGGCTTTTTTAAGGATTTTAAACATCTTTCCATCGCAACCTAAACGGTCACCACCGGCAAGACCACCCGTTGCTAAAATAATATTTTTAGCAAAAAAGCTCATTTGGTTTGAAATAACCTTGTAATTCCCGTCCGAAACTCTAATGTCGGTAACAGGTGTTTCGGTGTGGGTAATAACACCAAGCTCATCACAAGCAAATCTCAAACAGTCAACCACCGAAGATGCTTGGAAGGAAGATGGATATGCTTTATCCCCTTCAAAAACGATTTGAACACCGATTTTCTCAAAAAAGTCAAGGGTAAAATCTAAATCATATTTTTCCAAAGCATAACGGCAAAACTCTTTATTTTTGCCGTGATAGCGAGAAAGTTCTATATTTTTATTGGTAATGTTGCATCTTCCGTTGCCCGTTAAGGAAAGTTTTTTACCAACACGGGGCAAAGATTCTAAAATGCGCACAGTGGAACCTGGGTGCTTTTGCTTAAAATAAACTGCCGAGCAAAGTCCCGCAGCGCCTCCACCGATAACAATTAAATCATTAATCATACAAAAACCTCTAAAATTTATTAGATTTATTTTACCATATCAAAAAAACTTTTGCAATATTTTTGGACATTACCCGACACAAATCGCTTAAAGACTTGAATTTTTTGAAATATATTATATAATATATTAAGACAAAGTCAAAAGGAGATTTAATTTTGGAAAGAGATGCAATTACTGCAGGAGTATCAAAAATTGGTGGATTATTCACCACAGCCGATATTCGCACATTAATTTGTTATGTTATGTCTGCTATTAGTGAGCCTATGTCAGGCAATATGCTTTGCGAGGTTTTACATAGCGAAGGCATTGCAAATATATTTGAGGTAAGCGATTCTTTGGCATTCTTGGAAAACAGTGGCCATATTAAAGAAGTTGAAGATAGTGGTAATTATGTTGTTACCGATGCCGGTCGTGATGTTTCTAACACCTTAGAGAGTCACCTTTCAAGTGTTGTTAAGGAAAGAGCTTATCGTGCCGTTTTAAAGGCAATGGTAATAATCAGAAACTCAAAAGAAACAAAATATGATATTACCGAAGAAGATGGCAGAACATTTATTAATTGTACTGCACTTGACCAAGACAAACCTTTTATGAGTGTTAAACTTTTACTCTCGGATGAAGACCAAGCATTGTTTGTTAAACAAAAGTTTTTAGAACACGCTTCGGAAATTTATTCTAAAATATTTGAAATTATCCTTAAATAAATAAAAGCACTGCAAAAGTGAGACGCTTTGTAAGTACGTTTCGTTTAGCATTACAATTTAATAAAATTTAAAGAGCAAGGAGATTTTTCTCCTTGCTCTTTTGTTTCTTAAACCACAACACCTTTTTTAACGGTGTAGTATTTACCGTTTGTGTGCTTAACACGACCGTTTTTAGCA
>JAZSPH010000010.1:0-7862 GCA_045537355.1 Acutalibacteraceae bacterium
CCTAAAGTATGTATTAAAATAACATTTGGAGGATATTTTTTAATGAAACAAACAAAAAATACTGCCCCTGACAAACGCGCGTCAAACGGCAGCAAGAATTACAAAAAAACAGAAAAAAATACCACCAACCACAAATCTAAAGTTTCCAAAAATTCTTATAGCAAAAAACCTGCCAAAAGAAATTATAAAAAACCTGAAACACCAAAACTTCCCGTAAAAATTATTCCTTTGGGTGGTCTTGGAGAAATCGGTAAAAACATAACCCTTTATGAATATGACGGCGATATGTTTTTAGTTGACTGTGGTATGTCATTCCCCGATGAGGAAATGCCCGGTATTGATATTGTTATTCCCGATTTTACCTACATTTTAGAAAACAAGGATAAAATTAAAGGTTTAGTTGTAACCCACGGTCACGAAGACCACATTGGCGCTATTCCCTATCTTTTAAAGGAATTTCATCTCCCCATTTATGCCACCCGTTTAACCATTGGCTTAATCGAAGGAAAACTTAAAGAACATCGCCTTTTGGGTGATGCTAAACTAAACATTGTAAAGCCCGGAGATACCATCTCTTTAGGAAAGTTTGCCATTGAATTTATAAATGTTAACCACTCTATACCCGATGCAGTTGCTATTGCAATCAACTCCCCTGCCGGTACGGTTATTCACACGGGCGACTTTAAAATTGATACCACACCTATTGACGGTAATGTTATTGATTTGGCCCGTTTTGGTGAGTACGGTAAAAAAGGCGTTTTGGCCCTTTTGGCTGACTCCACCAATGCTGAACGACCAGGTTTCACCTCTTCGGAAAGTTTGGTTGGTGGTTCATTATCCCACTTCTTTAACCAGGCCGAAGGTCACCGAATAATCATCGCAACATTCTCTTCTAACATCCACAGAATTCAACAAATCATAAACGAAGCTGTTAAATGTGACCGAAAGGTTGCCTTCTCAGGTAGAAGTATGAACAATGTTGTAACCGTAGCTTCGGAATTAGGTTATTTAAACCTTCCCGAAAACGTGCTTATTGATGTTGGCGATATTAACAGTTACCCACCTGAAAAGGTTGTTTTGGTGACAACAGGAAGCCAAGGCGAACCTATGTCGGCATTACACCGAATTGCCTTCTCCGACCATCGCCAAATCGAAATCATATCAGGCGATATGATTATCATTTCAGCAACACCCATCCCCGGAAATGAAAAGTTGGTTGGCAAGGTAATTAATGAACTAATGAAACGAGGCGCCAATGTTGTTTACGAAAAGATGTACGATGTTCATGTTTCGGGACACGCTTGTCAAGAAGAATTAAAACTTATGATGAGCATTATTAAACCCCAATACTTTATGCCCGTCCACGGTGAACAAAAACATCTTATGCGCCACTCTAGTTTGGCCGAACAGGTTGGCATTAACCCCGATAACATTATCATTTCCCAAAACGGTGATGTTGTTGAACTAAGCCGTAAGGAAATCAAATGCACCCAAACCGTTCAAGCGGGTCGTGTTTTGGTTGATGGTTTAGGTGTCGGTGATGTTGGAAGTATTGTTCTTCGTGACCGAAAACTTTTATCCGACGATGGTATTATAATAATCGCCATTGCCGTTGACAGATTAACCCATGAAATAGTTTCCGGACCCGACGTTGTTACAAGAGGCTTCATTTATGTTCGTGAGTCGGAAGAATTAATCCGTGACATCAATGAACAAGCAGCCGATATTTTAGAGCGTTGTTATATTCACAATGTTCGTGATTGGAACACTGTGAAAACCAAATTAAAGGAAGGTATTTCCCGCTTCCTTTTCCAAAGGACAAAACGCAGTCCCATGGTTTTACCAATTATTATGGAAGTAAACATTTAAGGAGAAACAAAGATGAAGGTTATATTACTAGCTGATGTTAAAGGTCATGGCAGAAAGGGTGAACTTTGCAATGTATCCGATGGATATGCAAGAAATTTCTTATTCCCCAAAAAATTAGCTGTCGAGGCTGACAATACTGCATTAAACGAACTTAAAAACCGTGAGGAAGCCAAGGCTCATCACAAGCAAGAAGAAATCAACGCTGCCAATGCTACTGCAAAGGCCTTAGAAGGCAAAACCGTTACCATCAAAGCAAAAGCCGGTTCCAACGGCAAGTTATTCGGTTCGGTTACATCCAAAGAAATTGCCCTCGAAATCGAAAATAGCCTTAAAATTAAGGTTGACCGCAAAAAAATGCAGGTGGCTGACATTAAAAACTTCGGCGAATACACTGCCGAAATAAAACTTTATCAAGGTATTAGCGCCAAGGTAAATGTTGTTGTGACAGGAATTTAATTTAAACTCGGAGAATTAAAATGAGTGACGAAAAATTGATCTACAATTTAGACGGTGGCCGACTTCCCTATTCCATTGAGGCTGAACAGGCCGTTTTGGGCGCTATTTTAATCGACCCCAAATGCTTAAGCGAAGTTGCCGTTAGTCTATCATCTGAATATTTTTATCTCCCTCAGCACAAAGAAATCTATTCCGCCATTGCTACCATGTTTGAACTTAGCCAAACGGTTGACTTTGTTTCACTTTTGGAAAGACTAAAGCGTGACGGTGTTTATGATGAGGCCGGCGGAAAGGCTTATTTAACCCAATTAGTTCAAACCGTTTCCACCTCTGCTAATATTCAAAGTCATATTGAAATCATAAAAGAGCGCTATTATGCTCGTTCCCTTATGAATGCTGCCCAAGGCATTATTAGAGATATTAATGATGGTGAAACCGATTCGGGCAAACTTATTGACAATGCGGAACAAAGCATTTATGCTATTCGCCAAGGCCGTGAGGTTAGTGGTCTTACCCACATTAAATCGGTTATTGAAACCGAAACTTATGACCGACTAAATAAAATGAGTAACCCTGAAACCCGTGCTGATTACATCGGTATTCCTACAGGAATTGGTTCTCTTGACAAAGTAATTGGTGGACTTTATAAGTCCGACCTCATTATTTTGGGAGCTCGTCCCGGTATGGGTAAAACTGCTTTTGCTCTTAACGTTGTTCGCAATGTTGCTATAAACTCAGGTAAAACCGTTTGTTTCTTCTCTCTTGAAATGTCTCGCGACCAATTGGCTCAGCGTATGCTTTCAAGTGAGGCAGGTATTCCCAGTGAACACCTTCGCAGTGGCGAGTTGGAGGATGACGAGTGGACAAGACTTGCAATGGCCGGTGACAACCTTTCCAAAGCCAACATCTTCTTTGATGAAACATCCAACATCACTGTTCCCGAAATGAAGGCAAAACTCAGAAGAATGCCCAAGGTTGACTTGGTTGTTGTTGACTATTTGGGTCTTATGAAATCGGCCCGTAATATTGACAACCGTGTTCAAGAGGTTTCGGAAATTACCCGTAACTTGAAAATTATGGCTAAAGACCTTAAGGTTCCGGTAATTGCCTGTGCTCAGCTTTCCCGTGGAACCGAAACTAAAGGTAAGTCCCACAAACCTGCCCTTTCAGACCTTAGAGATTCAGGTTCTATCGAGCAGGATGCTGATATTGTATTATTCCTTTATCGTGATACCTATTATGACAACGAAAAGGCTGAGGATGAAGACAGGTCAGACCCCAACAAGTCAGAATGTATTGTTGCTAAAAACCGTCACGGTGGTTTAGGAACTGTTGACTTGTTCTTTGATGGTCAGTACACCCGTTTCACCTCTTTGGACACCTTCCGATGATAGAAAAAATTATTTTAGAAACCGTTTTGGAACATTCTCTCTTTTCACAAGGAGATGTGGTGACGGTTGCGTTATCTGGTGGAGCCGATTCGGTGGCTTTGCTTTACGGATTAAATAAATTAAAGAACCAATTAGGTATCACCTTAAAAGCGGTTCACCTTAATCATTTAATCCGTGGCGAGGAAGCATTAAGGGATGAAAACTTTGCCAAGGAATTGTGCGAGAGTTTAAATATCCCCTTCCTTTGTGAAAGAATTGATGTGCCGAAATTAGCAGCTGACAATAATTTAAGCCTTGAAACTGCGGCAAGAAAGGCAAGATATGACCTTTTTGCCCGTGTAAACGAAGGCGTTATCGCCACTGCTCACACAGCAAGTGATAATCTTGAAACCATTATTTTAAACCTTGCAAGAGGAACTGCAATTGACGGGCTTTGTGGTATTCCGGTTAAAAGGGATTACATTGTAAGACCAATTATTGGTGCCACAAGAGAACAGGTTGAAGAATATTGTGAGTGTAATAATTTAAAATTTATTACCGACAGTACAAATTTAACCGATGATTACACTCGAAATAAAATTCGCCACAAAATCGTTCCCGTTTTAAAAGAACTGAACCCTAAGGCCGAAAATTCGGTACTTAAAACTAGCAAGGTATTAACCGAAACATCCCAGTTACTTAACTATTATGCCGAAAAATATATAACTGATTTTAGGAGCGAAAATTCTTTAGATGTTAAAAATTTTAAAGAACTTTCTCCGGTTCTCGCCAAAAGAATTATTGTGGAATTCATTAAAAAATCGGTTCCTAAAATTTCTCTTGAGACTTGTCACATTGAAAGCATATATGAAATTTGCCTTAAAAACGGCAAAACAAATCTCCCAGAGGATAACCACTGCCTCGTTAAAGGAGGCACACTTACCCTCGAATTAAAGAAAAATATAGGCAAAAGCGTTTCCTTTTCGGTAAAAATCAGCGAAAAAACACAAAAAGTTAATAATTTGTTATTAAATAATTCTATTGATTGTGATAAAATTATAGGAAAATTGGAAATTCGTTCCAGGAAATCGGGCGACAGCATTCGACTTGCCAACCGAGGCTGTACTAAACCCCTTACCAAACTTTACAACGAATATAACATTCCTTTAAATCTTCGTGATACCTTACCGGTTATTTCGGATGATAAAGGTGTTGTTTGGATTCATGGTATTGGTGTTGCCGAAAGATGCGCAGTGAAAGACAAAACAAAACTGATATATTTAATAGAGGTTGAAGAATATGAAAAATGAAATTAATCCCATCGCAAAAATACTCGTATCCAAAGAAGAAATTGCTGAAATTTGCAAAAGACTCGGCAAACAAATCACCGAAGATTACAAGGGCAAAAAACTTTTAATCGTGACCGTTTTAAAAGGTTCTATCCCCTTCACTGCCGACCTTATGCGTGAGATTGATTGCGAATGCACCTTAGACTGTCTACAAGTTTCTTCCTATGTTGGAACCCAAACCAGTGGTTTTATTAACATTAAAAAAGATTTGGACACCGATGTTGAGGGTCTTGACGTTTTAATTATTGAAGATATTTTGGAATCGGGAATAACCCTTTCTTATGTTGAAAAATTATTGTTAGACCGAAATCCTGCCTCTGTTAAAATTTGCACTTTGCTTGACAAACCCGAAAAGCGCAAAACCGGAATTAATGCCCACTATGTTGGCAAAACTATACCCAATGAGTTTGTTGTTGGTTATGGTCTTGATTACAACGAACAATATAGAAATTTACCCTTTGTTGCTGTGTTAAACGAAGAAGTTTACGCCAATAAATAGGAAGGAGAAAACCCTTGAAAAAGAATTTTAAAAATGTACTTTTGTACATTGCAATCCCCATCGTTTTTATTTTAACCATTCTCTCGGTTTCTTATTTTACTAAAGATACTGCTAACTTGAAGTATTCCGAAATTGTTGAGATGGTTAAAGCAAATGAGATTTCCGAATTGGAACTTAATCTCTATAGTGGTGAACTCACCTACAAAACCCGTAAAGATGATAAATTCCATCGTTACACCGTTCCTAACTCCGGACTTTTTATTGAGGATGTAAACGAGGATATCTGGGAAATTAAAGAAGCAAACAAAGGCACCGACAAGGATATTGAGTACAACCTTATCCGTGGTGGCGAAACTTCTTGGATCACAAGTCTTTTACCCTCAATTTTAATGATTGGCGCAACCGGTCTTTTACTCTTTATTTTAATGAGAAAAATGAACGGTGCCATGAGTGCTGACAAAACCATGGGCTTTGGCAAATCCAAGGCAAGAAGAATGGATACCAAGAAAAAGACCACCTTCGCCGATGTTGCAGGTGCCGATGAGGAAAAAGAGGAAATGGCCGAAATTGTTGATTTCTTAAAGGCTCCTCAAAAGTTTAACGAACTTGGCGCAAAAATTCCCAAAGGTGTGCTACTTGTTGGACCTCCAGGAACCGGTAAAACCCTTCTTGCTCGTGCCGTTGCGGGAGAAGCAGGTGTTCCCTTCTTCTCAATTTCAGGTTCTGACTTTGTTGAAATGTTCGTAGGTGTGGGTGCTTCCCGTGTTCGTGACCTATTTAACGAAGCTAAGAAAGAAGCCCCTGCCATTGTATTTATCGATGAAATCGATGCTGTTGGTCGTCAAAGAGGTGCAGGTCTCGGTGGTGGTCACGATGAGCGTGAGCAAACCCTTAACCAACTTCTTGTTGAAATGGATGGCTTTAACGCAAACGAAGGCGTAATTGTTATGGCTGCTACCAACCGTCCTGACATTTTGGATAAAGCCCTTTTGCGTCCCGGCCGTTTTGATCGTCAAATCACCGTTAACTACCCCGATGTTAAGGGCAGAGAGGAAATTTTAAAGGTTCACTCCCGTGGAAAGCCGTTAGGCCCTGATGTCAACCTTGCAACCATTGCAAAATCAACCTCAGGTTTCACAGGTGCCGACCTTGAAAACCTTTTAAACGAAGCAGCTTTACTTGCTGTTCGCCACGGTAAGAAAGCCATTACCCAAGAAGAAATTGAGGAAGCTACCATTAAGGTTGTTATGGGTGCTGAGAAGAAGTCGCACATCATTAAAGATAAGGACAAAATGATTACTGCTTATCACGAAGCAGGTCACGCCGTTGTTTCCTATTTCTTGCCAACCCAAGACCCCGTTCACCAGATTTCTATCATCAAGCGTGGTATGGCGGCAGGTTACACAATGTATCTTCCCACCGAAGAAAAAGGCCATGTTTCCAAAAATCAAATGCTTGAGCAGATTTGTTCCCTCTTGGGCGGTCGTGCCGCAGAACAACTAACACAAGATGATGTTTGCACAGGTGCTTCAAACGATATCGACCGTGCTACCGATTTAGCAAGAAGAATGGTTACCAAGTTTGGTATGAGCGCAAGACTCGGTCTTGTTTCTTACGGCAACGATAACAACGAAGTATTCCTTGGCCGTGATTTTTCTTCCACACCTAACTACTCTGAAAAGACTGCTGCAGTTATTGATGAGGAAATCGAAGGTATTGTTATGGCTCAATATAACAAAGCTTTAGAACTCTTGGAAAAATCCATGAGCAAACTTCACGAAACTGCAAAAATCCTTTTCGAGAAAGAAAAAATTTCCGGCGACGAATTCCGTGCTATAATGGAAGCTGAATAAAGATTTAAAAACTCCCCATTTGGGGAGTTTTTTTATTGAAATAATCTTTGATTTGTGGTAAATTATAATTGTAAATTAAAAAGAAGGTATGATTTAATGCTAAAGTTAAAAGAAAAAATCAGTCTTAAGACTTACAGAGGTCATATAAGAAACCACGCTGAACTTTGTGAAGAATTAGGAATTTCTACTTCTTTACCCCGAGAGGACAAGGAAAAAGAAATCATCATAAAGGCTTACGAAAAATGGGGTTACAATTTAGCCGAGCATATTTACGGTATGTTCAGTTTCGCTTTATTTGACGAAGAAAGACAAGAACTTTTCTGCCTTAGAGACCAGTTTGGAACAAAACCTTTTTACTATTATTTGACCGACGAAGGCACTCTTTTATACGGTACCACTATCAGAGAGATAATGGCACAAAAGGGCTTTAAAAAAGAACTTAACGATAAACTTTTGCAAATTTATC
>JAZSPH010000076.1:0-19878 GCA_045537355.1 Acutalibacteraceae bacterium
TGCACATTGTTGTCTTCCTAAGACCGCTTGGCCTCCGACTTGATTTTTGACATTTTTTTAAAAAAATATTAAGATTTAAGGAATTTTTTACTATATTTTTAACAATTCCTTACCATCTTCCAATGTAACGGCTTTCAAAGCCAGTAACATACCTGCATAAACCACTCCGGCAGAAGCAATTGCCAAAAGAACGATCACCTTTGAGGATGAATTATTAGCAATTAAAAATGCTGTCAAACCACAAGCAACAGCAGCAATAAATGGTTTTAAAAGTGTTACGAACATATTAGGTACAAAGCCCAAACCTTTTATTAAAAATACCATATTCAAAACAAAGGTCACAGCAAAACAGCAAACTGTTGCAATAACTGCACCAAACACATTAATCTCAGGTACAGATACCAACACGAAATTCAAAACCAATTTAACGGCTATACCAACGCAAATACTTACAAGGGCTTCTCTTTGGCGAGAAATTCCTTGAAGTAATGCAGTTGTCGGAATGGTAAGACCTGCAAAAAGTGATGCCACACTATAAATTTGCAAAATCCTTCCACCCAGTTCGGCTGATGCATCTCCATAAAGAAGACTCATTATACCAAAACTCAAGGAAAAACAACCAATAGCAATGGGCATTGCTAAAATGGAAGAAAATTTAAGACTTGCTTCCACATTTTTCTTAATATTCACCTTATCGTTTCGGGCAAAAAACTCTGAAACCATTGGAACGGCACCAATTCCAAAAGCCATTGTGAAGGTTGGAGCCAAATGGAAAATAGTGTGGGCTTTGCTCTTGATTCCGTAAATTAAAGTAGGTATCTCTCCTGCGTTCACATTAATATAACTTGTACCTTTAAGCAGAAGTTCACTAAATCGGCCATCACTTTGCAAAAGTCCATCCAGTAAAGGTCTGAGGGTTACCGAATCAATAAGTCCCACAATAGACATTGAAAGGGATGCCACAGCCACAGGGATTATAATCTTGAGCAACCGACTTTTCATATTTTTGTCGTACCTATAATCGGTTGGAACGGTTGGATTATCCCTACCAAATTTAATTTTTAAATAAATAAGAGACGCCACAGTGCCCAAGGTAATACCAAAAAGTGCAGCAGCAGCACCGAGGGCGAGATTCTTTGTTAATCTAACAACTATAATCGCAGCCAATAATCCCAAGCACAGTTTACCTAATGCTTCAATAACATTGGAAACAGCCGAGAAAATCATATTTTTTCGTCCCTCAAAATATCCTCTGTAAACCGAAACAATACTGCAAATCAAAACCGAAGGTGCAATAGCAATTACGCCAAAGAAAGCATTTTTATCCCCACTTTGGGCAAGAACCATGGGTATTGCCAGTCCACAAAAAAGAAATGTGACAATAACACCGATTAAGGAAACTAATCTTAATGCCGAGAAATGGATTTTCCCTTGACTTTCTAAATCTCCCTTTGCAATTGCATCGGCAGTAATTTTAGAAATGGCAACAGGAAAACCCGATAAAGCCAAAGTGTAAATCGGAGTATATAGGTCATACACTGCCGAAAAATAGCCAAATCCCAAGTCACCTAAAGCGTAATCGGATGATAAAGGTATTTTAAAAAGCGCACCTATCAGTTTAACTATTATAGAGGAAAGAAGTAAAATTGTTCCTGCTTGAGTTAAGTTTTGTTCTTTATTTTTCATATTTGTCATCAATAATACGAGGAATTAAACTTAAAATCATATCGGATAATTCCATCTCACTATGGCTCACCATTGACTTGTAACTATCCCCTGCATCATCACCGGCGTCATCAGAAATGCGTCTTAAACTCAAATACGGGATGTTGCCAAAGTTGCAAACATAAGCAATGGCACCTGTTTCCATATCGCAAGACATGGCGCCAAAATCATTTTTGAGGGTGTTTCTAACTGCATCATCACAAATGAAACGGTCGCCCGAAACAGCAGTGCCCATCTTAACATAAGGATATAATTCCTTCATTAGACCGTTAAGACGTTCATCTGCCTTATAAATATATTGCTGATTTGGTTTTTCGTAAGGTTTATAACCAATTACTGTAAGGTCAAAATCATGTTCGAAGAAGGTTGTTCCAAGAGTAAACTCACCCTTGCTGATACCACTAACACCACCCGAAAGACCATAATTCAATATAATATCACAACCGATGGTAGCAAAGTGAGCTGCAGCGGCAGCTGCGTTAACCATACCTATTCCACAAAGCAAGGAATATACAGTGGCGCTTCCCTTTTCAGTCTTGACCGAAAACTTATGTCCCTTTCTTCCCAAGAAGGAATACTCTTCATATTCGCCCTTTTGGACAGTTTTAGCAAAGGGCACATATTCATCACTATCAGCAACAATAACTGCAATTTTCAAATCACTCATTGATTATTCAATTCCTCTTTTAATTTTTCGATTTTTGCTTGTTTTTCAATTATTGCATCCCTAATCGCAAATATTGAACCTTCTCCGTGACAGTCCTTAATATCCTCGAAATACAAACGACCCAAAGCCTCAAAATCCTTAACCATTTTATTCTCCAAAGAGGCAATATCTAATCTTATTTTTCCGGTACTAACAACATCACCTGTTTTTTTACAAGCAACGTCGAAAACATCCTTTGCTTTATTAACGGCATTTTCTAAAAAATCCATTATAATTCCTCCTTAAAGTTTTGATAAAATTTATTTATACCTTCTTTTCGAGAAATTATCTCATCAAAACGGCTTAAATATTCATAAGGATATTTAAAATTGAAAATTCTTTCAATCAATGGACCTTTGGGCTGTCTCAACTTAGTAACAGCCGAAGCACCACATCCCAAAATGGTATGAGTTTCATCCATTATATAAACGTTATACAAACATTCAAAACCCTGTTTTGCGTAACCTACATTTTCCAGGTTGCCCACAGTCTTGCTTTGGCGATACATATAATATGGAACAATTCCCTTATGGGATAATGTTTCACAAGCGAAATCCACCATATCACTTGCAACTTTACCAATTTCAATTTCAGGAAATTGTCCGGTTGTAGAAAGGGTTGCCGACCTTTTCATTGAAAGGGAGTGAACTGTAACACTTTCGGGGTCTAATTTTAAAATTTCATTAATTGTGGTTTTGAAACTTTCCAAAGTGTCGGTGGGTAAACCTGCAATTAAATCCATATTAATATTATCAAATCCCAAACTTCTCGCAAGAAGGAAGGCATCCACAGTTTCGCTTGCCGTGTGGCATCTGCCAATTTCCTTTAAAACCTGGTCGTTCATGGTTTGAGGATTAATACTAATTCTTGTTGCTCCACCATTTTTAATGGCAATTAATTTATCCTCGTTTATAGTATCGGGTCTACCTGCTTCAACAGTGTATTCCCTTATATTATCTAAATTAAAATTGGACTTTATTGTGCCCATAACAAGGCTTAATTGTTCTGCACTAAGGGTTGTGGGGGTACCACCACCGATATAAACCGTTTCTAATTTTAAGTTTAAATCCTTTGCAATTTTACCTGTTTCTTCAATTTCTCGACACAAATACTCAACATAATCGGGTATTAATTTTTGGGCCTGTTTAACACTATGAGAAACGAAGGAACAATAAGAACATCTTGTTGGGCAAAAAGGCACCGAAACATAAAGACTGAAAGAATCAGGTTTTGAAAGACCTGTGATTTTTTCCTCATCTTTATGGGTCTTTTCGCAAAGGGCAATTTTCTTATCGCTCACCTTTAAGGTGTTTTTAAAATATTCCCTTGTATTATCCAAGCCGTCAGCCGAAACAAGTCTTGAAAAGAGTTTTCCAGGGCGAACACCGGTTAAAATACCCCATTGGGGGTGATAACCTGTAACCTGAGTAAAACAGTCAAAAAGTGCAAGCGCCAACTTTAATTCTTGTTCCTTTTCATCCGAACTTTCAAGTTTTAAGACAGCCGAAACTTCCGTTTTATTGAGTTTAAGAACGGCTTTTGCAAAATCTTCAGACAAAACTGTAACAGCTAAGCAGTCACTATGAGTCATTTCTCCGAAAAACTCAATTTTTTTAAAGGGCATAAAAATTCGCACCAATTTTTCAAGTTCATAGCGAAAATCATGCCCTATTAAACATAAATTCATTCCTATTCCCTCACAAAGGGGTTATTTTTCTTTTCAAAGCCAATGGTACTGCTTTCACCGTGACCGGCAAAAACAACGGTATCATCAGGCAAAGTATAAATCTTTTTTATAGACCTTTCAAGAGTGGCAAAATCTCCACCGGGGAAATCTGTTCGACCAACCGATTGATTAAAAAGAGTATCACCTGTAAAGATAACCTTATCGCCTAAATAGCAAACTCCACCAACGGTATGTCCCGGAGTTAAAATCACTTTAAGTTCAATATCCCCAACCTTAATAACATCGCCATCGTTAAATAAAATATCAGCGCTAAAAGGAGTCACACTGCGATTAAATAAAACTGCACAGCTTAAATCGTCATCAGATAAGGCAGGGTTATCCAAAGCACCAATACCGATTTTAACACCCGTTTCATCACGCAAGTACTCGGCTCCATCAATATGGTCAAAATGTCCGTGGGTAATTAAAATCAGTCTTTCTTTATGCTCGTTTTCCTTTAAGAAATCTAATAATTTTTCACGCTTGAAAGCTGGGTCAATAACAATTGCAGCCTTTTCGGTTTCGAGCAAATAACAGTTGGTCATCCAAATATCTAAGCTGGTAATTTTCATTTATTTTTTGCTCCAAATATCAGTATCATAAAGTATTGTAACAGGACCGTCGTTAACGAGACTTACCTGCATATCGGCACCAAAAATACCCTTATCAACCTTCTTGATACCCAAATCTAAAAGGCACTGACAAAAGTAATCGTAAAGTTCTTTCGCTTTTTGGGGCTCTAACGCATTAATAAAAGAAGGCCTATTTCCCTTCTTCACATCGGCCAAAAGAGTAAATTGAGAGATGGCTAAAACTTCACCCTCTATATCTAAAATTGAACGATTCATTTTGCCATCTTCATCCGAAAAAATTCTCAAGTTGGAAGTTTTTTGGGCTAAAAGTTGGGCTTCTTTTTCGGTGTCACCCTTTTCGGCACCAAGCAAAATCATATATCCGTTGCCACAGTTTCCTACTACTTCCCCCTCCACTGCAACCGAAGCAGAGGTTACTCTTTGAATTACTGCCTTCATTACTGATTAATCCTTTCGATATGGTAAGCGCCCTCGATTTTTTCAAGTCGGGCAATAATACTTCTTAAATGTTCAACACTTTCGGCACTTACGGTCATAATAACACTGCAGTTTCCATCCTTCATTTCCTTTGCATTAATGCTATGAACGGGCACCCTCATATTATTAAGAGCGTTCATCACATCAATTACAACGCCATCACGGTTGATAAGCATTGCTTGTAATGTAGATATAAAGCTTTCGCTTGCCTTATTATCCCATCTGGCATTAATCCATCTCTCAGGTTCCTCAGCCTCCGAAATAATGCGAGGAACATTGTTACAATCCCTCTTATGGATTGAAACACCGTGACCACGGGTGATAAAACCGATAATATCTTCACCCGGCAAAGGATTACAACATTTGGAAAGTTTGATAAGGCAGTTATCAATACCCTCAACAATAACGCCTTCGCTGGATTTTGTTTGTTTAACACGGCTTACGGGCACAACATTTGCACTCTTTGCAGCAGCGTTGCGCTTAATCGCATCTTCTTTAATACGAGTAACTGTCTTAGAAAGGGATAAACCACCATAACCTATAGCTGCATAGAACTCATCCGTATTAGCAAATTTAAGTTTCTTGGCAAGATTATTAAGATATTCATCAAAGTCTTCGTATTGGAAAGTAATTTGATTTTTACGGATTTCTCTCTCAAGTTCAAGTTTACCTTCAGCAATATTTTCTTCCTTTTTCTCGCGCTTAAACCAAGAACGGATTTTGGCCTTTGCACTGGAAGTAACCGCAATCTTAAGCCAATCACGGCTGGGTCCATGACCTGCTTGATTGGTGGTTAAAATCTCAATAACTTCACCTGTTTTAATTTTGTGGGTTATTTGAACAATTTTGCCGTCAACCTTGGCTCCAATCATTCGGGTTCCGACAGCCGAGTGAATTGCGAAAGCAAAGTCAACAACCGTAGCACCCATTGGAAGGTTAATAACATCACCCTTTGGAGTAACGGCAAAAACATCATCCTCCGCCAAATCCACCTTAATACTGCGCACAATTTCGCTCGGGTCATTAGCAGTATCTTGGCTTTCCAAAATTTGTCTAATCCAAGAAAGACGCTCGTTTAATGTATCATTATTTTCGCTGATACCTTCCTTGTATTTCCAGTGAGCCGCAATACCAAACTCAGCGGTGTGATGCATTTCGGCAGTTCTGATTTGAATTTCAAAAGGTATTCCAACACGACCGATAACGGTAGTGTGAAGGGACTGATACATATTGGGTTTAGGTGTGGAAATATAGTCCTTAAACCTATTAGGAATAGGACGGAACATATCATGCATTATACCCAAAATGTTATAGCAGTTAGCCACACTATCGGTAATGACACGAATAGCATAAATATCGTAAATTTCGTCGAAATCTCTACCCTGATTATACATCTTACGATATATGCCATGAATAGATTTAACACGACTTTGGAACTTCATTTTAACATCGGGCATTTCTTCTTTAAGTCTTACTGCGATGTTGTTTTTAATTTCCTCCAAAACCTCTTCTCTTTGGGGTTTCCTAAGGGCCAAAAGGTTTTCAATTTCACTATAACCCACAGGGTCCAAATGTCTGATAGATAGGTCTTCAAGTTCCTCTTTGACGGGTCTGATACCCAAACGGTGAGCAATGGGGGCGTAAACCTCCAATGTTTCAACCGAAATATCTCTTTGCTTTTGCTCAGGCATTGCATCAAGGGTTCTCATATTATGCAATCTATCGGCAAGTTTAATGATAATAACCCTGATATCCTTACCCATGGCGATAAGCATTTTTCTTAAGGACTCAGCCTGTTGCTGTTCTTTTGAGGAGAAATTCAAACGGCCAATTTTGGTAACACCGTCCACCAACAATTCAACCTCAGTGCCAAACTCACGAATAATATCTTCGGAAGTGTATTTCGTATCCTCAATAACATCATGCAAAAGGGCAGCAGCAATTGACTCACTGTCAAGACCTAAAGAAATAATGATTTTTGCCACGTTAAACGGATGGATATAATAATCTTCGTTGGTACGGCGTTTTTGACCTTCGTGGGCCATAACGCACCACTCAAAGGCCTTTTTAACTAAATCGATGTTATAGTTTGCTCCAAAATTTTCCATACACTGAAGCAATTCATTATAATTCTCAAGTTGTACAGCGTTCATATTCTCTCCCCTTTCTGCAATTCTAAATATGTGTTTGATAATTCTAAATTGGTTTTTTCTTCGGTTCTAATCCCAAAATAATAACCTTCTTTAGAAATCTTCACAAGATTTAATTCTTCCAAAATTTTAATAGAAGCCAAGGTTTTTCCGATACCTAAGGAATTGATGAAATAATACACGATTTTATCCTTAGATTTTTCACCTTGCAAAATATATTTATAAACAACACCAACTTCTTCTCTGGCAGGGCAAATGGATGTAAAATCACCCGTTTTGCCACCCAAAACATTTTGCCACATAGATAACTCTTTAAAAAGCTTATCATCATCGGTGCCGTGTTTTCTCAAAGCTTTAATATTAATGGTTAAATTTACTTCGCCTTTATATACATTTTCATCCAAAAAGGCTGCAACATCCAACTCATCGCCAACATCAAAACCCAAATCCTCAGGTTTAACACAAAAAAGCATGGCAGTAAAAGTATTGGCATTTTTGCTGAAAAGTAATCTTAAATGTTTGCCCGAAGAAATAGGGATAATTCTTTCAAGTTTTACTCCCCAAATACCAAATAAAGGTGTGGGATTTCCTGAACCATAAGGTTCAAGGGTTTTAATAGCCGAGGCCAAATCAACACTTAAAGCCGATACATTTAATCGACAATCGATATGTAAAACAGGGACTACTGTTTCCAAATTCTCGGCAAAGTCGTTAATTGATTTTCTAAACTTTGCTATATTTTCTTCTCTTAAACTAACACCTGCAGCCTGTTCATGACCACCAAATTTTTCCAAAAGTTCTTCGCAAGAATTTATTGCATCAAATATTGGAAATCCTTCAACGCTTCTACCCGAACCATGAGCATTACCTTCATCATCAACAGTGATTAAAACGGTGGGTTTCCCGTATTTTTCAGTAATTTTAGCAGCAACAATGCCGATAATTCCTTGATGCCAGTTTTTGCCTTCGCAAACAATAACCTTTTGATTAGCAAAGCCATTAGTTTCAACCGAATTTATAGCTTCCTTTAAAATCTCTTTTTCGGTTTGTTGACGGAGACTATTTTCACTATCAATTTCATTGGCAATACCTAATGCTGTAAGCATATTTTCGCAAACAAGCAACTCTAAAGCACGGGCAGCATCACCCATTCGGCCTGCCGCATTAATACGAGGACAAAGGCCAAAGGCAACCTTGGTTGCATTAATGCTCTTTTGTTCTAAACCTGCAACACTCATAAGAGCCGAAAGACCGGTTAGGGGCGCCGTTTTAAGTTTCATAATGCCGTATTTTACAATACTGCGATTTTCCAAGGTAAGGGGCACTAAGTCTGCCATAACTGACAAGGTGAGTAAATCGGCAAACTGTGGCAAAAGTTCTTCGGGTTCTTTGTTTTCCAAAACACAAATCAACCTGAAGGCCACTTGGGCACCACAAACCTCTTTAAACTCTGAAGGACAGTCTTTTCGATGAGGGTCCACAACTGCATCAGCCTCGGGCAAAACATCTTTGGGAAGATGGTGGTCGGTAACAACCACATCCATTCCGAGACTCTTGGCAAGTTTAATTTCATCGATAGCCGAAATTCCGTTATCAACAGTGATAATTAACTGCACACCCCGGTTATAGAGAAAACGGACTGCATCCTCGTTCATTCCGTAACCCTCTTTAAAACGGTCAGGAATGTAATAAGTACAATCGGCACCACGGCTTTTAAGGTAGCTGAACATTACGGCAGTAGCAGTAACACCATCGCAGTCATAGTCGCCAAAAATTGCAATTTTACGTTTATCTTCAATTGCAGCATTAATAATTTCCGATGCCAAAACAATATCGGCCATAACAAAAGGATTTGAAAATACAGGCTCATCCGACAAAAATTGTTCCAACTCCATTGGGTCTTGATATCCTCTGGCCGAAGCAATTAAGGAAACAATGGGGTCAACATCACACTCAACTGCCAAAGCCTTGGCCAATTCTTTATCAAAATCCGAAACAACCCATTTTTTAAAGCCCATATTTTCACCCCCCTATACTAAAATTTAAAAATAATTATTGCAAAAACAATGTAGCTAAAATTCCTGGAATATACTGTATCACCAACATTCCCAAAAAGAAAATAATGAAATTCACACCACCGAACTTGCGGTAATCCGACTGAATATCGGAACTTTCGGTTTTAATTTTCTTGATGGTTTTAATTGAGTGTTTCTTGTAAAAATAATCACCAAAAACGCCGGCAAAAATTCTAACACCCAAATCTATAAAACTTCCCAAAAACGCCAGTGCAACCACCAAATTACCGATTTCGGGTAAACTTTCAGCAATTTGATTAACCGTTTCGTAATTATAATAACTAACGTCAATTCCCATTCCAATAAGTCGAACGATAAGTGGATAGGCCAAGAAATTAGAAATAACCGAAAGTAAAAGGGTTATTATTCCACCTTTATACATCTTTCTTGAAAGCATCCAAGGAGCAGGAAACAAAAAGCCCATCCAGTTCCAAGACTTCTTTCTTTTGCCGTTTAAAATTGCAAATTTAGGTATATAACGATGGGTGTTTGCAAAAACAAAGTTTTTTGCATCATCGGCAGTAACACCGTCACCTAAATCCTGGTCGGCAGGAACACCACCCAAAAAGTCAAAAGAAGCAAAGCCACCAATACGATTAAAATCAGGAGAAGAACACTTGGGACATTTGCCAAGAGAAGAATCATATTCCCTACCACAAATTTCACATTTAGTAATTCCTTTGTCCTGTTTTTCTTCAGTTTCAACCACTGGACGTGTATATTCATTTTCGGTTCCGTGCAACTCTTCTAAAGCACAGTGACCCAAATCATTGTAACAACTGCGATGATGAGGAGCGCCACAAATGGGGCAATAAACCACATCATCCTCTTCAAAAAGGTAAGCTTTGCAACGAGCACAACTTAAACCTTTAACATCCAAACTCATAAATTTTCTCCTTTTTGCAAAGAAATCTTTTCGAATAATCGCTCAAAGTATTCCCTTCCGTAATTATGGAATTTATTTTCCTTAACCATTTTTTTAAACTCTTCCAATGTTACCCATTTAGCCTCGGCAACTTCGGATTCTTGGAGTTTTAAATCCTCAATGGTCAAATCACTTTTAATCATCCAAATATCTAAAAGTGAATTGCGCCTTTTAAGTCGCAAAATTTGTTTTAGGGTTGATTGGTCCGATTTAATACCCAATTCTTCATAAAGTTCACGGGAAGCAGCCGTAAAAGAATCTTCACCCGAAATTGCAGCCCCGCCGGTTGCCGCCCATTCGCCGGGCATTAATTTTTTAGTATCAGAACGGCGCTGTAAAAGAACCTTTCCGTCACCGGAAATAACCCAAATGTGAACCACCAAATGATATTCACCGGGTTTAAACTGTGCCTTGTTTCTAACAACGGTTTTCCCGAGGAAACTTCCGTTCTCATCAAGGAGATCCCATCTCTCAAAAAACATATATAAATTTATACCTTTCAAAATATAATAATTCAAAATAATTATATCACCTAATTATATATTTTTCAATATTTTATATTGATTATTTATATTTAATACTTGTAAAAAGTTAAGATATATGTTAAAATCTAATCTAGAATTTGCGTACCGGAGTGTGCGAATGGGCGGGTCCTGTGCAACGGGTCGCTGTGAACCATGTCAGGCGGGGAACCGAGCAGCATTAAGCAGTATTTCCGTGTGCCGCAGTAAATCGGCTCATTCGTACACTCTAGTACGCAATTTTAATTTTAAGAGGTGAAAAAATGTCTTATCAGGCTCTTTACAGAAAATACCGTCCCGAAACCTTTTCGGATGTTGTGGGTCAAGAACACATAACCGATATTCTTAAAAAACAGGTTGCGGATAACAAAACTGTTCATGCCTACCTCTTCACAGGAACAAGAGGTACCGGAAAAACCAGTTGCGCTAAAATTTTAGCAAGAGCAGTAAACTGCTTAAATCCCAAAAACGGCGACCCTTGCCTCCAGTGCGAACAATGCAAAGCCTTTGCCGGTGAAGAAAATACCGATATTGTTGAAATTGACGCTGCTTCTAACAACGGTGTTGATAACATTAGAGAGTTGCGTGAACTCATTAATTTCACCCCTGCTAACTCAAAATATCGTGTTTATATCATAGACGAGGTTCATATGCTTTCACCAGGTGCTTTTAATGCCCTTTTGAAAACCTTGGAAGAGCCTCCTTCACATGTTATTTTTATTCTTGCAACCACCGAAGTTCACAAACTTCCCGCAACTATTCTTTCCCGTTGCCAAAGATTTGACTTCAGAAGAATTGACAGCGAAAAAATTTGCGAAAGAATTCAGTTTGTAGCGTTAAAAGAAGGTTTCACTGTTACCAACGAAGCTGCTACTCTTATTGCATCGGTTGCCGATGGTGGAATGCGTGATGCCCTTTCGATTTTGGACCTTTGTGCTTCAAGCAACAAAGAAATAACCGAAAATATTGTTGAAGGCGTTTGTGCAATGGCAGGTAACGACTATTTGTTAGAACTTACCGACTGCCTTAAAAATGCCGATACCCAAAAGGCATTACTTTTGCTTGATGAACTCAACAACTCTTCGGTTGATATGTTAAGACTTTTAAACGAGCTCACCTCTCATTTCAGAGATTTGATGATTATCAAAACCGTTAAGGGTGATAAAAAACCCATCGTTTGTTCCAAAAGAAGATTTGCTCAACTGGAAAAACAAGCCGAACTTTTTGACATTAAAGAAATTATTTATTGTCTTAACATTTTGCAACAAAGCGCTCTTTTAATGCAGAGTGGTAATCGCCGTTGCGAAATGGAAATGGCAATAATCAAACTTTGTAATCCTTCCCTTTCGGCCGATTTGGCATCCTTGGAAAGAAGGATTTCGGCATTAGAAAAAGGTGGAGTTAAGATTCAGCCTTCCAAACCACAGGCCGAGGAAAAACCTGTAATTGAGGAAGTCGATGAAGAAATTCCACTACCCGAACCACCCGATGAATTGCCACCCGAACCCGTTAAGACAACTCCGGTTCAAGATGGTGTCGCCGAGGTTGAAAATTGGAACGATATTATCTATCTAATCAAGCAAAAACAGCCTTTAATGGGTGGTGTTTTAGCCGGTTCCAAAGCATATATTAAGGGCGATTATTTATTAATCGACTCTAAAAATCAACAATTCAGAAGCCTTGTAAAAGGTCCTGACCCAACATATAAAAACTGCATTCGTGCTTGTGCTGAAGAAGTTTTGGGTGTTACCTATAAATTAGGACCCTACAATGCACCTACTAATGACAGTGCAACCGACCCACTTAATTTAATTGCACAAAGACTTAAAAATTTTGAAGTTTAGGAGAAACTAAAATGAAAGTAAGAATTCCCAACTCCGGCGGTCCCGGAAATATGAACCAAATGCTTAAACAAGCGCAAAAAATGCAGGCTGATATGACAACCCTCCAAGCCGATTTAGAGCAAAGAGAATACACTGCTACTTCAGGTGGCGGTATGGTTGAAGTTACCGTTGACGGTAAGCATTTAATCAAGTCTATCAAAATTAATCCCGATGCTGTTGACCCCGATGATATCGAGATGCTTGAAGACCTTGTTACTGTTGCAGTAAACGAGGCTGTTACTAACGCTATGAAAACTGCCGAGGAAGAGATGGGCGCCATCACCGGTGGACTTAATATGCCCGGTTTATTTTAAAAATGAACAATAATATTGTACCTTTAACCGAGCTTATAAACCAGTTTGAAAGACTACCCGGAATTGGTAAAAAAACTGCTCAACGCTTGGCTTACAGCATTTTAAACCAACCACCCGAAAGGGCTCAAAAGTTTGCCGATGCTCTTGTTAACGCTCGTCAAAAAATACATTTTTGCAAGGTTTGTCAAGGTTTTACCGACAAGGATATTTGCGATATTTGTGATAACATTGGACGTGACAAATCAGTCATTTGCGTTGTTGCCGAGCCAAAGGATATTTTCACATTTGAAAAAACAAGAGAATTTTTGGGACTTTACCATGTTCTTCATGGTCTTATCTCCCCGCTTGACGGTGTTGGTCCCGACCAACTTAAAATCAAAGAATTAATGACCCGACTTTCCGATGGTACTGTTAAGGAAATTATTATGGCAACAAACCCCACTGTTGAGGGCGAAGCCACTGCAAGTTATATTTCCCGACTTGTAAAACCAATGGGTATTAAAGTTACCCGTTTGGCTTACGGTATTCCCGTTGGTGGCGACCTTGAATATGCCGATGAATTTACCCTTGCCAGAGCATTGGAAGGCAGAAACGAGATTTAATATGACACAAGAAAAAATTGACAGAATAAATAAACTTGCTCGTAAAAAGAAATCGGTCGGTCTTACCGAAGAAGAATTACAAGAGCAGGCCATTTTACGCAAAGAATATATTGAAGGTTATAAGCAAAGTCTTATAGCTCAACTGGAAAACACCTATATTGTAGAACCCGACGGTTCCAAAAGAAAGGTTACCCGAAAAGATGAAAATACTCTTAACTGATTGCTCAACTTTACAGTCAAATAACGACCTTGACTTAGGGGTTTTTGATAGGTTTGGCAAAACGGTTAAATACGAAAATATTACCCGCACCGAACTGCTTTCCGAAGCCATCGATGCGGATATTATTCTTTCTAACAAAACTGTTATTGACAAAGAAGTTTTTTCTGTTGCAAAAAACCTCAAATACATTGGTCTTTTTGCGACCGGTTTTAATAATATTGACATCGTTGAAGCCAAAAAACGAAACATCCCCGTTTGTAACGCAGGTAGTTATTCTACCAACGCTGTTGCCCAACAGGTTATGGGTTATATTTTAATGCATTACACTAAAATTCCTGAGTATAACACCTTTGTTAAAGATGGTGGTTGGAAGCGCTCACCTGTTTTTTCATCCCTTATTTACACAAGTGATGAAATTTATGGCAAAACCTTAGGGATAATAGGTTTTGGTAGCATTGGAAAAGCTGTTAAAAAAGCTGCCGAAGGTTTGGGAATGAATGTAATTGTAAACACCCGAACCGTAAGAGACGAAGAAAACACAGTTTTTGTGGATTTGGATACCCTTTTAAAGACAAGTGATATTATCACTGTTCACTGTCCGTTAAACGAACAAAGTGCTGATATGTTTAATAAAGAAACCTTTGCAAAATGCAAAGATGGCGCATTTTTTATTAACACTGCCCGTGGTGGCGTTGTGGATGAAAATGCTCTTTTAGATGTGCTGACAAGTGGCAAACTCAGTGGTGCTGCTGTGGATGTTTTAAAAACCGAGCCTATGAGAGAGGACTGTCCCCTATTCTCGGCTTCGAACATTATAATAACACCTCACACTGCTTGGGCGCCCAAAACAACGAGAGAACGGCTTTTAAAAATCGTTACCGATAACATCACAGCATTTTTAGATGGCAAACCCCAAAATAATGTAGCATTTTAAGGGATAAAATTATGTTTTCACGAATAAAAAGTATTGGCATTTTTGGTATGGAGTCCTATATGATAGAGGTTGAAGCCGATGTCTCAACCGGACTTCCTGCCTTTGATATTGTAGGCTTGCCCGACACTGCCGTTAAGGAGTCGCGTGACCGCGTGCGTTCGGCCATTAAGAACTGTGGTTTTAAGTTTCCTTTAGGCCGAATTACCGTAAACCTAGCGCCAGCTGACCGTAAAAAAGGTGGCTCGATTTATGATTTGCCTATCCTTTTGTCGGTTTTAAAGGCATACAACCAATTAAATGTTGATTTTGATGATAGCGTTATTGTTGGCGAGGTTGCCCTTGATGGTAAAATTCGCCCTGCAAACGGCATTTTAGCCATCACCATAACGGCAAAACAAAACGGCATTAAGTCTATTTTTGTACCAAAAGAAAATGCTATGGAAGCTGCCGTAATTGAAGGAATTAATGTTTATGGTATTGACAGTGTAAATCAACTAATCGCCCACCTTAAAGGTGAAGAAAAAATTGAAATTACCACTGCTAAAGTTACGGATGATACCGACTTTTCTTCCATCCCCGATTTTAGCGATGTTAAAGGTCAAATTGCCGCAAAAAAAGCATTAGAAGTTGCTGCTGCCGGTGGTCATAATGTGCTTTTAATCGGTCCTCCGGGCTCGGGTAAAAGTATGCTTGCAAAGAGGCTTCCTTCAATTTTACCTCAAATGACCTTTGAGGAATCCATCGAAACTACTAAAATTCATTCCATCGCAGGAATACTTGACAATAATAATCCCCTTGTAACTGCAAGACCCTTCCGTTCCCCGCACCACACCGTTTCGGCTGCTGCTATTGCAGGTGGTGGAACGATTCCAAAACCCGGTGAAATTTCTTTGGCCCATAACGGCGTTTTATTCTTAGATGAATTGCCTGAATTTAGACGGGATGTTATGGAAGCCATGCGCCAACCTATTGAGGATGGTAAGGTTACAGTTTCCCGAGTTTCAGGTTCTCTTACATATCCCAGTTCGGTTATGCTTGTGGGTGCCATGAACCCCTGTCCTTGTGGTTTTTTCGGTCATCCCACCAAACAATGTATTTGTTCCCAAAATACGGTTAGAAAGTATTTAAACCGTATTTCCGGGCCTATGCTTGACCGAATGGATTTGCATGTTGAAGTTCCACCCGTTGATTACAATGCGCTAAGTTCTAATGCAAAGGAAGAAACTTCGGCGCAAATTCGTGAACGTGTAAACAAAGCGCGCCTCATTCAGCAAAAACGCTACGAAGGAACGGGAATTACCTGTAACGCAAGGTTAACACCCAAGCTTGCAAAAATATATTGCAAAATGACCGATGATGCCGAAAAATATTTGCAAATGTCTTTTGATAAATTGGGACTTTCGGCCCGTGCTTATGACAGAATTTTAAAGGTTGCAAGAACCGTTGCCGACCTTGAAGGCAGTGAAATTATTGAAAAAAATCATATTTTTACTGCCATTTCCTTCAGAAGCCTTGATAGAAAATATTGGGGAATGTAAATTTAAGCCACAGACTAAGATTCTGTGGCTTTTTTTTACGGATAAATTTACAAAAAAACTCAATTTTTTCCTTTAATAAATACGAATAGTTTTCACAAGATAATATTGCAAACGCGAAAACAAAATTTTATAGGAGAGTATTTAAAATGGCTAAGAATGTAGTACCTGAGGCTAAAGATGCACTCAACCGTTTTAAGATGGAAGCTGCTAACGAAGTTGGCGTAAATCTTAAACAGGGTTACAACGGCGACTTAACCGCAAAACAAGCTGGCTCTATCGGCGGTCAAATGGTTAAGAAAATGATCGAGTCTTACGAAAACAGCATGAAATAATCTATTTTAGATAGATTACTATTTAAAAAAGCACCACCCAAAAGGTGGTGCTTTTCAATTAAATAAATTATTTATACAAGAAAATTGGGTTTGTCCAGGCTTTTTTGCCTTCCCTATCTATAATGCTCATACGAACATAATCGTAAGGTCCTGCCCAGAATTTTTCAACATCAAACTCAGCATGGGTTAAATTGCCATCTTCATCGGTCTCAATACGGGTTGGATGCATATCACTTTGAAGTCTTATGGTTTTTACAGGTGAACAATCGATAATTGCTTTGCCGTCTTCAATATAGAAATCATATATTTCAGGGCCACAAGAAGAATAAAATTCACCATTTTTCAAGGCTTCTAAAATCGAATTGATATCTTTGTCAGCCTTAACCATAACCCAACCCTTACACATTTCCTTATAGGAGTGGGCATCATCAGTTGCAACACCATAACAAACCTTGCCTTGACCTAAAATTTCATCCCAATAAGCAGCATCATTATCGCCACCGATTGAACTTCCGGTATTCCAAATTTCCATTGCAAAATTACCCTTTAGATTTTCAAAATACTTTGCACTGGTTTGGCTCCAAATAGGATGAGCCAAAATTGTCAGGTTGTTATTTTGATGAATTTCATCCAAATAGGGTTGATATGCTTCTGCATTTGGAGCATAGCACCAGTCAAACCTTTGGTCATGGTCAAAACCATTGCCATCCTCTTTAGTTGGACCCAAACAAACGGTGTGATAACATCTAAAACCGTGGCCTTTAACAAGGTCATTACCCAACTCAATACCGGGAATAGTAATTACACCTGTTTCGGGTGCGTATTGTTCCATATTATAAACCTGATGGTCGGTAATAGCCAAGAAATCGTAGCCCTGCTCTTTAGCGTAGTTTATAGCCTCTTCAGGTGTTAAACGGCCGTCCGAACGGGTTGTATGACAATGCAAACCACCCTTTAAAAATCTTTTTTCCTTTTGAGTAAAAGCCTGTTGAATCTTCATAAAATCACCTTAAAAAATAAGCGTAATAATAGAATGAGGTTTCATTATAGTTCTTGTACAGGTGCCATCATATCTAAGAATTGCATTTTGATTTCTATTGCTTGTGTTGATTACAACCACAACTCGGCTACCATCAGGATTTACAAAACCACAAGAATATAATTCACGGCTATGCTTTGTTGTTGCAACTCTTATTGCACCACGCTTAACGTACTTTGAGAAATGACCAATGTAGTAATAAATAGGAGTCACAACCAATTCATTGGTTTCAGTGTTATAAAGAATAGGAGCATAGCAACCATCTTCTTTATTCTCAAAAAGGTCACCTTCGGTTTTTTGAGTACGGTTGTGATAAGGACCACCATTTTGGTTTAAAAGGAGGTTCCAGTCACAGGAAGCAATTTCAAAGTTGTTGAAGTTTTCGCAAATTTCAATACCATATTTTTCAGCAAGAACATTTACATCTTCGGTGATAGGACCACAGAACTCGCCACAAATAAGGGGTTTGCCAAACTGCTCGTAAGCAATACGTAGCGACTCAAAATGGTCACCAGAATACCAGTGGTGAGAAATTGCCCAAACACGTTCTTTTACACGTGGATTTGAGAACATCTTTTTAGCGCGATCATAAACACACTCTTTGTTGTGATCCCAAATCATAATCTTAATGTCAGAAAGACCTGCATCATCAAGAGCTGAAATTAAATACTTATCGATAAAGTATGCCTCATCCTCAGGAGAATAGAAACAACTTTCCCAAGTTTGTTTTGCTTTAGGCTCATTTTGAATGGTAATTGCAGAAATCTTAATTCCCTCTTTTGCCATTTCCTTTATGTATTTAACATAGTAGTTTGCCCAAAGAGCCTTGCATTCCTCAAGCAATACTCCACCCTTTAACATACTGCCGTTTTCCTTCATATATGCAGGGGGGCTCCAAGGGGAAGCGAAAAGAACTATTTCCTCTTCACAATACTCTATCGCATCCTTAAGGAAAGGAATAATATATTTCTTTTCACGATTGAGGTTAAAAGTTTCTAAGGTCATGTCCCCTTCCTCAACCGAGGTATAAATGTCAATAGAAAAGTCGCAAGAGTTAATATGAGTTCTACCAAAGTTATATCCAATACCCTTTTCTTTGCTGAAATAGAGTTCTAAGAAACGCTTTTTATCACTTTCACTCATAAGTGAATAAAGGTAAGCCGAAGACTCGGTGAAAGCACCACCAAATCCTAAAACCTCTTGATATTTCACATCATCGAACAGGTTGATTATTCCCCATTCAGTTTCAGCAGAAATGTTATTCATTTCAACGCTTTCTTCTTTGAAAAAGACATTTTCCAAAGGACATGTTTCGATTTTAGTTAGAAATTTACTGTTTTCCATTTGACATACCCACTTTATAAAATTTGTTTAGCTAAACTGATATAATCAAGGTTTTGTGGTACATTTTCATATACCCTTATTCACTTCATCAATCACTAACATTATATAATTAAACCAAACAAAAGTCAAGCATCGGCACTTTTAAAATGACCTTTGATTTCTATTTGTTTTCAAAAATAAATATTGCGTAAAAAATCCAAATGTGATATAATACTGCCAAAGTGTTTTGAAATTTCAAAGGAGGAATTTTTTATGAGATATCGTTTTTTACGTTTCCCCGGCGGTAAACCCAAGGTTGTAACCTTCAGCTATGATGATGGATGCAGAGCTGATATTAGACTTTCACAATTATTTAATAAATACAACCTAAAAGCCACCTTTAACCTTAATGGTGACTTGCTTGGAAAATCCGACACCGACTGGCATCTCACCCCTGCTGAAATAAAGGAACACCTTATCGATAAGGGTCACGAAATTGCTGTCCACGGTGCCAAGCATAAAGCCAACGGAAACGTAAGACCCATTGAAGGCATACAAGATGTTTTAAATTGTCGTTTAACACTTGAAAAAGAATTCGATATAATAGTCCGCGGAATGGCATATCCTGATTCAGGAATACGTCACTTTCACAATAACGTTACATACAGTGATATTACTTCATATTTAAAATCGTTAGACATCGCATATGCCAGAACACTTGGCAACATAAACGATTCTTTTTATTATCCTGAAGATTGGTATCGTTGGATGCCTACTGCCCACCACAATAACAAT
>JAZSPH010000094.1:0-11863 GCA_045537355.1 Acutalibacteraceae bacterium
CTCCCCTTTTTAAATATTTTAATTATTTAAAATAACGAGCGAGGAGTCCCTCAAATGCTTTGCCGTGACGGGCCTCATCACGAGCCATTTCGTGAACGGTGTCATGAATAGCATCAAGATTTAACTCTTTTGCAAGTTTTGCAAGTTCAAATTTGCCAAGGGTAGCGCCGTTTTCAGCATCTACACGCATCTCAAGGTTCTTCTTGGTGGAGTCAGTAACAACTTCGCCTAAAAGTTCAGCAAATTTTGCTGCATGTTCAGCCTCTTCATAAGCTGCCTTTTCCCAATATAAGCCAATTTCGGGGTAACCTTCTCTATGAGCTACACGAGCCATTGCAAGGTACATACCAACTTCACAGCACTCGCCGTTGAAGTTCTCACGAAGACCTGAAATGATTCTCTCGTCAACGCCTTTAGCCACGCCGATAACGTGCTCGGCAGCCCAGGTCTTTTCACCGGCTTGCTCTTGGAATTTAGAAGCAGGAGCATTACAAATAGGGCATTTATCGGGAGCAGTTTCTCCCTCGTGAACATAACCACAAATTAAGCAAACATGTTTTTTCATTTTATTTTCCTCCAAAAATTAATTGTTAATTTATATGCTAACCCGAAAAGGGATTAGTAACTATATTTTACATCCACCGCAAAAACCACATACTACATAACTGCGATTTTCAGGGGTGAAATCCACATTTTTATAATACATTTCAAAGGGGTCGTTTGTCAAGAATATGTCGGAAATTTTGCCACATTTCTTGCAACTTAAGTGTAGGTGAGGGGAAGTGTCTCGGTCGAAATGTTCCTTTCCGTCGCCCACATCCACGCTGACAATTTCTCCCGAATTTTTAAGTTCGGTTAAATTTCGGTAAACTGTGCCGAGACTTAAATTTGGAATTATCTTTCTCGTTTCGGTGTAAATCCAGTCGGCTGTGGGATGGGAATCGGTTGAACGGATAACCGATAAAATTGCCTCACGCTGTCGTGAATAATTTTTCATCTGCGTATCTCCGTTTTTTAAAATCAGTAATGATTACTGTTTTTATTATAACGCGAATTTCCATTTTGTCAATACCTTTTTTAAATTTTTTCAAAAAAATATTCCCAACCTTTAAAAAGGCTGGGAATTTATTATTTTACAAATTCTTTATATAAATCGATTTGTCCGTAAAAAGCAGGCCATTTGGAAGAGTTACCGATGGTAACCACAATATATTCTTCACCCGTTTCATTGGCTCTTCCGAAGGAAGATATACAATAACCGGCCTCGTTAACATAACCTGTTTTGCCACCTGAAATTATTGCTGTTCCGGGTTCGTCACCATAAAGATAACTGAAAAGTGTGCTTGAAAGCAAAATGCCTTCGGGGTTTTGGGGAGTTTTCCTTGTGGTGTGCTGATATGTGGAAAGCACACTACGGCATAAATCATTTTGTATTGCGTGGTAGGTGATAAGGGCCATATCGTAAGCCGTTGAGTAATTGTTCGGGTCGTGAAGTCCCGAAACATTTGTAAAGTTGGTGTTTTTAAGACCTATCTCTTTGGCCTTTTTGTTCATCAGTTTGACAAACGCTTTTTCACTTCCTGCGATTTTAACGGCCAGTGCAATGGCACTGTCGGCACCTGAAGGCAAAATCATACCGTATAAAAGGTCCGTCATTGTGACCTTTTCACCGTTTAAGAAACCTGCCACCGAAGCATCGGCAACATAAAGGGGGTCGGTGATTTCATAGGTCATTGTAAAGGTGTCGTTTAAGTCTTTGATGTGCTCAGCAGCAGTAAGCAGTGTCATAATCTTAAGGGTGGATGCAGGGTAAATCTTTTTGTTTGCATCACGCTCGGCGATTATCGCCTTGTCGGAAAGTCTTATGACAATTGCAGTTTTTGCATCGTTGCTTTCGGGGATGGCGTGGGTTTCGCCGCCTGCCGCTTTAAAGGTCACCTTTTTGGATTCCTTTTCGGTGGTAGATGAGATTTGGGTTGAACCGATAAGGTTTGGCTTTTCGGCTTCACCTTTTTTGCAACCCTTAACCGAAAAGGCGATAACAAGCAATATAACAAGAATTAAGGCTATTGCCAAAGTTCGTCTTTTAAAACGAATGACCTTGTAACGGCGATTTTTCTTTGCTGCATGTTTGCCTTTGGGAGATTTTTTCTCGACCGAATTTAATTGTGTATTAAGTTTTTCAAAGTAATCGTTATAATTCTTGTCGTTGAAAAAATCTGACATTAGTAAACTCCTGTAAAAATTTTAGAATCCTCGGCCGGCGCCTCCACCGCCGAAGGAACCTCCGCCACCACTAAATCCGCCAAAGCCACCGCCTGAACGGAAATTGTTCGAGCCTGAGCCACCGTGGAAATGGGGAATACCAAAGAAGAACACTCTTCCGCTTCTTCGGGAAATGAAGGATATTATAATTATAATCACAAGCATAATAACCCACGAAATTATAACGTTATCGGCATCTTCGGTGGGTACAACCACATTTTCAATGTCAACATAGCCGGTTTCGGGTTCGTAGCCGTATTCAATGTAAACCTGATTAATCAAGGCTTCGGTAATGGATTTAATACCTGCTCCAAATTGGTCGTTTCTAAGATACTGGAGTCCGTAAACATCGATAATACGACCGGTTTTGCTATCGGGCAAAGCACCCTCTAAACCGTAACCTACGGCAATAAAAATCTCACGGTCGCCTGTTGAGAGTAAAACCAAAATTCCGTTGTCGGCCTCTTTGTCACCGATTTCCCATTTGCGAGCAAGTTCGGTGGCGTAATAAGCAGGTTCTTCACCGTTTAAATCGGTAACAGTGGCAACAACAACCTGAGCAGTGGTAGCATTATTAAGGGCTACGGCCTTGTTTAAAATTTCTTTTTCCTCGGTGTCGGTCAAAACATCGGCGAAATCATTAACGTAAAAACTTTCGCTGACAGAAGGGTATTTATCTTTTGTTTCGCATCCACAAAGGGATAAAACAAGGATGATTATGACACCAATACTTAATAACTTCTTCATATTAATCGAAACTCACCTGTGGAACATTTTGAGCATTTTCGTTTGCCTCAAAGTAATCATAAGCTTCAAATCCAAACATGGAGGCGAAGATGTTGCGAGGGAATTTCTTAATAGAAGTGTTGTATTTTTTTGCTGTGTCGTTGTAATCTTTACGAGCAGTGGCAATACGATTTTCGCTACCTGCAAGTTCATCTTGGAGAGCTTTATATTGCTCGTTGGCCTTAAGGTCGGGGTAAGCCTCGGTCACAGCATTAACCCAAATATCAATTGCGCTGTCAAGTTGATTTGATGCAGCACTTTGCTCGGCAACAGTGTCAGCATTTTGCAAAGCATTACGAGCCTTTGTAACAGCAGTATAGGTTTCCTGTTCGTAATCGGAGTAACCCTTAACTGTGGCCACAAAGTTGGGGATTAAATCTGCTCTTCTTTGAAGATAGGTGGAAATGGTGGAAGAAGCGCTTTCAACCTCTTCACGTTTGTCAATCATACCGTTATAAGAACCGATTAATGTTCCGGCAATTATAACAACTATTGCAATTATAGAAATCAAAACAATTGAACTTTTTTTCATATAAAAGACCTCTCTTTCAAATGTATTATACTATATATTAATAAAAATTTCTACTATTATTTAGTTTTTGAGAACAAGTCAATAAAATAATGTGTAAAATTTGTAAAAAGCTTTGATTTTTACAATTTACTATAGTATAATAAAACTATATAAGGAGGAGTGTACCTTGAATAAAAAACATACTGTATCATTAGATAAAATAATAAAGGAATTTTCACTGGAAATTCTTAATATGCCACTTTGCGATGAGGAGATATTAATATCTGCAATAGATGTTAACCGACCCGGTCTTCAAATGGCAGGTTATTTTAAATTTTTTGATAGAGAGCGAATTCAAATTATTGGCCGGACCGAAAACGGATTTTTGCAACATTTCACCGAAGAAAAGGCCGAGTCGAGACTTAAAGAATTCTTTGAGAAAAAACCTGCCGCTGTGGTTATTTGTCACGACCTTCAGGTCAGCGATGTTTATCGCAAATTGGCATCTAAATACGAAGTGCCATTGTTTAGAACAACATCTTCCACTTCGGAGTTTGAAGCAGCTTTAATTGCTTTTTTAAATCTTAATTTAGCGCCTCGCATAACCCAGCACGGTGTTTTGGTTGAGGTTTACGGTGAAGGTATTTTACTTCTCGGTGAAAGTGGCGTCGGTAAAAGTGAAACGGCTATTGAACTTGTCAAGCGTGGCCACCGTTTAATCGCCGATGATGCTGTAGAAATCAAAAGGGTTTCGAGCAAATCCCTTGTTGGTTCTGCTCCCGATAACATAAGGCATTTTATTGAACTTCGTGGAATAGGTATTATAAATGCAAGTCGTATTTTCGGTGCAGGTGCTGTAAAGCTTACCGAAAAAATAGACCTTGTTATTGAAATGGAACCTTGGGATGTTAACAAGACATACGACCGTATGGGTCTTGAAAATAAGACCACCGAAATTTTGGGGCTTAATATCCCAAGCCTTACAATACCCGTAAAACCCGGTCGAAATTTGGCAATTATAATCGAGGTTGCAGCAATGAACAACCGTCAAAAGAAATTGGGTTATAATGCTGCTGAAGATTTACTTAAAAAATTGGGTATGACCGACAATTAAAAAGTTTAGGAGAATTAAGATGTATAGATTAGGAATTGACCTTGGAGGAACAAATATTGTAGCAGGTGTGGTTGATGAAAACTTCAACATTGTTGCCACTGCAAAGAGAAAGACCAACTGCCCAAGACCTGCTGAGGAAATCGTTAATGATATGGCTGAAATTTCTTTGGAGGCCATCGCCAAGGCAGGAATTAAGGTTGAGGATATTGAGTCTGCAGGTGTGGGTTCACCCGGTTCTATTAATCCCACCGACGGTGTTGTGGTTTACTCCAATAATTTAGGATTTTACGGTCTTGAGTTATCCAAACTTTTAAAGGAAAAGACAGGAATTGATTTTTACCTTGATAATGATGCCAACGCTGCGGCTTACGGGGAACTTATTGCAGGCGCAGGTAAGGGTGTTAACAACTTTGTTATGATTACTTTGGGTACCGGTGTTGGTGGTGGAGCCATTATTGATGGCAAAATGCTGACAGGTTCCAACTATGCAGGTGGCGAACTCGGTCACACCGTTATTGATATTAACGGACAAATGTGTAGTTGTGGTCGCCAAGGCTGTTTTGAGGCTTATGCTTCGGCAACTGCCCTTATTCGCCAAACCAAACAGGCTATGGTGAAATATCCAAAGAGTGTTATGTGGGATATTGTTAAAGGAAATATTGATGCAGTTAACGGTCTTACTGCCTTTGATGCGATGCGCAAGGGTGATGAGGCAGGTAAAGCCGTTGTTGATAAATATGTTTACTACCTATCGGTTGGCATTGCTAATATGATTAACATTTTCCAACCCGAGATTTTGTGTATCGGTGGCGGTGTTTCCAAAGAAGGAGACAACATCATTGTTCCACTTCAAAAAATTGTTGATGGCGAAAACTACGCTCGTTTAATGGAGAAAAAGGCAGTAATTAAGGCAGCAGAACTTGGCAACGATGCAGGTATTATCGGTGCCGCTTACCTCGGAGATTTATACAAGTAAAATTGGGGAGTATTTATGGATTACAGCGTTTTTACAGAGTTTTGTAAACAAGCAGGAATTGACGTAAAACTTAATGAGCCTATGAAAAACCATACCGGTTTTAAAACCGGTGGCAGTGCAGACATCTTTATCACCCTTGGTGATAGAGAGCTTCTTTGCACCTTGGTAGAGACTGCAAATGCGCTGGGAATCCCCTTGTTTATTTTGGGCAAAGGCTCAAATCTTTTGGTGTCGGATAACGGCATTGAGGGAGCAGTTGTATCAATGGCAAAGATGGATGAAATCACTATTGACGGGGAAATCGTTACTGCCAAGGCAGGAACTTCCCTGACAGCCCTTTGCGTGGCTGTGGCAAATGAGGGCCTTTCGGGACTTGAGTTTGCTTATGGAATACCCGGAAGCGTTGGTGGTGCTCTTTATATGAATGCCGGCGCTTATGGTGGAGAAATGGCTGATGTGGTTTGTGAAGCCCAATTTATCACCCCAAACGGTGAAGTCGGAACAATTGAGAAATTGGACATGAACCTGGGGTACCGAACAAGTTGTTTCAAACAAAACGGAAATATTATAACCGATGTCGCCTTTAAACTTAAAAAGGGTGATAAAGAGGAAATTTGGGAAAAGATGAATACCTTAATGGGCAAAAGAAGGGACAAACAACCCTTGGAATACCCAAGCGCAGGAAGTACCTTTAAAAGACCCCAAGGTTATTTCGCGGGAACCTTAATTGAGGAAAACGGATTTAAAGGCAAGGGCGTTGGTGGTGCCGAAGTTAGCGAAAAACACGCAGGATTTGTTATTAATAAATCGGGTGCTACCACCAAGGATATTTTAGATTTAATGAAAAAGATACAGGAAACGGTATTTAAAAATAACGGTGTTAAATTAGAACCGGAAGTTATTTTTGTGGGAAGGGAACAGTAAATGGAGTTAATTATTGTAACGGGAATGTCGGGAGCAGGTAAATCCCAGGCATCAAACACCCTTGAGGATATGGGATTTTACTGTGTGGACAATGTGCCCCCTGCAATTATCCCTGCCTTTGTGGATATGAGTGATGCCAACGGTCAGTTTTCAAAAATGGCCCTTATCACCGACATTCGAGGTGGAGAACTTTTTAAAAGCATTGATGATGTTTTGAAAAGTCTTGATGAAAGAGAAACCGAGTATAAAATTCTTTTCCTTGATGCTTCTGATGAGGTGCTTATTAGAAGATATAAGGAAAATCGCCGTACCCATCCTTTAAATAAAAACGGAAAGCTTTCCCTTGCAAGTGCTGTGGAAACCGAGCGCAAGGCTCTTAAAAAAATTCGCAGCCGAGCAGATTATATTATCGATACAAGCCTTATTTCCATTGCTCAGTTAAAGGAAAAGATTACTGCTTTGTTTTATGGGGACAAGGGTACTGCAATGAAAATTCAGTGCAAGTCCTTCGGTTTTAAATATGGAGCCGACAATGAAGCCGACTTGGTTTTTGATGTTCGTTGTTTACCTAATCCTTTTTATGATGAAAACTTGAAAGAAAAAACAGGTCTTGAAAAAGAGGTTCAGGATTATGTTTTAAATTCCAAGGAAAGTTTGGAGTTTAAAGATAGGTTATATTCCTTCTTGGAATATGCTATTCCTCTTTACAAAAAAGAGGGTAAAAGCCAGTTGACCGTGGCGTTTGGTTGCACCGGTGGTAAACATCGTTCGGTAACCTTTGCTCAAAAAATCGGTGAGGCTTTAAAAGAAAAAGATTACGACTGTGCCATTGTGCATAGAGATATTTTAAAGAGGTAAAAAATGTCCTTTTGTTCTTCTGTTAAGGGTGAACTTCTGAATTTAAGAGTGTCCGGCTGTTGCCTTACCGCCTATTCTTACGGATATATGCTTTTTGCAAGGGCTTTTTCGATTAAAAGAATCGCCCTTCAAACTGCAAGTGAAGAGGTGGCCAAAGGTTACTGCAACGCAATTGAAAAGCGATATAAAATAAGCCCTGAAATAAAGGTGGGAGGAAGTAAAAAGCCCACCTTTGTTGCTGAGGTTTCAAGCGAAGCGGACAGGCTTAAAATTCTTGCCGAAAACGATTTCGGTATGAATGAGGAATTAATTGATGACTCAATTTTTATAAGAGACTGTTGCTTTGGCTCCTTTGTAAGAGGGGCTTTTTTGGCCTGTGGAAACATTAATGACCCCGAAAAGGAATATAGGCTTGAATTTAATGTTAAATCCGAGACAATTGCCCTTGAACTTCAAGCATTGCTTTTGCAACAGGGTATTTCTTTAAAGAGCACCAAACTTTCAAAAGGTTTAAAACTTTATACCAAGGACAGTGGTGTTATCGAAGATTTGCTAACCTTTATGGGTGCATCCCACCACAGTCTTGAAATTATGGATACCAAGGTCGTTAAAAGTGTTAAAAACAATATTAACCGAGCAAGAAATTGCGACAGTGCAAATATTTCAAAAACGGTGGAGGCTTCCATTAAACAGCGAAGGGCCATTGAATTTTTAAAGGAGTCGGACAGGCTCCAAAGTTTGCCCGAGGAACTTTTACAAGCAGCCAATTTAAGGCTCAGGAATCCCGAGGCAACACTTAAAGAGTTGGTTAGAATTTCTAACGAGCCCTTGACTATATCGGGTCTTAATCACCGATTTAAAAAGATTATGGAAATTTACGAGGATATAAAAAAATAACTTGAAAGGGGCGCCGCCAAATGGATTTCACTCATTTACATGTCCATACTGAATATAGTCTGCTTGACGGCTGCTGCCGTATAAAAAAACTTATAGATAAAGCTGCCGAGTTGGGCCAAAAAAGCATTGCAATTACCGACCATGGTGTTATGTACGGCTGTATCGATTTTTATAAATACGCAAAGGAAAAGGGCGTAAAACCTATTATCGGTTGTGAGGTTTATGTTGCTCCAAAAAGCCGATTTGACAAGGTTAAAGGCCCCTTTTCTCCTTATTCCCATTTGGTTTTGCTTTGCAAAGATAACGTGGGTTACCAAAACCTTATTAAAATGGTTTCGGCAGGTTTTACCGAAGGTTTTTATTCCAAACCCCGTGTCGACCGTGAACTTTTGGAAAAATACAGCGAGGGTTTGGTTTGTCTTTCGGCCTGTCTTGCAGGTGAAATTCCCAAAGCTCTTTTAAATAATGATTACGAAAAGGCGAAGGAAACTGCCCTTTGGTATAAGGGCGTTTTCGGGGAAGATTTTTATCTCGAACTTCAAAATCACGGAATTGGTGAGCAGGAAGCCGTTAATTTGGGGCTTAAAAGATTAAGCCGAGAATTAGATATTCCCCTTGTTGCCACCAACGATGTTCATTATATTGAAAAGACCGACAGTGAAATGCAAAGGGTGCTAATTTGCATCCAAACGGGCAACACTGTTTCGGGTGAAAATCCTTTAGAATTTAAGACAAATGAGTTTTATCTTAAATCCCGTGAGGAGATGGAAAGAGCTTTTCCAAATGATAGCGAGGCTTTGGATAATACCACGGAAATTTCCGAAAAATGTAATGTGGAATTCGAATTCGGAAAAATCAAGTTACCTAAATTTGACATTGGCGAACAGGACCATTTTGAATATTTCAGGTCAAAATGCCTTGCAGGTTTAAAGCGACTTTACGGCGCCAACCCTTCAAAAGAGGTTACCGACCGTTTGGATTACGAACTTGAAATCATAAACAAAATGGGCTATGTTGACTATTATTTAATAGTGGCCGATTTTGTAAACTATGCCAAGGAACACGATATCCCCGTTGGCCCCGGTAGAGGTTCGGGAGCAGCTTCTTTGGCAGCTTATTGTATTGGAATAACGGGTATAGACCCTATTAAATACAATTTGTTCTTTGAACGTTTTTTAAATCCCGAGCGTGTTTCAATGCCCGACTTTGATATTGACTTTTGCTATCGTGGTCGCCAAAGGGTAATTGATTATGTTATTGAAAAATACGGCAAAGACCGTGTTTCCCAAATCGTAACCTTTGGAACATTGGCGGCAAGGGCAGCAGTAAGAGATACGGGCAGAGCAATGGATGTGCCTTATGCTTTGTGCGATAAAATTGCGAAACTTATTCCTTTCTCCCAAGGTATGACAATTGAAAAAGCCTTGGATTTATCCAAAGAGTTAAAGGATATTTACGAAAACGATGAACAAGCAAAGTTGTTGCTTGATATGGCAAAACGCCTTGAGGGTATGCCTCGCCACGCTTCTACCCACGCAGCAGGAATAGTTATTGCTGACCGTCCTGTGGCCGAGTATGTTCCCTTGGGTGTTAACGATGATGCCGTTGTTACCCAGTACACAATGACCTCCCTTGAGGAATTAGGTCTTCTTAAGATGGACTTCTTGGGTCTTAGGAACCTTACGGTTATTGATGATACTGTTAAATTAATTCAAAAAGAGCATCCCGATTTTGATATTGAAAAAATACCTTTGGATGATGAGGAAACCTATAAACTTATGTCTAAGGGTAATACCGACGGTGTGTTTCAGTTTGAGTCGGAGGGTATGAAGAGCGTTTTGAGACAGTTGTCTCCCACAAGTATTGAGGATTTAACTGCTGTGCTGTCACTTTACCGACCGGGGCCCATGGACTCCATACCTAAATATGTTCATAATCGACATAATCCTCAGGATATTAAATATGTAACACCACTTTTAAAACCAATTTTGGATGTAACCTATGGTTGCATTGTTTACCAAGAACAGGTTATGCAGGTCTTCAGGGCCTTGGCAGGTTATTCTTTCGGCAGGGCTGATATTGTTCGCCGTGCCATGGCCAAGAAAAAACACGCCGTTATGGAAAGGGAGAGGGAATTCTTCCTTTACGGTGAAAAGGATAGTCAGGGTAATGTTATTTGCGAAGGCGCTGTAAATCGTGGGGTTGATGAGAACCACGCCAAAAGAATTTTTGAAAGTATGTCAAGTTTCAGTTCCTATGCTTTCAATAAAGCCCACGCCTGTGCTTATGCCTTTGTGGCTTATAGAACGGCCTATTTAAAATGTCATTTTAAGGCTGAATATTTTGCTTCCCTTATGACAGGGGTTTTGGATAATACAGCCAAAATCACCCATTATACTGCCCAGTGCAAAAAGATGGGTATAAATCTTTTGCCCCCTTCGGTTAACGAAAGTTTTAGTGGATTTACCCCCGAAAAGGGTGGTATCCGTTTTGGTCTTATGGCAATTAAGTTCTTGGGAGCCGGGGTTATCGACCGTTTGGTTTCTCAGAGAGAACAAAACGGAAAATACCTTTCGGGTTACGATTTTTGCCTTAGAAATTATTCGAGGGAATTAAACCGAAAGGCCTTGGAAGGTTTGGTTAAGAGTGGCGCTTTGGACTGTGTTGAACCAAACCGAAGGCAAATGCTTTATAATATTGATGGTATTTTGACGGCTGTGGAAGCCGAAAAGCGTTTTTCTTCCCAAGGTCAACTTAACCTGTTCGGGGAAATGGAAAATGTCAACTCCTTCCAAATGGAGCCGATGCCCGAAATGGATAAGGATGTTAAGTTAAGCCTTGAAAAGGAGGCTACCGGTCTTTATCTTAGTGGACATCCCTTGGATAAATACGCATCCCTTTTAAACCGAATGGGTCTTACAACCACCGAAGAAATTTTGTCAGGTCAGGCTCAGGACTCGGCAAGGGTCACCTTGGCAGGAATTGTGGACAATCTGAAGGTGCGTCAACTTAAAAACGGTAACATTTTGGCAAGTGCCTTTATTGAAGATATGTATTCTTCCATTGGTATAACTATTTTCTCAAAAGCTTACGAACAGTTTAAGGAACTTTTGCAGTCGGGCAAACCTTTGATTATCAAGGGAAAGGTGAGCGAAAGGGAGGATAGGGAACCCGAGGTTATTTTGGAAAGGGCCGAGCCAATACCCGAAAGGGAAACACAAAAACTCAAACCTTCGGCAGGACTTTACATTAAAATAGACTCTTTAAATTCGGGAGAGTTTGCCAAAGCGAAGGAAATTTTAGCAAATTTCAAGGGCGACAACCCTGTTATTATTGTGGCCGTTAAGGAAAATCGCCGTTTGGCAGCACCAAAAGAGCTATATGTGGCCGAAAGTGAGAAATTGATACTCGAATTATCCACACTTTTAGGCGAAGAAAATGTAAAATTCGTAAAATAATTAAATAACAGTTGAAATTTATGGAAATTTGTTTTATACTATATTTCTAATATTTTAAACTAATTACCTTTAGG
>JAZSPH010000025.1:0-5327 GCA_045537355.1 Acutalibacteraceae bacterium
TAGGGGTACCTTATGTCTTTTCCGATTGAACGAATTAGAAATTTTTGTATCGTAGCTCATATTGACCACGGTAAATCCACCCTCGCTGACCGAATGTTAGAACTCACTCAGTCGGTTTCTCAGCGTGAAATGGAAGAACAAATTTTGGATAGTATGGACCTTGAAAGAGAACGTGGAATTACAATTAAAGCCCATGCCGTTACTCTTTATCATACTGCAAAAGATGGTCAAGAATACGAACTTAATTTAATAGACACACCGGGACACGTTGACTTCAATTACGAAGTTTCTCGTTCTCTTGCTGCTTGTGAAGGCGCTGTGCTTATTGTTGATGCTTCACAAGGCATTGAAGCGCAAACCCTCGCCAATACCTATTTGGCAGTTGACCACGGACTTGAAATTTTACCTGTTATCAATAAAATCGACCTTCCTTCGGCCGAACCTGACCGTGTTAAACAAGAGATTGAAGATATTATCGGCATTCCTGCTGATAATGCGCCTTTGGTTTCGGCCAAAACAGGTCTTAATGTTGCTGATGTTTTGGAATCGATTGTTACCGAGTTTCCTGCACCTAAGGGTGATCGAACTGCACCCTTATCTGCATTGATTTTTGACTCTTATTATGACCCTTATAAGGGAGTTATCGTTTATTTCAGAGTTATGAACGGTAAAATCAAGGCCGGTGATAAAATCAAAATGATGGCAACCGGTGCAGAGTTTGATGTGGTTGAAATTGGTCGTAAGGGCGCAACTGCATTAGAGCCGTGCGATGTTTTAGAAGCAGGTGAGGTTGGTTATCTCGCAGCATCTATTAAAACAGTTAGTGAAGCTCGTGTTGGTGATACCATTACCACCTGCGAAAATCCAACTGAAGAACCTTTGGAAGGCTATCGCAAAGTAAATCCTGTCGTTTTCTGCGGTATTTATCCTGCTGATGGTGCAAAATATCCCGACCTTCGTGAAGCTTTGGAAAAATTGCAACTTAACGATGCCTCTCTCTTGTTTGAGGCTGAAAGTTCTAATGCTTTAGGTTTCGGCTTCCGTTGTGGTTTCTTAGGATTACTTCACATGGAAATTATCCAAGAACGCTTGGAAAGAGAGTATAATTTAGATTTGGTAACAACTGCACCAAGTGTTGAATACAAATTTAAACTAACCAGTGGGGAAGAGATTACGGTTGATAACCCGACCAATTACCCCGACCCTGCAATTGTTAGTGAAGCACTCGAACCTGTTGCTGATGTGCATATTTACAGCCCAAGTGATTATGTTGGAGCAATTATGCAACTTTGCGAAGAAAGACGTGGAATTTACACCGATATGAAATATATGGGTGATCGCGTTGACATACATTACATTTTACCAATGGGTGAAATTGTATATGACTTCTTTGATGCGCTTAAATCTCGCACAAAAGGTTATGCAAGTTATGATTACGAAACCAAGGGTTACGAAAAGTCCAAACTCGTAAAACTTGATGTTATGCTTGCAGGTGATGTGGTCGATGCATTGTCTTTTATTGTTCACTCTGATAATGCTTATACTCGTGCCAGAAAAATTGCTGAACGATTAAAAGAATTTATACCTCGCCAACTTTTTGAAGTACCGATTCAGGTTGCAGTTTCAGGCAAGGTAATTGCTCGTGAAACGGTTAAAGCCATGAGAAAAGACGTACTTGCAAAATGTTATGGTGGTGACATTACGAGAAAGAAGAAACTTCTCGAAAAACAAAAAGAAGGTAAAAAACGTATGAGACAGTTGGGCTCTGTCGAGGTTCCTCAAGAGGCATTTATGGCTGTTCTCAAACTTGATGAGTAATTTATGAAAAACAAAAAAGAAACCCAAAACAAAAAACTTTATTATGCCATTGGCATTTATGCAGCAGTTTTTCTTTTAGTTGTTAGTGGCATTTTGATTTACAAACTTTCGGATCGAAAAGATTATGATGTTGAGGATTATTCTTTTCCTCAGGAAACCATTGCAAGTGAAACGGAAGATATTTCTTCGGTTGAAGGCGTTTCATCTTTAGAAGATGTGTCTTCAACTACAACCAATGGTCTTGATCCTAAATTCTCAAAGCTTTTGCTTGTTAACGCAAAAAATCCTTTGCCTAATAAAGAAAGCTATACACAAAATTTAACAACAATCGATTCTAAATACCTTTGTGGCGAATTAAATCAACTCGATAAAGATGTTTTGCCATATGCCATTGCTTTGATGGAAACTGCTAAGGATGAAGGCATTGTCATCCGTGTCAGATCGCCATTCCGTTCTTATGAAACCCAAGAAAGACTTTATAAGAATGAGGTTAGTTATTGGATAAAAAAAGGCATGGGTCAGTTGGAAGCCGAAGACAAAGCGGCAACTATCGTTGCCCGTCCCGGAACCAGCGAACATCACTGTGGTTTTGCTATAGATTTTAATGAAACTAATACTTCATTTGAAGATTCGGAAGCCTTTCGCTGGATGTTAAATAATGCGGCAGATTATGGTTTTATTTTGCGATATCCTGAGGAGAAGCAAGATATAACCGGCGTTATTTATGAACCTTGGCATTGGCGTTTTGTCGGTATTGATGTTGCTAAGGATATTAACAGTAAAAATATGTGTTTAGAAGAATATATTGAGGAAATCAATAATAAGGGGATTGTTAAAGAGTGAAAAAAATAGGTTTTGACAATGAAAAATATATAAAGCTTCAATCTCAAAACATTCGCGACCGAATTAAGATGTTCGGTGGCAAATTATATATGGAATTCGGTGGCAAGTTGTTTGATGATTATCATGCAGCTCGTGTTTTGCCGGGTTTTGAACCCGATGCAAAGGTTAAGATGCTTTTAAATTTAAAAGATGAAGCCGAAATTGTAATCGTTATCAATGCTGATGCAATTGAGAAAAACAAGCGCAGGGGAGACCTGGGCATTACCTATGACCTGGATACACTTCGTTTAATAGATGCATTTAGAGAAATTGGTTTGTATGTCGGTAGCGTTGTTATCACTCAATACACCGGACAACCCTTGGCACAAGTTTTTGAAAATCGTTTAAAGACTTTAGGTATTAAGGTTTACAAACATTATCGTATTGATGACTATCCATATAATATTCAGCATATTATTAGTGAGAACGGTTTTGGTAAAAATGATTATATTGAAACCTCCCGTGAATTGGTTGTAATAACTGCTCCCGGTCCCGGTAGTGGCAAAATGGCTACCTGTCTATCTCAACTTTATCACGAGCATAAAAGAGGGGTAAAAGCAGGTTATGCTAAATTTGAAACCTTCCCTGTGTGGAGTATTCCCCTTAAACACCCTGTAAATATCGCTTATGAGGCTGCTACAGCCGATTTAAATGATGTTAATATGATTGACCCCTTCCATTTGGAAGCTTATGGAAAGACTACCGTAAACTATAATAGAGATATTGAAATCTTTCCCGTTTTAAACGCAATGCTTGACGGAATTCTCGGAGAGTCTCCTTATAAGAGTCCTACTGATATGGGCGTTAATATGGTTGGCTTTGCAATTTGTGATGATGATGCTGTAAAGGATGCTGCAAAGCAAGAAATTATTCGTCGTTATTATGCAACCATCGTTAATGCAAGACAGGGTTTGGCAGAAGAAACCGACGCTTCCAAGATTGAACTTTTAATGAAACAAGCAGGTGTTACAATAAAGGATAGATCTGTTGTTTCACACGCTCTTGAAAAATCCGCCCAAACCGATGCTCCCGCAACTGCAATTGAATTGCCCGACGGTAGAATTATCACAGGCAAAACTTCCAGTTTGTTGGGTTCGGCTTCGGCAATGCTTTTAAACGCCCTTAAAGTTTTGGCTGATATTCCCGATGAGGTTAATTTGATTTCTCCTACAATTATTGAGCCAATGCAAAAACTCAAAACCGAAATTATGGGAAATCATAACCCAAGACTTCATACCGACGAAATTTTAATTGCATTGTCCATTTGCGCCGCAACCGATGAGTTGGCTAAAAAGGCCCTTGATAATGCTTATAAACTTAAAGGCAGCGAAGCGCACTCTACTGTAATTTTATCTCGCGTGGATGAAAATGTGTTTAGAAAATTAGGTATCAACCTTACTTGTGAGCCTAAATATCAAACCAAAAAATTATATCATAATTAATGCTCTTGACTTATTGAGCAAATAATAATATAATAGCAATGTTTGGCACCCCAAATATATTTAAAGGTAGGAAAGTTTTTTATGGCAAAAACTATTAAAATCACCGACGACGGTCTAAAGAAATTACAGCAAGAATTAGAAACCCTTAAAACCGAGGGAAGAACTGATATTGCTGAAAAAATCAAGGTAGCTCGTGGTTATGGCGACCTTTCTGAAAATAGCGAATATGATGAGGCGAAAAACGAACAAGCTAAACTCGAAGCTCGTATTTTGGAAATCGAAGCAATGCTTAAAAATGTTGAAATTATTGAAGATATTAAAGGCAATGCTAAAACCGTTGTTATCGGTTGCAAAGTAAAAGTTCTTGATGTGGAATTCGGCGACGAAGATGAGTATCGCGTTGTTGGTTCTACCGAGGCTGATTCTCGCGAAGGCAAAATTTCCGATGAATCTCCTATGGGTAAAGCACTTTTAGGTAAAAAACTTGGCGATGAAGTTATCGTTGAAGCTCCCGCTGGTGAGTTTAAGGTTAAAATTTTAGAAATTTCAAAATAAGGTGAAATAAATGGCACAAAACAATAATCCTCAATTACAGGACCTAAATGAAATTGTAAAGGTGCGTCATGAGAAACTTGCCACTTTAAAGGAAAGTGGAAATGACCCATTTTTAATTACAAAGTTTGATTTTAACAACGATTCTGCAAACATTAAATCTAACTTTGAAGAGTTTGAAGGTAAAACTGTTAAAATCGCAGGTAGAATTATTGCTCGTAGAATTATGGGTAAGGCTAGTTTCGTTGGCCTTAGCGATTCAACCGGCAAAATTCAACTTTACGTTAAACGTGACGATGTTGGCGAAGATATTTACGCTTCTTTTAAGAAGTGGGATATTGGCGATATTATCGGCGTTGAAGGTACTGTTTTCAAAACCCAAACTGAAGAAATTTCGGTTCACGCAACTTCTATCAAACTTTTATCTAAATCACTTTTACCTTTGCCTGAAAAATTCCACGGGCTAAAGGATAACGATTTAAGATATCGTCAACGCTATGTTGACCTTATTGTTAACCCTGAGGTTAAGAACAACTTTGTCATTCGTTCTAAGTTTATCAAGTTTATGAGAAATTATCTTGATAATATGAACTATATTGAGGTTGAAACTCCTGTACTTAATACTATTGTTGG
>JAZSPH010000087.1:0-17681 GCA_045537355.1 Acutalibacteraceae bacterium
CCTTTGATATGGAATATGTAAACGCAATGAAGAAACTTTGCGATGGTGCCGATATTTTACTTCCCAACATTACCGAGGCTGCTTTCTTGACCGATACTGAGTACAAGGAAGATTACGATGAGGCTTATATTAATGACCTTATGGTTAAACTTCAGGAGATGGGTTCCAAAACCGTTGTTATAACAGGCGTTAGTTATAACGAGGGCAAAACCGGTATTGCCATTAGAGAAAACGGTGAAAATAAATATTATGAGCATGAGCGCATGGAAAAAAGTTTCCACGGAACAGGCGATATTTATACTGCTGCTTTCACCGGTGCATTACTTTGTGGAAAAGATGTTTTCGACTCGGTTAAAATTGCTGCTGATTACACCTTGGAGTGTATGAAGAAAACTGCCGATGACCCCGACCATTGGTACGGTGTTAAATTTGAAAAAGCATTACCTGAGTTAATCAAAAGTTTGAATTTGTAATTCATTTAAAGAAACTCCCGAAAGGGAGTTTTTTCATTTTATAAATTTTTTGAAGTTTGCGCTATTATTTGACATTTTTCATAATAGGAAGGTGGTAAAATTTAAGTGTAAGGTGGTGGGACTTGTGGTGGTATATGCCGATATACTTTTTGTGGTTAATTTAATTGTGGATTATTTCCTTTTAAAGGTAACCCTTAAGATATTAAAAACTTCACCTAAAACTTGGAGGATGGTTTTGTCGGCAGTAACGGGTGCTTTGTTTTCCTTTTACATATTTTTACCACCATCTACCTTTCTAATAGAAATTTTGGTTCATCTTTTAATGAGTGGGACAATGACCTTTGTTTGTGTTGGATTTAAAAGTTTCAAGTTTTTTGCGAGGGCAATTATCGCCCTTTTTGGTGTTACCTGTGCATATGGCGGCATTATGACCGCCATGTGGCAGGTTTTTAAGCCCAAGGGTATGATAATTAATAATTCAGTAGTTTACTTTAATATTTCCCCTGTGATTTTGGTGGCGACTACTATTTTAGGATATTTTTTGTATTTAATTTTTTCGAAAATCTTTGCTATTTCTTCAAAGGATGCACAAAGATGCAATGTAACTATATATGCCTTGGGTAAAAATGTGGGAGCAACGGCAATTATTGACACGGGAAACAGCATAACCGATATGATGTCCGATTCCGAAATAATAATTGGGGATAGGGCAGTAGGGATGGCCCTTTTTGGGGATTTGGATGTTGCAAAAGACCCATTGCTTGCCACAAGGTATCGCGCCGTGCCTTGTAATACTGTGTCGGGGAAAAGTGTTTTGGAAGGGTTCAGGTGTGATTTTTGCCAAGTCTATTTAAAGGAAAGGCTGATAACCCTTTCGAACCCGATTTTGGCGATTTCCAAAACCCCCATTAAAGAAGATTACTCGGTTATTTTAAACCCGAAAATTTTAGAACTGGAAGGTAATAAAGATGATATTTTTGAAAAGATTAGTTTATAAAATCCTTTTTAAATTAGGACTTGTTTCGACCACATATTACATAAATGGCCCCGAAACCCTGCCACCACCTTTATCTATAGAAGAGGAAGGGGAGTTGCTTAAAGAGAATAGCGATGAGGCAAGGAATACCCTTATTGTTCATAATCTGCGACTGGTGGTATATATTGCAAGGAAGTTTGACAATGTCTCGGCGGGAATCGAAGATTTAATTTCCATCGGAACGATAGGTCTTATAAAAGCCGTTAACACATTTTGCCCCGACAGAAATATCAAACTTGCCACCTATGCTTCAAGGTGCATTGAAAATGAGATTTTAATGTATCTTCGAAAAACCTCTAACCAAAAGAATGAAATTTCCATTGATGAACCTTTAAACGTTGACTGGGACGGAAACGAACTGTTACTTTCTGATATTTTGGGGAGCGATGCCGATGAGGTTGGCAGGGATGTTGAAATGGAAGATGAACGTTGCCAACTAATAGAGTTTGTGGGTGAACTGCCTCCAAGGGAGCGGCAAATAATGGAAATGAGATTTGGCATGAACGGCTACGATGAGTACACACAAAGCGAAGTTGCCGACACATTGGGTATTTCCCAGTCTTATATTTCACGGCTTGAAAAGCGAATTATTGTGAAACTTAAAAGGCAAATCGAAAAAAATGAGGCTTGAAAAAAGCCTTGTTTTTTTATACAATTATTGTGAGGTGATAAGATGCCTTATACGGTTTATTTTCTGGTTTTAAATGTTATATCATTCATTGTTTGCATTATCGATAAACACCGAGCGAAAACAGGGGGTTATAGGATACCTGAAAGCACACTTTTTACTCTTTGTTTAATGGGTGGAAGTGTTGGGATGTATTTAACAATGAAAGCTATTCGCCACAAAACTCGCCATAAGCGATTTATGATAGGTATACCACTTATCATAATTCTTCAAGTATTAGTTTTGCTGGTTGTTAAAAGTGTTGATTTATGGTAAAATAGGAATTAAGAAAATCAAAGGAGAGTTAACATGGAGTTTAGCGTAAATCATCCTATTATTTTCATAATGGTAGGACTTATTATTTTGACTGTTTTGGGTCAGTCGGTATTCTTTTTGGTTCGTGCTTTGAAAAGAGCTAAAGAACTTGGAATTAAAAAAGAGGTAATAAGTAAGACTATCGGTTCTTCGGCAGTCTTTACAATAGCTCCTGCCGTTTCAATTTTGGTGGGTGTTATTGCCTTGTCCAAGAGTCTTGGAATTGCCCTTCCTTGGCTTAGACTTTCAATAATTGGTTCTATTACATACGAAACAGTTGCAGCAAATAACGCCTTGACTGCGCTTGGTATTCCGGCAGGAACACAAATCACCGACCCCGATGTTTTTATAACCGTTCTTTGGGTTATGACAATTGGTATTGCTGCTGGACTTGTTTTGGTGCCTTTCCTTACCAAACGTGTGCAAAGCGGTATCAGCAAAATAGGTATGAAGGATAAAAAGTGGGGAGAAATATTTAACAATGCAATGTTTCTCGGTATGATTTCCGCATTTTTGGGTTACGTTTTCTGCGATGTAACATTGGTTTTAAAGAATGATTTTTCGGGACTTATTCCCGTTTGCGTTATGGCAGTTTCGGCAATAGCAATGGCAATTTGCGGCGGCATTTCCACAAAGTTTAAAATCCGTTGGCTTACCGATTATGCCCTTCCCATAAGTTTAATTTCAGGTATGGCAAGTGCTATACCATTTACAAATTGGTTAGGATAAGGAGGGAAAGAAAAATGAAGAAAAATAATCTTACTTATTTAGAGTCGGTTCATCGTGACGGTAAAATTTGGGGAATTGCCATTTTGCTTATAATTTTTGCTTTCCCTGTGGCTGTTAGTATTGTTTTTGGCGCCGTTCCAAAGTGGGAAGCCTTGGCAAAGGCAATGTTTGCTACTGTTCCAATGTACTGGGCAGTGGGAATTGTGGAGATTTTCACATATATCCCAATGCTTGGCGCCGGTGGAACATATCTTTCCTTTGTAACGGGCAATATTTCTAACCTAAAACTTCCTTGCGCTGTGGATGCAATGGAACGCGCAGGTGTTAAGTCAAATGAGGAGGAAGGCGAAATTATTTCTACCATTTCCATCGCCGTTTCTTCCATTGTTACAACCCTTATAATTTTAATCGGTGTTGTGCTAATCGGTGTTATTGCTCCTGTTATTAATAATCCCGTTTTAACCCCTGCTTTTGATATGATTTTACCCGCCCTTTTCGGTGGTTTGGCAGTTGTATTTATTTCCAAAAACGCAAAACTTTCCATAGCACCCATAATTTTAATGCTTGTATTATTTATTTTCGTACCTGCGCTCAATGCAGGAACAGTGGGTATTATGGTGCCTGTTGGTGTGTTGTTTACCGTTGCTGTTGCAAGAATTATGTATAAAAGAGGTATGCTTTAAATGTTAGCCCTTTATATTGTTTTAGCCTTAATTGTGCTGCTTTTAGGTATAGTTTTGATTAGAACATTAAATTTTAAGCCTAATCAAATGGTGGAAATTTCTAATGAAAATGTGGAATTTGACCGTGAGAAAGCAGTGGAAAGTTTAAGAGAATTAATAAGATTTAAAACCGTTTCTTACGCTGATTCTTCCCTTGAGGATGACGAAGAATTTGAAAAACTTATAAATTCCTTACCAAAACTTTACCCCAACGTTTTCAAGGCTTGTGTCTTTACACAGTTGCCTGATAGAGCCTTGCTTTTTAAATGGAAAGGTAAAAACGAGGGTAACCCTGCTGTTTTAATGGCTCACTATGACGTTGTGCCTGTAAATGAAGAAATGTGGGAGAGACCACCCTTTGGCGCCGACCTTATTGACGGCGTTATTTGGGGAAGGGGAACACTTGACACAAAGGTTACCTTTAATGGTGTGCTTTTCTCGGCTGATACTTTAATCGCCGAAGGCTTTGTTCCCGAAAATGATGTATATTTTGCCTTTTCGGGTGGGGAAGAAATTAACGGCCGTGGCGCTGTTAATATTGTTAACTACTTTAAAGAAAATTCGATCATTCCCGAATTTGTTGTGGATGAGGGTGGCGCCGTTGTGGAAAATGTTTTCCCCGGTGTTAAGGGTCAAATCGGTCTTATCGGTATTGCCGAAAAGGGTCTTATGAATGTTAAATTCACCTGTAAAAGTGGTGGTGGCCACGCTTCAGCCCCTAAACCACACACTCCCATTGGAATATTGTCTAAGGCTTGTGTAAGTATTGAAAATCATCCCTTTAAAAGTCATTTAACCAAGCCAGTTGCCTTGATGTTTGACAATTTGGGTAGACATTCAAGTTTTGTTTACCGAATGATTTTTTCAAACCTTTGGCTTTTTGGTGGTGTGCTTGACCTTATTTGCAAAAAACAAGGTGGCGAGTTAAATGCTTTAATGCGTACCACCGTTGCCTTCACCCAAGGTTTTGGAAGTAAGGCGCCCAATGTTATTCCTCCAAAGGCTTCTTTTGTTGCTAATATGCGCCTTAATCCCGAGGATAATATTGACTCAGCGTTAGAGTATTTAAAGAAAACTGTAAATGATGAAAATGTGGAGATAAGCCTTATTGAAGGTATGAATCCAAGCCCCATTTCTAAAACCGACTGCGATGCTTTTAAGAAGGTTTCAAAGGCCGTGGTGGATACTTGGAAGATTGACAAGATTTCACCCTATTTAATGGTTCAGTGTTCCGACAGTCGCCATTACGCCCAAATTTGCGACAAGGTTTATAAATTCTCGGCAATGGATTTAACTGCCGAGGAGAGAGCAACTATCCACGGCAACAACGAGCGTATTCGTGTTGAAACCCTGGAAAGAGCAGTTGAATTTTATATTAGACTTATGAAACAAATTTAAAAAAAGAGTGTCCTTTGTGGCACCTTCCTTATAGAAGGTGCCACATTTTTTATGAAAAGGATTTATATTATGAATTTAAGATTGAAATTCTCTAAAAGATGTCGGTAAATGTCGGTTTTATGTGACGTATAATATTCTTGAAAAATTCAAAAGAAAGGAGTATTATACAAATGGGATTTTTAGATGAATTATTTTATGCAGGGGTGTGGGGTGAGAAAACACCCACTACACCAAAATGGAAAAAATGGATACATCTTAATTTGAGTGAAAACCATTGTCAGGAATGTTTAATGCTTGATGGTTGTTGGTTTCAAAATGATAAGAAACCCAAATGGCCACATCATCCATTTTGTCATTGTGTTTTAAAAGACATTTCATATGATGATGTAATAACAAAAAGTTCATCAGATAGTGCGTACAGTAAATTTGACCCTTATCTATTTGATACAAAGGGTGAATACGGGCACGGTAAAGATAAACTTTTTAAGTCGTGGGGTTATTCGGTTGAAGATTCGAAATATCTAAAAGCAGAAATTGAAAAACAGGCTTTAGAGAAATATAGCAATGGCGACTATATATTAGGCAAACTTAATGACAAAGGGCAACGATTAAGTGTTAAAATAGAAATCAAACGAAAAGATAATGGTAATAAAGTGTCCTTTATAACCGGATGGATGGTAAGGCCTAATGGACACATCCAATTGACTACGCCGTTAGGAGGTAAATAATATGAAAATGATGGATTGTGTAGAAGTAATTGTAGAAAAAGAAAAATATGTTAAAGATGGCGTTCATAAAGGGATGCAGGGTTGGATTTGTCTTGAAGATAATTCAAACGGAACTTGGCTTATTAATTTCCCACAGTACGGCGAAAAAGACGATATTGCAGAAATAAGTGTAAAAGAAGAAGATTTAAAACTTATTCCTAAAATGGACGCAAGAATCAACGAACAAATTAAAGCACAATTTGATAAATAAATATATAACCTATTAAGACACTTTCGAGTTTTGAAAGTGTCTTTTTTTATTGCTTTTAATCTTTTTCTTGACAAATTTATACAGGTGCTGTATTATTGTTATAGTACAGTAATACAAAGAGGTGATTTGATGGCTTGGAGTTTTACACAGGATAGTCCCGTTTATCTTCAAATTGCGAAGAGAATTACAATGTCGGTGTTGTCAGGGGAATACACTGCAGGAACCCAAATTCCCAGTGTGCGCCAATTAGCATTGGAAGCAGCAGTTAACCCTAACACAGTGCAACACGCTTTTTCGGAACTTGAAAATGAAGGAATTATCATTTCAAAGGGAACAATGGGAAGATATGTTACCGAAGACTTGAATGTAATTGAGTCTTGCCGTAAAAAACTGGCGCAGGTACTTATTGATGGTTTCTTAGAACAAGCAAACCGATTGGCAATCAGCAAACAAGACATTATTTCAATTTTAGAGGAGGAAATGAAATGAATGTTTTAGAAATTAAGAATTTAACTAAATGTTATAAAAAACATATTCCTGTTTTAAATAATATGAATCTTGAAATTCCCGCAGGTCGAATAATTGGTCTTTTGGGCCCTAACGGTTGTGGAAAATCTACCTTGATTAAACTGATTTGTGGTCTTTTGCAACCAAACAGTGGTGAAATTTTGGTGGACTCAAATCCCGTTGGAGAGAAAAGCAAGGCCGTGGTTTCCTATTTGCCCGAGAGAACATATTTTAATTCTCAAATGAAGGTAATTGAGTTGCTTGATTTCTTTGAGGATTTTTACAGTGATTTTGATAGAGAAAGAGCCTTAAAACTTTTATTTGACCTTAAAATCAATCCCGAAAGCAAACTTAAAACCCTTTCTAAAGGTACAAAAGAAAAGGTTCAACTTATACTTGTAATGTCAAGAAATGCTAAACTTTATCTTCTTGATGAGCCTATTGCAGGTGTTGACCCTGCTGCGAGAGAATATATTTTAAGCACTATCGTTTCGAATTATAATCCCGAGGCTTCGATTATAATTACAACCCACTTAATTACCGATGTTGAGCAGGTTTTGGATGATTTTTACTTCCTCGGTTACGGTGGAAATATTTTAAAATCGGGAAATGCGGAAGAAACAAGAAACGAGAGCGGAAAATCGCTTGATATGTTATTCAGGGAGGTATTCAGATGTTAAGAAAACTTTTAAAATATGATTTTTCATCGGTTTTCAAACTTTGGTGGATTGCAGCCCTTTCTTCCTTTGGTTTGTCCCTTCTTGCCGGTGGATGTATTAAAATTTTAGATGTAGGTAGAAATCTACCTACAGTGGTAGATACATCAGCAGCAATTCTTTTGGTATTGTCAGTAATCGGTATTGTCGCTTTTGTCCTTGTTTCCCTGGTTTTGGTTTATGTTAGATTTTACAAAAATCTTTATACCGATGAAGGATATTTAACCTTTACATTACCTGTCAAGATATCCGAGATATTAAATTCAAAAATCATTTTGGCTCTTGTTACATTGGCAGTGTCTGGGTTTGTGGTTTGTTTCGATATTTTCACAATGCTTGCCATCGGTTTGCCCGACCAACTTTTCGATATTAAAAATTATGAATTTTTAATCGAAGCGTTGAGTGAGTTGGTTAAAGCGACCGGCTGGTATTTACCCGTTTATATAATAGAGGGTATTATATTGGGAATTTTAGGCGTACTTTTCACTCAATTATTATTGTTTGCTTGTATAACATTTGCAGCCTTAATAACCAAAAAATCAAGGGTTATTACTGCTATCGCTATCTATTATGGTGTCAACAGTGTGTTATCCTTTGTGGTACAAATGTCGGTTATGTTTAGTTTTCCTGCAGTTTTCGAAAGATTAGGTCTTTTGGAAGAGTCAATGCTTAAATGGGTGTTTATAATCGTTTTACTTTGCGCAATAGTATTTTGTTTTATGTGTTGTGTAATGCTGTATATTTTGCAGTATTGGATGATGGATAAAAAGTTAAATCTATCTTAAAGGAGGAAATAAAAATGAAAAAATTATTAGCTTTGGTTTTGGCACTTTTTTGTATTTCCTCGGTAACGGCTTACGCCACAACACCTGTGGGACCGGAAACTGTAGATGTTACAGGTCAACTTTCCTATGACACTGTATATGAGATTGACATAGAGAATGAACGCGAAGGTTTATATGTTAACGGTGAATATTACACTTTATTCAATGCCAAGAATATGGAAACAAATGGGTATGATGAGTTTCAATATGAAATCTCAATGAGTGATGAATTGGAACAAAAAATTCAAGATGTGGAGTTGTGTATAAGCCCTGATTTAGCTGTTGTTTACTCAACATATAATTTCGGTGATGGCACTTCCTTAAATGCAACATATTTAAAACATAGTCTTGTGAGTGAATATGACCGTTTGGTTAGCAATGAGTGGCAGTATGGTGAAATTGAGTTTGAGTATCCTCATGATAATCAGTTATCAATAACACAAGAAAAACTATACGGCAAACAAGTAAATCTTTTTACAAAGGAAATAGAGGATTACAATTATCACGAATTTCGTGTTTACTCCATAACAAACAGTTGCAAAATCAAAGTCGAAAAGGGTATGCTTATTACAACCGAAGATAAGTATTATTTTATCGACTATGAAAAGGCAAATCTCGGAGATTTTGATTATTTTAATATAGCTGATTATTCCGAAATATTGGCCTTTGAAATCACCGACGAAAATCTTTGTAATAAAATCGATGAGTGTATCGAAGCCTATTATGATGATGAGTTTGGTTTCTTTGATGATGATGGCTTCACTAACGCAGTTTCCAAGGTTATGTTGACAATAATGTTCCTTATTTTCCCATTGGCAGTTTTTGTTTTTTCTCTTATTTTGGCAATTCGTTCTAAGGGTTATTACAAAAAGATATTCAGAGTACTTTACATTTCGGCAATTGTAACTCTTGTTTTGGTTGTTGTTTTGTTCTTGACTTTATAAGCAAAATCCCCGTCTTAAAGGCGGGGATTTTTATTTTAGACTATTTACAAAAATAAGGTTAATGTGATATAATAATTCCGTATCTTAAATTTAAGGAGCAAAGTATGGATTATTATATTAATCCCCAGTCCCTTTCGGGGGTTTTCACCGTTCCAAATTCGGTGGTGGACAATTATTTCAAGTTCTCAAAACCCGAGCATATCAAGGTTTTATTGTATGTTTTGAGAAATATGTATAAAGACCCTGAAACAGTGGAAATTGCTGAGGAATCAGGTCTTAGCGAATACGAAATAAAAGAGGCGTTGCTTTACTGGGCAGACGCCGGTGTTTTGTTGCCTAAAGATGCTCCTGTGGTGGTAGAAAAACAAAAGAAACCTCCCGTAAAAAAAATTACAAAACCCACACGGAATGATATTGCCAAAAAGAGCGAAACCGACCCGAAAATTCAGTTTTTGCTTCTTGAAACCGAAAAGCGTTTGGGTAGAGTTTTAAAGAGCAACGAGGCCAGTGATTTGGTTTGGATTTACGATGACCAAGGTCTTGATGTTTCGGTTATTTTGTTGGTTATTCAATATGCCTTATCAAAGGGTAAAGATAAGATTCCTTTCATATCGGATATTTGTCTTAAACTTATTGACAAGGAAATTGACAATATTGCCGATGCCGATGAAGAACTTCACAAAATGGATTTATCGGAAAAATGTTGGCAAATGGCTTCGGCAATTTTTGGTCTTGAAAAAAGGAAACCAAGCGCCAAGGAGAGCGAAACTGTTACCAAGTGGTTTGATGAGTGGAAAATTTCCAAGGAACTAATCAGTTTGGCTTATGATGAGTGCGTCAATAAAAAGTCGAAATTTTCCTTTCCTTATGTTGCCAAGATAATTGAAAGTTGGCATCAAAAGGGTTACCAAAAGGCTGAAGATATTGAAGAAAAGCCCGAGAAGGAAAGCTTTGCTTCCTATGATATTGACCTTTACGAAAAGATGCTTAATTCGAAGGATTGATAGGTTATGATAAATCGTGAATATACATACAAAAAAGCCTTTGAAAACAAAAAAGAGGCTGTTAAAAGAAAAAATTTTGAGCGTGAAGTAATGCTTAATTCTTTGTACCAAAGCGAGCCCAGACTTTCAGAAATTGAAAACGAATTAAAATATTTGGGCGCAAGACTTGGTCTTGCAACTTTGGCAGGGGATAAGGAACTACTTAAAAGTATTAAGGAAAAATCAAAACTTTTAAGTAAAGAAAAAAAGGAAATTTTGAAAAAGGCGAAAATACCTGCTTCAAAAAATCTTTGCGACCTTTGTGGCGATACCGGTTATGTTGGTGGCAAAATTTGCGATTGCATAAAAAAAGAAGCCTCTCGCATTATGGCTGATGAATTAGGAAAAGAAATGCCCTTAAAGGACTGCCGCTTTGATAATTTTGATTTGAAATATTATGCCGATAAAACTGATACTGACGGCACAAACCCCAAAAGAAGAATGACAGCCATTTTAAAACTTTGCCGTGATTATGCCGAAAACTTTGGTGAAGGCAGTGAAAACTTGCTTTTCACAGGTGGCGCAGGACTTGGTAAAACCCATCTTACACTTGCGATTGTTAGTGGCGTTATTGAAAAGGGTTATATGGCAATTTACGGTTCGGCTGAAAACTTGTTTTCTATGGTTGAAAGTGAAAAGTTTTTGGGCGAGGGCAAAGGCAATTATGATATGATGCTTAATTGCGACCTACTTGTTATTGATGATTTGGGTACTGAAATGATAACTTCTCTTACAAAATCGGTGCTTTATAATCTTATAAATACCCGAATTTTAAGTGGTAAACCCACAATTATCAACACAAACCTTACAATGAAGGAAATTGAGATTAAATATTCTCCCCGTGTTTCTTCCCGACTTATCGGTCATTATAATGCCAATAAGTTCTTGGGTGCTGATATTCGTCAGCAAAAATTATTAAATAAAAAATGAGTGAAAAAATGTCTATAAAAAAGTATTTTGCCGGTGAATATGATGTTGCCGTTATAGGCGCAGGTCATGCCGGTATTGAAGCCGCTTTGGCTCCTGCCCGTTTGGGTCTTAAAACAATAATTTTTACGGTGAGTCTTGACTGGATTGGAAATATGCCCTGCAACCCATCAATAGGTGGTACTGCCAAGGGTCATCTTGTGCGTGAACTTGATGCTTTGGGTGGCGAAATGGGTAAGGCTGCCGATAAGTTTACACTTCAAAGCCGTATGCTAAACTTAGGTAAAGGCCCTGCTGTTCATTCCTTACGCGCCCAAATTGACCGACGTGCTTATAGTGGTTATATGAAACATCAGGTGGAACTTCAGGAAAACTTGGATGTAAAACAATGCGAGATTGTTGAACTTTATAAAGAGGGCGACCTTTGGCACTGTGTTTCTTCTTTAGGTGCCGAGTTTGTTTCCAAGGCCGTTATTATTGCAACGGGAACCTTTATGGATGGTAGAATTTATGTGGGCGAAGTGAATTATGCTTCGGGTCCCGACGGCAGTTTTGCCACCATCGGCCTTTCAAGTTGTCTTGAAAAAATGGGCGTACCCCTTCGTCGTTTTAAAACCGGAACTCCTGCCCGTGTTGCTCGTGACAGTATTGATTTTTCGGCTCTTGAGGTGCAAGGTGGCGATGAGCAAACCGTTCCTTTCAGTTTTTCAACCAAGCAAGACCCTGAAAATAAGGTTGTTTGCCATATTGCTTATACCAACGATGATACCAAAAAGGTTATTTTGGAAAACCTTAACCGTTCGCCTTTATACGCAGGGGAAATTGAGGGTATAGGCCCCAGATATTGCCCCAGTATTGAGGATAAAATCGTTCGCTTTGCCGATAAGCCAAGGCACCAATTTTTCATTGAGCCTTGTGGTGAGGATACCGAAGAAATGTATCTTCAAGGTCTTTCTTCTTCTTTGCCCGAGGAGGTTCAGGTTAGCCTTTATAAGACAATTCCTTGCCTTAGAAATGTTAAGATAATGCGTAATGCTTACGCTATTGAATACACCTGTGTCGACCCTCAGTTTTTAACTGCAACCCTTGAAATGAAGGGACTGGGAGGACTTTATGGTGCAGGTCAGTTTAACGGCTCTTCGGGTTACGAAGAGGCAGCAGCCCAAGGTCTTGTTGCCGGTATTAATGCAGCCCTTAAAATTAAGGGTGAGGAGCCTTTGATTTTGTCCCGTGCATCATCCTATATCGGAACTTTAATTGATGATTTGGTTACTAAGGGTTGTATGGACCCTTACCGTATGATGACCTCTCGCAGCGAATATCGTTTGCTTTTGCGCCAAGATAATGCCGATGAAAGACTAATGCCTATTGGTCATAAGATAGGTCTCGTAAGTGAAGAAACCTATGCCGATTTCTTGGAGAGAAGAGGGCAAAAAGAAAAGGAAATCGAGCGCCTTAATACCACTTTCTTGGCTCCAAACGAGGAACTTAACCTACTTTTAGAGGAAAAGGGAACAGCGCCCATGACAACGGGAATGCGCCTTGCCGATTTGGTTAAGCGCCCACAACTTACCTATGATATGTTGGCGCCCTTTGATAAGGAAAGACCTGAGCTTCCCCGAAGCGTTTGCCAAAAGGTTGAAACCGAGGTTAAGTATGAGGGCTATATTACCCGTCAACAAGCGCAGGTTAACGAAATGTTGCGCCTTGAAAAGAAACTTATTCCTGCCGACATTGATTATAATAATGTTTACGGTCTCAGACTTGAGGCAGTTGAAAAGTTAAATAAAATCAGACCTGCAAATATTGGTCAGGCTTCGAGAATTTCGGGTGTCAGCCCTGCCGATGTTTCGGTGTTGCTTATTCACCTTTCAAGATAGATATGGAAATTAAACATATTTTCGAGCCAACACCTCTTCAGTGTGGCCAAGCCGTTCTTTCAATGGTGACGGGCAAAACTGCAACCGAGGTTGTGGAGGCTTTAAATAATGACCGAGAAACCACCTTAAAAGAAATGTTTTCTTTTTTAGAGGGCGAAGGTTTTATTGTGAGCCACGAAAGGGTGGCTGTGAATAAAAAAGAGGAGCTTCCAAAACTTTGTTTATTAAGCTTGGAAACTCCTAAATGTTGGCACTGGTCATTATATTTTGATGGGGTTTTCTATGACCCCGAACACGGCGTTTTGGATGATTTTCCCGAAAGTTATCGCCGTTATTATTGGGAAATTAAATTTTAAAAATGTGGGAATAATCGGGTGTTTGGTAAAGAGAAACCCAATCATCATCGGCAATTATAATGTGGTCAAGCAACTGAACGTTAATGTGAGCCAAAGCAGTAACATAACGCCTTGTGCTTTCAAGGTCGGCGTTGCTGGGCAAAGCATTGCCGTTTGGATGATTGTGGCAAATTACGGCAGCCACAGCCTTTCTCTCAATAACCTTTTCCACAATTGTTCTTGTGGAAACACCGATGGAAGAAACATCACCTTCACCAATAACGTCAAAGGCAATTACCGAACCTTTGCTGTTTAGGGTGACAAGGGTGAAAACTTCGGTGGTGTAACCGATGTATTTTTTAAGTAAAGCATTGCCCAGTTGGTCAATGCTGGTGATTTGTGAGGTTTTAATCCCTTTTTCACTGCTGTATTTTCGGTATATGGGTAAAAGCAGTTTGATAAGGGTTGCTGCTGATTCGCCAATTCCTTTAACTTGCATAAGTTCTTCCGGTGAAGCTTCTAACACAGCCGAAATGCTACCGAAACGGTTGAGCAAAGTGTGGGCGATTTCGTTGGTGTCCTTTCTCGGGATTGCGAAAAATAACAGCAATTCTAAAATTTTATGTGGTGGTGTGGCATCGGAAAAACCGTTTGCCAAAAACTCCTTGCGAACACGTTCGCGATGGGCTGTGTGGGGATTTTCTGAGTTTTTCATTCAAGGACACCTCCTTTAAAAATATAGTGATATTATATAACAACTTTTAGTTATTTTCAAGGGTAGATATAAATGAAGGAATTTATTGTAACAAAAAATGATGCAGGTTTAAGGTTTGATAAATTTATTGTTAAAATTTGTCCCACCTTGCCTTCTTCCTTAATGTTTAAATATATTCGTACAAAGCGTTTTAAAATAAATGGCAAAAAGGGTGAAATCAGCACTCGCTTAAATGTGGGTGATGTGATTTCGGCCTATGTTAATGATGAATTTTTCGCTCAAGTAGAGCCAAAATATTCCTTTTTGTCGGCCCCTTCTAATATTGATGTGGTTTACGAGGATGAGAACTTTTTGCTTGTGGATAAAAAGCAAGGACTTCTCGTGCATCCTGATAAAAATGAGTATACCAATACATTGATAGATAGAATTCAGCATTATTTATATAAAAAAGGGGAGTATGACCCCAAAGCCGAGAACAGTTTTGCCCCGGCACTGGCCAACCGAATTGACCGAAACACAGGTGGAATTGTAATCGCCGCTAAAAATGCCGAAGCATTGAGAATTTTGTGCGACAAAATTAAATACCGTGAGATGGACAAGCGATACCTTGCCGTAATTCATGGTGTGCCAAAGAAGAAAAGCGATATTTTAGAAGGCTTTTTGGAGAAAAACGAGAGTAAAAACCAAGTTTACCTTAAAAATTACAAAACTGCCGATAATAAGACAATTAGAACAAAATATCGTGTTTTGCAAAGTAAAAACAATTTGTCCTTGGTGGAAATTGAACTTTTAACAGGTCGTACTCATCAAATCAGAGCCCATATGGCATCTATCGGTCATCCACTTTTGGGTGAGGGTAAATATAATAAATCGGCCGAGGATAGAAAAATGGGCTTTGATAAACAAGCGCTTTATTCATATAGCCTTATGTTTGATTTCAAGACCGATGCCGGAATTTTGAATTACTTAAAGGGCAAGAGATTTACAGCCCAAAAAGTTTGGTTTGCCGATGAACTTTTCGGGGAAGACTATAAGAAATTACTTTAAGGAGGACTTATTATGTCAGTTTTAAAGATTACACGTGAAAATTTTGAAAACGAGGTTTTAAAATCCACTAAACCCGTTTTGCTCGATTTCTATGCCGATTGGTGTGGGCCTTGCCAGATGATGGCACCCACCATTGAGGAAATTTCGAGAGAACGTGATGATATAGTCGTTGGTAAGATTAATGTTGATAACGAGCCGAAATTGGCGCAAATGTTTCAGGTTATGAGTATTCCAATGTTTGCAGTTGTGAAAGACGGCAAACTTGTTAACACATCCGTAGGCTATAGACCAAAAGAAGAAATTTTAGAATTGTTATAAATTAACCCTTTTTTGAGAAAGATAGTGCAAAAACGTTATCGCATAATAATAGGTACGTTGTGTCGATTGTCGACACAATGGCAGAATGGAGTTTAAAATGAAGAAATTTGTTTCAGTATTTATGATTTTGGCAATTTTTCTAACAACCTTTATTGGTCTTCCTTTGACACAAGGAACTATTTCTGCAAAAGCAGTTTCCGCCACATCGGCTTCAACACCGACTGTTGTGAATTTTTCTTCGGTTTCAACATATTCAAGTAACTATGATGTAACAATAAGCGTTTTTGGACAGAACACTTGTTATAACACAACAACCACGCTGGATAGAATTGTTCAATTAGGAATTGACAAACAAAAAAACATTAAAGTTTTGTTTATTGACTGTAACAAAAATTCAAAGGCAACTGTCCAACAAATGGCTGCTAAATACAGTGGTTCAAATATTACTTTTTGCTATGATGAATCAACTAATGCAGTTTCAACCATGTGGAATTTTGTGAATAACGCAAACCTCGGAAGTAGTATCTCACTCCCTGTAATGGTATTTAGAAAAAGTGATGGCACCGTATTTAAAACAACACAAGGCTTACTTGAAAGTGAACAACTTTCTCGTTTGGCAAACTGTGATTTATCCGGAGAGGAAATTGTAAATTTAAAAATATCAGGCAAAGAAAATTATGACTATGCTTATGAGGTTTTAAATCAACTTAATCGATTGCGTAATAGTGTGGGTTTGAAATCTTTAAAAATGGATAAAACCTTGTTGTCCGCAGCAATGAAGAGAGCGGCTGAACTAAGTGTTTATTACTCACACACACGTCCAAACGGAGAAAATTGCTTTACAGTATTAGGCAACATAATGGGTTCGGCGGGTGAAAATATTGCAATTGGACAAACTTCTCCTACCACTGTAATGACAGATTGGACGAACTCAAGTGGTCATTATGCTAATATGACTACCGGGGCTTTTACTTCGGCAGGTATCGGTTGTTTTGTGACAAGCGACGGTATTTTGTGTTGGGTACAGTTGTTTTCTTCAGCATCTGCAAACAATATAACTAAAAGCGGCACAGTCGCTGCTGAACATTCCATAGACGTTCAAAAACAAAACCTTGATCTTAAAGTTTATACCGAGCACGAATTACACGATTTGAAAGCGAATGATAAAACAAAGATAAATGTTTACAATTGCAATAAAACCTTTCCTTACGTATATCAAAAAATAAACGCAACATCTTTTAATTATAGTTTATCTAATACCAGCGTAATGACTGTTGATGCTAATGGTAATTGTTCTATAAATGGCAATGGAAAAACGAAAGTAACGTTTTCTGCAAAGAATTCCAAGTCTGTTGTTATGACCTCGGAATTGACAGTTGGACATACAGTTACAAACAATAATGATCTTTATTGTAATGTCTGTGGTGCAAAGGTTTATCCCGGAGGAAATATTCTCTATAAAGAAAACGGTAAATATTACCATATTGTCAACCACCAAAAAGTCTATGATACAACTCTTGTTAAACATACTAATGGAAATTGGTACTATGTTAATAAAGGTGTAGTAGATTTAACTAAAAACGGTAAAGTTTACTATAATGGACAATATTACACCGTTAAAAATGGTGTTGTTGACTTTAAACAAGGTGGATTATTAAAAGTCAATGGAAAATATTATTATTGTCAGAACGGTAATGTTGTAAAGACCACTGCGCTGATAAAACATATTGATGGTAATTGGTACTATGTAAATAAGGGTGTTGTTGACACAAGCAAGACAGGTCTTGTCAAACACACAAACGGCAAGTATTATTATGTACAGTCGGGTAAGGTTAACTCTTCTAAAACTGCACTTGTTAAACATACCAACGGTAAGTATTACTATGTAGAAGTAGGTAAAGTTAACAATGCCAAAACAGGTCTTGTAAAACATACTAATGGAAAATATTATTATGTACAGGCAGGCGTAGTTAACAACGCTAAAACAGGTCTTGTAAAACACACCAATGGTATTTACTATTACGTAGTTAAAGGTGTTAAGACAAGTTCAACACTTCTCGTTAAGCATACTAACGGCAAATGGTATTATGTGGAAGGTGGTAAGGTT
>JAZSPH010000016.1:0-21917 GCA_045537355.1 Acutalibacteraceae bacterium
TTCGTTCATTTGATTAACCTCCAACCTAAGTAGTTTGTTATGTTCATTTTATGACTTTTAAAATTGTTTGTCAACATAAAGAAAAGTTATTTGCCTAATTCTCGGTTAATATAATTTAAAACTTTCTTTTTGTCCCCACTCCACAGGGGCGCTATAAGTTTCTTTTTATCTCCATCACCGGTAATTCGGTGGACTATTATATCAGGTGGCAATACGGCTAGGCATTTCTTGAGGATTTCGGTGTATTTTTCTAAGGTAAGGGCTTGAAATTTACCTTTTAAATACTCTTTTTCAAGGTCGGTGCCTTTTAATATGTGTAAAAGTTGAAGTTTAATGCCATCGGCTTGGGATTCGCCAATATATTTGGCTGTTGCTGTCATCATTTCCTCGGTTTCAAAGGGCAAACCAATAATCATGTGGGTTATAACCTTAACTCCAATGGCTTTTAGATTTTTAACGGCTTTATCGTAAACGGAAAGGGGATATCCTCGCCTTATGTATTTTGCTGTTTTTTCGTGAATTGTCTGAAGGCCCAATTCTACCCAAACGGGTTTGATTTTATTTAGTTTTTCTAATAAATCCAATACCTCTTGGGGCAAGCAGTCGGGTCTTGTGGCAATAGATAAAACAACCACTTCGGGGTGGGAAATAGCCTCGAAAAATACCTTTTCTAAATAATTTATAGGTGCATAGGTGTTGGTAAAACTTTGGAAATAGGCAATATATTTATTTGAACTTGTTTTGTTTTTGATTTTTTGTTTAGCAAGCTCAATTTGGGTTGTAATGCTCATGTTAACAGGGGAGGCAAAACTGCCTGACCCTTCTTCGCCACAAAAAATGCATCCGCCAAAACCCACCGTCCCGTCACGGTTAGGGCAGGTGGTAACTGCCGAAAGGGCTAATTTATATACTTTACAGCCAAATTCGTTTCGTAAATATTCGTTTAAACTAATATACATATAAAAGCTCTCCTTTAATTTGATTTTAACACAAACAAAAACAAAATTAAAGACTTAAAAACTTTACTTGATAGACCTTTTAAAATATGGTATCATTTTAAGGTGAAGAGTTTAAAAGGAGAAGTTTAAAATGTTTAGCGTTATTTTTGATATGGACGGCACCCTGCTTGATACCCAGAAAATTTGCGTTCCTGCTTGGGAATATGCAGGTAGAAATCAAGGGGTCCGAGGTGTTGGAGATGCTATTAAATATGTTTGCGGTATGAACCAAAACGGTTGGAGCAACTATTTGAAAGAACATTACAGCACTCTTGATTTGGAGCGTTTTATCGCCGAAATGCGACAATATATAATTGATAATTTAGTTATAAAGTTTATGCCCGGCGCTAAAGAACTTTTGGATTACCTTAAAAGTAATAACATTAAAATCGGTTTGGCTTCGGGTTCTTCCCGTGGGTCGGTAAACCATCATTTAAAAGAGGTTTCGGCCGAGCATTATTTCGATGCGACTGTGGCTGGTGATGAAGTTGAAAAGGGCAAACCGGCGCCCGATATATTTTTGCAAACTGCCGAGAAAATGGGGGTCGACCCTAAAGATTGTTTTGTTTTTGAAGATGCTGACAATGGTATTTTCGCAGGGCACAAAGCAGGAATGAAATGCATAGGTGTTCCTGATATGAGTGAATTTTCTCCCGAAGCACAAAAACTTATGTATGCTAAAATCAGCCGACTGGACGATGCAATAGAAATTTTTGAAAGTTTACAAAATACTTGATTAATAAAAAAGTGTGTGTTAAAATTATACAAAAGGGGTGTTCCTATTGAAAAATGTAGTTATAACAATTGCGCGTGAATATGGTAGTGGTGGTCGTGAAATCGCAAAAGAACTTTCCGAGATTATGGGAATTAAGTTTTACGACGATGAACTTATAAAACTTATCGCTAAGGAAAGTGGATATTCGGAAGATGTTTTGCGCGATGTTGATGAAAACGCAACCAACAGTTTGCTGTATACCTTATCTATGAGCGCAACCCATAATGTTGCTATGATGGTTAACGGTCATGGAACACCTGTGGGCGATAAAGCTTTTATGGCTACTGCTGAGATTATTAAAGATTTGGCTGAAAAAGAATCCTGCATTATTGTTGGCCGTTGTGCTAACAGCGTTCTCAAAGGTCGCGATAATGTTATTAGCGTATTTATTTATACCGATGTTGAGAGAAGAATTGAACGTATTTGTGAATATGAAAACTGCACTCGCAGTGAGGCGGCGTCAAGACTTAAAAAGGTTGACCGTCGCAGAAGTTTTTACCACAACTACTATTCCGATACAAAATGGGGCGACCGTCGTTCTTATGATATTTGTATTGACAGTAAACTTGGCACCGACAAGGTTGCTCAAATTATTAAATATATGGCTCAACACAAATAAAAAAAGCTCCCGAAAGGGAGCTTTAATTTTTTTATTATTTAATTATTCCGGTTGAGGTTTCTTTTTGGATAACGTCGTGAGCGCCACCCTCAATAATACTTGTGGAAGAAACGAGGGTTAATTTTGCGTTCTTTTGAAGTTCAGCAATGGTTAATGCGCCACAGTTACACATAGTGGATTTAACCTTGGAAAGAGAAAGACCAACATTGTCTTTAAGTGAACCGGCATAAGGAACATAAGAGTCAACGCCTTCTTCGAAGGATAATTTCTTATCGCCGCCGAGGTCGTATCTTTGCCAGTTTCTGGCACGGTTGGAACCTTCACCCCAGTATTCTTTGTAGTAGTTGCCGCCAATAGCGATTTTGTTGGTTGGGCTTTCGTCGAAACGAGCGAAATATCTACCAAGCATCATAAAGTCAGCACCCATTGCAAGAGCCAATGTAATGTGATGGTCATGAACGATACCACCGTCAGAACAAATGGGGATGTAAATTCCGGTTTCCTCAAAGTATGCATCACGAGCTTCGCAAACCTCGATAAGGGCAGTTGCTTGTCCACGGCCGATACCCTTGGTTTCACGGGTGATACAAATTGAACCACCTCCGATACCAACCTTAATAAAGTCAGCACCAGCTTTTGCAAGGAATAAGAAACCGTCTTTATCAACAACGTTACCTGCGCCAACCTTTACGCTGTCGCCATATTTTTCACGGATGAAAGCAATTGTTCTTGCTTGCCACTCGCTGAAACCTTCGGAAGAGTCGATACAAAGAACGTCAGCACCTGCTTCGATTAATGCGGGAACACGTTCGGCATAGTCACGGGTGTTGATACCTGCGCCAACAACATAACGCTTATCTTTATCGAGAAGCTCGTTGGGGTTTTCCTTGTGAGCATCATAGTCTTTACGGAATACGAAATATTTAAGATTGCCCTCAGCATCAACGATGGGGAGAGAGTTGAGTTTGTTATCCCAGATAATGTCGTTAGCAGTCTTAAGGGTGGTATCCTCACCTGCAACAACCAACTTCTCAACGGGAGTCATAAAGTCTTTAACCTTAATGTCGGTGGACATACGGCTTACACGATAGTCACGACCGGTAACGATACCTAAAAGTTTACCGTTTGCAGTACCGTCGTGGGTAACAGCAACGGTGGAGAAACCGTTTTCTTCCTTTAAGCGTAAAACATCGGCTAATGTATCTTCGGGAGTAACATTTGAACCACTTACAACAAAACCTGCTTTATAGGATTTTGCACGAGCTACCATTGCAGCTTCTTCTTCAATGGTTTGAGAACCGTAAATAAAGGAAACGCCGCCTTCTTTAGCTAGTGCTATTGCTAATTTCTCACCCGAAACAGACTGCATGATAGCAGAGGTCATTGGGATGTTCATTGAAATTGCAGGTTCTTCGCCCTTCTTGAACTTAACAAGAGGGGTTTTAAGACTAACGTTAGCAGGTACACACTCAGAAGATGAATAACCGGGAACTAAAAGGTATTCATTGAAAGTGTGGGACATTTCTTTAAAATAATAAGCCATTTTATATTACTCCTTTATTAAAAAAATATTTTATTAATTATAACATATAAAAAAAATATGTCAACAAAATGAGGGAGAAAAAACTAAAAGGAGCTAACTTTCGTTGAAAATCAACAAAAACTCTTGACAAAACCGTTTGAGCAGTGATATCATATATTAAAATATGTAAACCTATGATTAAGAGTAGTAGCCTTGCTTCGAGGTTTTTAGAGAGCTGTTGATGGTGGAAAAACGGCAACGGAGTGCTTGGTGAATGGACTTATGAGGGCGACCGAAAGCATTTGCAAGTAGCAGTCGACGGGAAGTACCCGTTATAGTACACGCCGTATGATAGTACGGAAATGAGCGGATGAGTTTTCATCAATTTGGGTGGTACCGCAGGATTAACACAGTCTTGTCCCATTTAGGGATAGGACTTTTTTAGTTTTTTGGAGGTATCTTGATGTTTTTGTTAGTGAAACGATGGCGAACTTAAAATAGTTTTAAGTTTTACATTTTAAGGAGAATAAATATGGATTACAGACAGTTTGACAATTATTTAAAAAATTATCCATCAAAGGATGGTTATTTCGGTGAGTACGGAGGTGCTTTCATTTCCCCTGAACTCGGACCTGCATTTGAAGAAATTAACAATGCTTATGAATCAATTTGCCACTCGGCACAGTTTATTAATGAACTTCGCCGTATAAGAAAAGAATTCCAAGGCAGACCCACACCTGTTTATCATTGTGAGCGTTTGTCCAAACTTTTCGGCAACTGCCAAATTTATTTAAAGCGTGAAGATTTAAACCATACGGGTGCTCATAAACTTAACCACTGCATGGGTGAGGGTCTTCTTGCTAAATTTATGGGTAAGAAAAAACTTATTGCCGAAACAGGCGCAGGTCAACACGGCGTGGCTCTTGCCACTGCTGCTGCTTATTTTGGTTTAGAGTGCGATATTTATATGGGCGAGGTTGATATTGCAAAACAGTATCCTAATGTTGTAAGAATGAAGATGCTGGGAGCAAATGTTATCCCCGTAACCCACGGTTTAAAAACCCTTAAAGAGGCTGTTGACGCAGCATTCGAGGCTTATCAAAAGGAATATAAAGATGCAATTTACTGTATCGGCTCAACCTTGGGACCTCATCCTTTCCCAAAAATGGTTAGAGATTTCCAAAGTGTTGTGGGCATTGAGGCGAGAGAACAGTTCTTGGATATGACAGGTATTATGCCTGACAGTATTTGTGCTTGTGTTGGTGGTGGCTCCAACTCTTTGGGTATGTTCACTCCCTTCCTTTCCGACCCTGTTGACATTTACGGTGTTGAGCCTTTGGGCAAGGGAAGTTCAGTGGGCGACCACGCCGCTACAATGCAATTTGGCACCAAAGGTAGACTTCACGGATTTGAAAGTTATCTTTTACAGGATGAAAAGGGTGAACCTTTGCCTGTTTACTCAATTGCCAGTGGTTTGGATTATCCCGGTGTTGGTCCCGAACACGCAAATCTTCGTGACATGGGTCGTGTTAACTATGTTACTGCATCCGATGAAGAGGCTATGGAGGCATTCTTCTTACTTAGCCGTTTCGAGGGGATAATCCCTGCTATTGAAAGTGCTCATGCTGTGGCTTTTGCTATCAGATATGCCAAGGAACACAAAACAGGTTCCATTTTGGCTTGTCTTTCGGGCAGAGGCGATAAGGATATCGACTATGTTTACGAAAAATATGGCTGTGGCGAGAAATTTAATTTAGACCAATATGTTAAATAATTGAAGGGACTGCTTTTGCAGTCCTTTTGCGTAAAAGGGGTGTGAATATGACTGTAAAAATGAAGGTTAATGCCAAAATAAATTTAAGCCTTTATATTAGTGGTAAACGAGAAGATGGTTACCATTTTATTGATACCCTTATGCAGTCGGTCAACCTTTTTGATAGTGTTAAACTTAAAAAGGCGGACAAAATCACCATTAAATGCTCCAAGAAAGAATTGGCCACCGAGGATAATTTAGGTGTCAAGGCGGCAAAACTGTTTTTTAAAGAAACGGGCATAAATGGTGGCGTCAAGATATACATTAAAAAGCGCATCCCCGAAGCGGCAGGTTTGGGTGGCGGAAGCGCTGATGCTGCTGCAGTTATTGTAGGGTTAAACAAACTTTACGGTGCTAATTTAAGCCAAGAAAAAATGGAAGAAATGACTGCCGTTTTGGGAGCAGATGTGCCCTTCTTTATTAGAGGTGGAACACAGCGCTCAACAGGAATCGGCGAGATTTTGGAAGAACTCAAACCCTTTAAAACGGGCTATTTTGTTTTGGTTAAAAAGGGAAGCAAACCTTCCACAGGAGAAATGTATCGTTTGCTTGACAGTAAAGAGCAAATGTTTATCGATATTGATTCTTCGGTGAAGTTTGCTACTCAAAACGATTTGAAGGGCTTGTGCGACTGCCTTGAAAATTCTTTTAGGTTGGTTTGGGAAGATAAAACTCTTGAAAACCGTTTAAAAGAATTCGGACCCTTAGGTGTTGGGCTTTCGGGTAGTGGTCCTACCTACTTTGCTGTTTTTGAAGATTTGAAGGGCGCTAAAAAGTGCCTTAAAGCTTTAAAGAAAGAAAAAACTACTGCGTTTTTGGTGCAACCAATAGAAAAATCGATAATTTTTGAATAAAAGTTAAATTTCCGGTCAATATTCCTCTCAGAAAGAAATGAGAGGAATATTTTTTATGACTACTAAAATTTCGAAAAAGGCTTTTGAATGGGCGCTGATTTTTGGATTTATTTGTTCGGTATTTTGCTCGATGGCAAGTTTTGATGCTTCTTGCGAAGAATTAAGGGATAATGTGTTGAGATTACATATTATTGCCAATTCGGACTCTAAAGCCGACCAAGACCTGAAACTGAAAATCAGGGATGCCGTTTTGGCCCAAAGTGACACTCTTTTTGAGAAAAGCACAAATTTGGACTCGGCAATAAATACGGCCAAGCAAAATCTCGCTATCTATGAGAACATTGCAAACAAAGTAATTGCTGAAGAAGGTTTAAATTATACGGCAACTGCTAAAATCGGCAAAACCTTCTTTGAAACAAGGGAGTATGACGATTTTACACTTCCTGCAGGGGAGTATGATGCGCTGATTGTGGAAATCGGTGAGGCGCGTGGTAAAAACTGGTGGTGCGTGATTTTTCCCAGTGTTTGTGTACCTACCCAAAAGAAGGCTAATTTAAAGGATAGCGTAGGGGGAAAATCGGCTAAAATTGCCGAGAATCCAAGACCCTATAAAATACGGTTTAAGTCGGTGGAAATATACGAAAAAATCAAGCGAAAATTAAAGTAAATATGTGCATATTTTTTCCTTGACTTTTAAGGGCTGTTGTGATAATATGTATAAGCCGCATATTGTGGGCTAATTTAAAGTTGCCTAAATTTTGGGCACGCCTTCCGTAGCGAGACTGAAAATAAGCAGGTGAAAAAGATGTACGCAATTATCGAGACCGGTGGTAAGCAATATCGTGTAGAAAACGGCGACGTTATCTATGTTGAGAAGCTTAACGCTGAAGAAAACGCTGAGATTACCTTCGATAAGGTTGTTGCTGTAAGTAACAGAACTTTAAAGGTTGGTAAGCCTTATGTTAAGGACGCTTTCGTTAAGGGCACCGTTTTAAAGAACGGCAAGGGTAAAAAGATTACTGTATTTACCTACAAGCCTAAGAAGGGCAGTTCTCGCAAAATGGGTCACAGACAACCTTACACTAAAGTACAAATTACCGAGATTGGTTAATTATGACTAGTGTAAAATTTCTGGCTGATGCAAAGGGGATTTACGGCTTTTGCGTTAGTGGTCACAGTTCAGTAAACTGTGACGATGAGCTTGGGAAGATAGTTTGTTCTGCTGTCTCCAGCGCCGTTTATTTGGTGGCCAACACCGTAACCGAAATTATCGGTGACAGTGCTGATGCTAAGGTAGAGGATGGATTAATGAACTTTGAGGTTATTAACCCTTCATCCGAAACATATAAAATAATGGACGGTTTAAGACTTCACTTAACAGAACTTTCCAAGGAATACAGTAATAACATTAAAATTAACGGAGGTGCAAAATATGTTAAAGATTAACATTCAGTTATTCGCTCATAAAAAGGGTGTGGGTTCTACAAAGAACGGCCGTGACAGTGAGTCCAAGAGACTTGGTGTTAAGCGTGCTGACGGTCAATTCGTTTTAGCCGGCAACATTCTTGTTCGTCAAAGAGGTACCCATATTCATCCCGGTAACAATGTTGGTCGTGGTTCTGATGACACACTTTTTGCTCTTATCGACGGTAAGGTAAAATTTGAGCGTCTTGGTCGTGACCGCAAGCAGGTAAGTATTTACGCTGACTAATATGAAATTAAGGGACTGTGGCATTTCACAGTCCCTATTTTTAAATTTACTCAAAGGAATGAGTCTTTATGATTATTTGCCATGTATGTAAAAAAGAGTGTAGCGATGATATGGAACTTTGTCCCGTTTGTGGAGCAGAACTCAACATCGCAGTAGAAGAGGGAACCCCGGAGAAAGAAATCGAGAAAGAAACCGATATTATGGAAAACCCCACTTTACTTGCTTCTTTTGAAGATGTGATATCGGCGGAAATTTTTAAAGATATTTTAAGTGATAATAACATTCCTTTTACCTCATCACAAATGGGTGAGGCGACTATGCAGGTGGTTTTCGGCGGTAATTTTGTTGCGGAAGATATTTATGTTGCCGAAGCCGATTTTGAAAAAGCCAATGAACTTTATGAGGATTTTTCAAACACTGAAATAGAATTTGATGATGATTTTTCAGAAGATTTGGGAGAAGAAATTTAAATGAAGATTTTAAGGAAATTGTTTCCTGAAAATGATGGTCCAAAACCCAAAGAACCTACCTTTGTTGTGTCGATTTCCAACACAGTTTTAAGTGAGGTTTATCAGGATTTACTTAAAGAAAACAATATTCCCTTTCTTTGTCGCCGTGATGGAGCAGGGGGATATCTTAAAGTAATAACCGGTGGATTTTTGGTTACCGATAATATTTATGTTAAAGAAGAAGATTACATTAAAGCACGTGAGCTTTATGATAATTATATAAATGAAAGCGATTATACAGAATTTGCAGACAGTGAGGAATAAAAATGTTTGTAGATATTGCAAGAATACATTTAAAAGCGGGTAAAGGCGGTGACGGCGCTGTTTCTTTCCATCGTGAAAAATATGTTGCTGCAGGTGGTCCTGATGGTGGCGACGGTGGTAAGGGTGGCGATATCGTTTTCAAGGCAGATAGTAACCTTTCAACCTTGGCCGATTTCCGTTACAAGAGAAAATACTCGGCTGAACCAGGTCAAAATGGTGGCGCTTCCCGTTGCACAGGTAAAAGTGCGCCCAATTTGGTTATCAGCGTTCCTGTTGGTACCCTTGTTAAGGATGCTGAAACAGGCAGAATTATTGCCGACATTTCGGATGATGAACCTGTAGTTATTGCTAAAGGTGGTAACGGTGGTTGGGGAAATCAACATTTCGCAACATCCACCCGTCAGGTTCCCCGTTTTTCAAAACCCGGTAACCCCGGTGAAGAATTGGATGTAACATTGGAACTGAAACTCCTGGCTGATGTTGGTCTTATCGGTTTCCCGAATGTTGGGAAATCTACCTTGGTTTCGGTGGTTAGCGAGGCTAAACCTAAGATCGCCAATTACCATTTTACAACTTTAACACCTGTTTTGGGTGTGGTTAGAATGGGTGAGGGTTCATCCTTTGTTATGGCTGATATTCCCGGTCTTATTGAGGGTGCAGGTGAAGGCGTTGGTTTAGGTCACGAGTTTTTACGCCACGTCGAGCGTTGCAGAATGCTTTTGCACGTTCTTGACATTTCGGGCAGTGAGGGTAGAGACCCCATTGATGATTTCGAGAAAATTAATAAAGAACTTGCTGTTTTTAGCGAGGATTTATCCTTAAGACCTCAAATTGTTGTTGCTAACAAGTGCGACCTTTTAGAGGACGGGGAAATTGAAAAATATGAAACCTATTTCAAGGAAAAGGGTTACAAATTTTTCCCCATTATGGCTGCTATTAACGAAGGTACAGCCGATCTTATTAACTGTGTGGCTGCTGAACTTCAAAAGTTGCCACCTATCTTAAAATATGAGGCTGAACCTAAACCTGAAGTGGTTGAACTCAAATCCAAGCGCACCTTTAATATCAATGTTCGTGATGACGTATACTTTGTTGAAGACTGCGATTGGTTGATGGATATTATGAATACCATTGACCCCGATGATTACGAGTCACTTCAATATTTTGAAAGAGTGCTTCGCCAAACAGGAATTATCGAAGCCTTGGAAAAAGCAGGAATTAACGAAGGTGATACCGTTGATGTATTGGGTATCGAATTTGACTTTGTGGTATAATTATGGAAAATGTTAAACTACTAAGCCCTTCGGTTTTGGCCTTTGTCGGTGACGGGGTTTACGGACTTTGTGTTAGAACAAAGTTAAGCCTTATAAACCGTCCTTCGGGTGAACTTCACAAACTTTCGGTTGAATATGTCAGCGCTACGGCTCAAGCCAAGGCTTACGAGGTTATCGAGCCCAGTCTTACCGAGGAGGAAATTGAGATTTTTAAAAGAGGTCGCAATTTTCACACTTCTCGTTCCCCTAAAAGCGCTACCAACAGGGAATATCATATTGCAACCGGTTTGGAGTCTCTTTTCGGCTTTTTGTATTTAAAGGGTGAACAAGAGAGGATAAATCAACTCTTTGAAATGGTTTGGAATAACAATGAAAAAGAATGATGAAATAATCCTTGATATTTTGGACTATACTGCCGATGGTAGTGGTGTTGGAAGATATGAAGGAATGGCGGTTTTTGTTCCACTAACTGCAGTGGGAGATACCGTGAGGGTTAAGATTTTAAAGGTGAAGAAAACCTATGCTTACGGCAAGGTTTTGGAAATATTGGAAAGCTCAAATTGCCGAACAGATAATAACTGCTCGGCTTTTTCCCGTTGTGGGGGATGTGTTTTTCGCCACATTTCTTATGATGCCGAATTAAAAGCAAAAGAAAACCGTGTGAGAGAAACAATTAAAAGAATAGGTGGGGTGGATTTAAAACCTGAGCCTATTATGTTCGACAAAGACAGCCATTACAGAAACAAGGCTCAATACCCCGTAAACGAGGAAGGAAAGGCAGGTTTCTTTGCCACCCATTCCCATCGAATTATTCCAAACAATAACTGCTATTTGCAACCTGTGATTTTTGAAAATCTTGTAAAAGCAGTGGAAAACTGGATTGAAAAATATTCCATTAGCATATATAATGAAGAAAAGCACCAAGGTTTACTTCGCCATATTTATATAAGACAAGGCGAAAAAACCAAGGAAATTATGGTGGTTTTGGTTATAAACGGCGACACCTTGCCTTATGCCGATGAGTTGATTTCATCTCTAAAAGAAATCGCTTTAGATGACCTTAAAAGTGTGCAAATAAACATTAATAAGGCCGACACCAATGTTATTTTGGGTGAGAAATGCGTTACCCTTTTTGGGAGCGATTACATAACCGACATTTTGTGTGGTATTAAAATTCGATTATCCCCTTTATCTTTTTATCAGGTGAACCATACAATGGCCGAAAAACTTTATAGGAAAGTGGCTGAATACGGCCAGGTTGAGGGTAAAACTGTTCTTGACCTTTATTGTGGTGCAGGAACAATAGGACTCTCACTGGCAAATAAGGCAAAAAAGGTTATAGGTGTTGAGATTATCCCGGAAGCCATAAAGGATGCTAAATTTAACGCTCAAAATAATGGTATCGAAAACGCTGAATTTTATTGTATGGATGCCACTGACTTTGCCGAAAAATCAGCCAAAGAAAATTTGAAGGCAGATGTTATTGTTGTTGACCCTCCAAGAAAGGGTATAACCGAAGAATTAATCGATACAATTTCAAATAAGTTTAAACCCAAAAGGGTTGTATATGTTTCTTGCGATGTGGGAACATTGGCCAGGGATATTAAAATTTTCGGTGAAAAAGGTTATAATTTGGTCGAATACACCCCTGCGGATTTATTCCCCCGAACCTCTCATTGTGAAACGGTTGCTCTTTTGGTGAAAAATTAAAAGGAGAGATTGCTATGAAGTTTAACTCTAAAAGGATTTTTTCAATAATATTTGTATTGGTGTTGGTTTTGGGTATGGCCGGTTGTAAAAACGATGCAAAGGATAACCATGCCACAAATTCCAAGTATAATTCGAGTAAAAACCATAGCAATATCTCTACCGAAGTATCTAACGGTCAGGATGAAACTGCCGAAGACGAAACTTTAAGTGATGAGAAGGAATCTCCCGAAGAAAAGGAGTCTTCAAGTAAGAAAAAAGGCTCATCTTCGAGTAAGAAGAAGGATTCATCTTCCAGTAAGAAGAAGGATTCGTCTTCAAGCAAGAAAAACTCTGCTACTTCGAGCGAGAAGAATTCTATAACATCAAGTGAAAAAAATACCGCAACTTCCAGTAAGAAGCCTTCTTCGACTTCAAGCAAAAAGCCTTCTTTAACTTCAAGCAATGATTCTTCTAAAAACGAAACTGCAACCAAGGAATTTGTACCGGTTTTACGCTTTGTGGTGGCATCTGATGTTCATATTACCAATACCACTAACGTAAATGCAAAACGTTTGGAAAAATTGTTTGACTGTTCTTTCCGTTATGCTTCAAAAAGTGAAAAATATAACAAAATGGATGCCTTTGTTTTTGTTGGTGACTTTACCGACAATGGTCTTATTGAGGAATATAGTGCCTTTAATTCCATAGTGAGCAGGGCAACCGAAAACAAAAAAACCAAGGTTATTTGTAGTATGGGTAACCATGAATATTATAAAGGCTCTTCTTTGAATTTTCTTAATATGACAGGGAATAGTTTGAATGAAGATATCACAATAAACGGTTTTCATTTTATAACAATGTCGCCCGAAAAAGGTTCCGGTGCTTATAATTCAAACACTCTTTCTTGGTTGAAATCTGCTGTTAGAAATGCTGCGGGAGAAGACCCTGAAAAACCTATTTTCACCTTCCAGCATCATCATCTTAAAGATACGGTTTATGTTTCGGATGGAGACTGGCAAACAAGTAGTTCCGATGAGATTAAGAAAATTTTCAATAACTATTCTCAAGTAATTAATTTTTCAGGTCATTCCCATGCACCCATAAACATCCCCACATCCATTTGGCAGGGTAATTTCACCGCCCTTGGAACAGGAACTCTCAACTTTTTTGAACTTTGCCAAGGTATAACCGACGGACCTTTCCCTGAGGGCAAAGAGGATGCGGCCCAGTTTTATATTGTTGAGGTTGATAAGAATAATAAAGTTAAAATTTTGCCTTACAATCTTTTGACCGATGATTTCTTCTCCACACCATCTAATTGCGATGATGAGGATGAGAAACTTGTATATGAAATTGAAAAACCTTCCGATTCCGGTACATTTATTTATGATGACCGCGAAGAAACGGCAACAGCGCCATATTTTAAAAGTGGAGCAAAAGTAGAAATTATAAACACCGATTCCAGTTCGGTTCAAATCAAGGTTCCTGCAGCTTATGATGAAGCCTGTCTCCACAATTATGAAATGGTCTGCAAATCCGGTAATGGCGATGTTGTGGAATATAGCGCATTTTATGATTTTTACCGTGAACCGATGCCAAAGAATATGACCTATAAAATTCATGGTTTGGAGGAAGCAACAAATTATACCTTGACCGTATATCCTGTTAACTGCTATGGAATTAGGGGTAACTCAATTACGACAACATTTAAAACAAAGTCGGCTTTGAAATATACCTACTCTTCGATAAATCCCGTAAACTTCTTGGGCACCTTCACAAATTTTGACTCTATGTCTTCAATTATCCGTTCAAACAACTCTTTCTCTTACGGCGGCAATATCGGAGGAGATATTTTCCACGGTGGATGGGATAATAATAATTCTTACAGTTCTGCAAAATTTGCTTTGGATTCTAATAAGGGTTACAACAACTCTAAAGCATTGGAAGTGTGGTCAGAGGATACTGACAACAAGGGGTTGTACATTTTTGGCACCACTAACAATAAATTCACAACCCAATATCCTGCAAATGATTATTTGCGAGTGTGGGTAGATTTTACCAATGTCGAATTCAGAAAAATGAATTTTGGTTTGGTTTCTAAAACCGGTGGAATTTTTACCACCGATATGGGAGATAACCGAAATGACCAAGCATTTTATTATCTTCCTGAGGGAAGCGATACTTGGCAATCCTTTGTTCATGGCGATGATGGATGTTTCGGTGACGCTCAAAAAACACCCGTTAACGGATTTAAGGGTTGGATGGCTTTCCCGGTTAAAGACTTTTTGTATAAGAGTGGCACGGGAACTGATGGTTTGGCAAACGGAACTCCTTTTAGTGGATACGAATTTGCGGGAGTTTATATTTTCTGGGACTACTCTGATCACAAGAGTCAGTACAAAGGAAATAGTTTTTATCTTGATGAAATTCAACTGGTAAAAGATTATAAGGTATTTGAAAAATATTAAATAGGTAAAAACGGGCATTTCAAATTTGATTTGAAGTGCCCGTTTGGTATAAAAAGGTTTTACAAAAAATAAATCTTATGATATAATTAACTTTATGTTAATGGATTACTTGCAAGGGAGCAATTTGATGAAAAACTTTTTTAAAGGAATTATAATCGGTTTGGGTGGCGTAGCCCCCGGACTTTCAGGTAGCGTTTTGATGGTTATTTTTGGTCTTTACCAAAAAACCATTGAATGTATAAGCAGCATTTTAAACTTTAAAAAATTAAAAGATAATTTGAAATTTTTAGTACCGTTGGCCATCGGAATGGCTGGTGGCGTTGTAATTTTCAGTAACGCCGTAAACTTTTTGTTGGGCAACTTTGAGGTTTACACCCGTTTTGCCTTTTTAGGCCTCATTTTAGGCACCTTGCCCCTTTTGAATAAAGAGGTTAGAAAAGAAGGTTTTAAACCGATTTTTTACATAGTTATCGGTGGTTGTTTTGCAATAGGTCTTTGGCTTTTATATGGCAACAACTTATTTGCCACAGTGGAAAATCCGAATACTGTTCAGTCCTTTGTTTTGGGTCTTTCGGTTGCAGGTTCTTATATTGTACCGGGTGTTGACTCGGCTGCAATTTTAAATGCTTTGGGTCTTTATCAAATTTGGCTTAATATAACATCTATTAAGGTGTTGGATTTGGGAATTTTAATTCCCACTGCTGCAGGTTTGGGTGTTGGTGTTTTGGGAATTTCATTTGTCATCAACAAACTTCTTAAACATTTCTATACTGCCACATTTTCGGTGATTTTCGGTCTTTTCCTATCGGTAATTCCAAGTGTAATTGTGGAAATGAAAACTAAAATTCAACTCGTCCTTAATGCTCACACCATCGGCGGTGCAGTTGCTGTTGTTTTGGGCTTCTTTGTTTCCCTTTATCTTAGCGATATTACCGAGAATAATAAGCGAATAAAAAAACTGTTTAACAAAGAATAAACTTGTGCTAAAATAAAGAAAAAGGAGGGATAATATGCCGCCAAGAATACCTCGAGGTTTTTTAACCGAAGAAGAAAAAGCGAACAAGCCAAAAGTCACCAAGGATTTGCTTAAAAGAATACTTTCTTATTTATTGCCTTATAAATGGCACTTTTTAATGGTTTTTATAGCCCTTTGCATTTCGGCTGTTTTAGGACTCTTTCCATCGGTTATAACCGGTAGAATTGTTGACACCATTGTCAACGCTCCTAACGAGTTGGGCATAAACTCCCTTATAAGTCTTATATTACTGGCATTTATTGTTACTGCTGCTTCCCAAATTCTGATTATTTTGGAACAATATATTAACACTTGGATTTCTCAAAAAATAATTTTTGATATGAGAAATCAACTTTATGCTCATCTTCAAACCATGCCCCACGCGTTTTTCCTCGGTGAAAAACAGGGGGATATTATAACCCGTATGAATAGTGATATAAACGGTGTTAGCGCAGTTGTTTCGGGAGCACTCACATCGGTCGTGAGTAACGCTTTAATTGTCATAGCATCGGCCATTTATCTTTTTTATACCGACTGGCGAATGGCTTTGGTTGCCATTGCTGTAATGCCGTTATTGCTTTTCCCAACCAGATATATTAGTAAAAAAAGATGGAAATTGGTATCTAAAGCCCAAGAGAAATATGATGGACTTAATCAACAAATAAACGAAACCTTGTCGGTCAGTGGTTCAATGCTTGTTAAACTCTTTACAAAAGAGAAAAATGAGTATGAAAAGTTTGAGGATATTAATAACCAGGTTACTGCCATAACCATTAAAGAACAACGAGCAGGTAGCTGGTTTAGAGTTATAATGGGTCTTGTGATGCAGTCGGCACCATTGGTTATTTATTTTGTGGGCGGAATATTTATTATTAAGGGTATAAACGGCACTTTGAGTGTTGGAGATATTACCGTTATCGTTGCCCTTATACATAAAATGAGCATGCCCATTAGAAATTTACTTGATGTGCATGTAAGTTTTGTAAGGTCCTTGGCCTTGTTTACAAGAATTTTCGATTACCTTGACCGTAAAAGTGACATTACAAATTGCGAAAACCCCTTGACTCCCGACCTTTCAGACAGCCGGGTAGAATTTAAGGATGTATACTTTGCCTATAATGAAACAAAGCCGATTTTAAAGGGCGTTAATTTTAAGGTAGAAAACGGCAAAATGTTTGCCATTGTCGGAACATCCGGTGCCGGCAAATCCACCATTATCGGTATGATACCGAGACTTTATGATGTGGTGACCGGTAGTGTTGAAATTGCAGGTGTTGATGTCAAGAAAATCGACCTTTCTTATTTGAGAAAAAATGTGGGAATGGTAACACAGGACACATATTTGTTCAATGGTACCATAATGGAAAACTTGGTTTACGCCAAGGCTGATGCCACAAAAGAAGAAATTGAAAATGCTTGTAAAGTGGCTAATATTTATGACTTTATAATGTCTTTGCCCGAAAAGTTTGATACCGTGGTTGGTAACCGAGGACTTAAACTTTCGGGTGGCGAAAAGCAAAGAATTTCCATCGCCCGTGTGGTTTTAAAGGATCCCAAAATTCTCATTTTGGATGAAGCCACATCTTCTCTCGATTCTGTATCCGAAAGTTTAATTCAAACGGCACTGGATCGAATAATGGAAAATCGTACAAGCATTGTAATTGCACATCGCCTTTCGACAATAATGGCGGCAGATAATATTATGCTTTTGGAAAACGGTAAGATTACTGCTACCGGAAAGCACGATGAACTTTTGAACTCCTGTGAGGGTTACAAAGAACTTTACGAAACCCAGTTTAGTAAGGTTATAGAGTACGAAAAAGATAAGATGCAAAAAAATATTGACTAAATAAGCCCTGAAAGGTAAAATATAATTAAAGAAATAGTGAGGTAATAAAAGATGAGCGAAATTAATAAAGAAGAGTATAATCCCGATTTAATAACCTTGGCTGATGATGACGGCAAGGAATATAGTTTCGAGGTTTTAGATGCAATTGAAACTGATATGGGTAGATATTTAGCCCTTCTTCCTACCTTCGAAGACCCCAAAGAAATGCTTGATGACAGTGGCGAACTTGTAATCGTTAAGGTTTTGGAAGAAGACGGTGAAGAGTTCTTCTGCGAAATTGAAGATGATGACGAGTACGAAACCGTTGCGGATGCTTTCGTTGACCGTTTGGAAGACTTTTTTGAGATAGATAATAAATAATTTTTTCAAAACACAAGAGTCCTGTGCTGTTCGCGGACCGTGACTTATATAGCCCTACAACCTTTAACATGGGGCCTAAACTCGTATAGTGGGCTTGCAGACCTCCCGCGGCTGTGCCGAGTTCGGAAGAAGGGAGCGCGAAGCTATACGGTCGGCACCCACCTGACTATTGTCAGGTTATTTTAAGCACATTACGGCAGTACGGGACCAAATATACTTAGTGTTTAAAAAGACTTCACCAAGTGAAAACTTGGCAAAGCCTTTTTTTGTTTTTTTAGAATTTGTTTTTAATTTGTTAAAAAAAACATGGTACAATTTGGTAAAGAAAAGAGTGATTAAATGAATAACTTAACCGAGAAAGAATTGATGCTTGCTGAAAAGTGTTTGCAAAACAGCAAAATTGACCCCCAACTCTACATAGATAACAAGGTAAACAGGGGACTCAGAGACCTGAACGGTAAGGGTGTACTTACCGGTCTTACCGAAATTTCCGATATTATTTCAAAGAAAATTGTTAACGGTGCGGAAGTGCCCTGCGCAGGTGAACTTTATTATCGTGGTTATCCCATTGAGGATATTGTAAACGGCGCAATGAAGGACGACCGTTTTGCTTTCGAGGAGATAGTTTATCTTTTAATATTCGGTTGTTTGCCCACAAAGAAGGAATTGGAAGAATTTAAAGAGCAACTTTTTTCTTACAGAACTTTGCCTGATAATTTCGTGCGTGACGTTATAATGAAGGCTCCTTCTCCGGATATGATGAACTCCTTGGCAAGAAGCGTACTTATGCTTTACTCCAACGACCTTCAGGCCGATGATACCAGTATCCCCAATGTTTTAAAACAATGTTTGCAACTTGTTGCCCGTTTTCCGCAACTTTCGGTTTACAGTTATCACGCTTATAATTACCATTGGAAAAAGAGTGACAGTTTCTTTATCCACGAGCCTGACCCCAATTTGTCAACTGCTGAGAATATTCTTTATATGCTCAGAATTGACGGCAAGTTTACTCCTCTTGAGGCAAAGGTTTTGGATATTGCTTTGGTGCTTCATGCTGAGCACGGGGGTGGTAATAACTCCACCTTCACAACCCATGTTGTTTCTTCTTCTGGAACCGATACTTATTCTGCTATTGCAGCAGCCATCGGTTCTTTGAAAGGCCCTAAACATGGTGGCGCTAATGTTAAGGTTACGGAAATGTTTAATGATATAAAGAAAAATATTAAGGATTGGACCAACCGAGAGGAAATTTCCGAATATTTGCTTAAAATTCTTAACAAAGAAGCCTTTGACAAGTCAGGTTTGATTTATGGTATAGGCCATGCAATTTACTCGGTTTCCGACCCTCGCGCCAAGGTATTAAAGCGTTTTGTCCGAGAACTCTCCGTGGAAAAGGGTTTAACAAAGGAATACGAACTTTATTCTTTGATTGAGGAATTGGCGCCTGAGGTTATTTCCAAAAAGCGTAAAATGTATAAGGGTGTCAGCGCTAATATAGATTTTTATAGTGGATTTGTTTATGATATGTTGGGTTTGCCCCACGAATTATATACACCCATTTTTGCAATGGCTCGTATTGCAGGTTGGTCGGCGCACCGAATCGAGGAAATTATTAATGCGGGTAAAATTATTCGACCGGCTTATATGGCAGTGCAACCTCATAGGGATTATAAGGAGATGAGCGACCGATAAAGTTGGAAATATTTTTTTAAATTTTTTTCAAAAAAATATTGCAGTGATAAATCGAAAGTGATATAATATTTCAGTGATAAAAAATATCATTAAATCTCAGAATTCTTAAATCAGAGAGGGACGATTAAAATGTCAGAAAACGTTCGTTTAGTTGGTACTATTTCAAGGGGTATTCGTTGCCCAATTATCCGTGAAGGTGATAATCTTCCTAATATAGTTACCGATAGTGTTCTTGCCGCTGCCGAGAGCGCAGGCTTTGAACTCAGAGATCGTGATGTTATCTCCATGACCGAGTCTATTGTTGCTCGTGCTCAAGGTAACTATGCTACTATTGATGATATCGCAACCGATATTAAGGCTAAATTCGGCGAAGATGCAACCATTGGTATTATTTTCCCGATTTTATCCCGTAACCGTTTTTCCATTTGCCTTAGAGGTATTGCAAAGGGCGTTAAGAAAATTGTTTTAATGCTTTCTTATCCTACCGATGAAGTTGGTAATGACCTTGCTGATATGGAGAAACTTGAAGAGGCTGGAATTAATCCTTTCTCTGATGTTTTAACCCTTGAGCGCTATCGTGAGGTATTCGGTGTTCACCGTTTACAATTCACCGGTGTGGACTATGTTGAGTATTATCAACAATTAATTAGAGAGAGTGGCGCTGAAGTTGAGGTTATTTTCGGTAACCAAGCTGCTCAAATCTTAAAGTATACCGACAAGGTTCTTAACTGTGATATTCACACCCGTGAAAAGACAAGACGAGTATTAAAGAAGGCAGGCGCTAGAATCGTTTATGGTATGGACCAAGTTTTAAGCACCTCCGTTAACGGCAGTGGTTACAACGAGAATTATGGTCTTTTAGGTTCTAATAAATCTACCGAAGACACTATTAAGTTGTTCCCCAGAAACTGCCAACCTGTTGTTGATGAAATTCAAAAGCAGATTTTAGAAAGAACCGGCAAACATGTTGAAGTTATGGTTTACGGCGACGGCGCATTCAAAGATCCCCTTGGTAAGATTTGGGAACTTGCTGACCCCGTTGTTTCTCCTGCTTACACTGCAGGTCTTGAGGGTACACCTAACGAGATTAAACTTAAATACTTGGCTGACAATGATTTCGTAAATCTTTCGGGTCAAGAACTTAAGGATGCTATTTCTAAGAGAATTCAAGAAAAGGGTAAAGTTGTTATCGATGATATGACTGCTCAGGGTACAACTCCTCGTCGTTTGACCGACCTTATCGGTTCACTTTGTGACCTTACTTCCGGTTCGGGCGATAAGGGAACACCTGTTGTTTTGGTACAAGGTTACTTCGATAACTATACCGACTAATTGACATTTAAGAATAATCCGTGAAAACGGATTATTCTTGTTCTTTACGGAGGAATTATAATGGATTTAAATGTAAGACCTGATTCAATGGAAAGAATTACTACCAAAGAATTAGCTGATAAATTTATTGACGAGCAAATTAAGGCTGTCAGAGAACAGGTTGGAGACAAAAAGGTGCTTTTAGCCCTCTCCGGTGGTGTTGACTCTTCGGTTGTTGCTGCATTGCTTATTAAGGCCATCGGCAAACAACTCGTTTGCGTTCACGTTAACCACGGACTTATGAGAAAAGGCGAGAGCGAAGCAGTTATCGAAATGTTCGGTAACGAGCTTGATGCTAACCTTGTTTATGTTGATGCTACCGACCGTTTCCTTGATTTGTTGGCAGGTGTCGATGAGCCCGAGAAAAAGAGAAAGATTATCGGTGCCGAGTTTATCAATGTTTTTGCCGATGAAGCTCGTAAACTTGAAGATATTGACTTCTTAGGTCAAGGTACAATTTACCCTGACATTCTTGAGAGTATCAAACAGGCTGAGGGTAAAAAGGCTGTTAAGTCTCACCACAACGTTGGTGGCCTTCCTGAAGACCTTAAGTTCGAACTTGTTGAGCCTATTAAGTTGCTTTTCAAGGATGAAGTTCGTGTTGTTGGCGAGGCTTTAGGTTTGCCACACGCAATGGTTTACCGTCAACCCTTCCCGGGTCCCGGACTTGGTGTTCGTTGCTTGGGTGCTATCACTCGTGACCGTCTCCACGCCCTTCGTGAAGCCGATGCAATTTTAAGAGAAGAGTTTGACAAAAACGGTCTTGCTGAAAAGGTTTGGCAGTATTTTGTTGTAATTCCTGATATTAAGAGTGTTGGCGTTAAGGATGAAAGCCGTTACGAAGGCTGGCCTGCAATCATTCGCGCCGTAAACACTACTGACGCTATGAGCGCTACCATTGAAGAAATCCCATACTCTATTCTTCACCATATTACTAATAGAATTACCACCGAGGTTGAAGGTATCAACCGTGTTCTTATGGACCTTACACCAAAGCCCGTAGGCACCATCGAGTGGGAATAAGAAAAAATAATAAATAAACGACCTTGTGTAACACACGTTCTGCGTGTTACACAAGGTCGTTTTTATATATTGAAAAACAACAATAAAGTCGGATCGTAGCCATGTCGTTCT
>JAZSPH010000096.1:0-18374 GCA_045537355.1 Acutalibacteraceae bacterium
TGACCAACCATATCCTCTGTTACGTAAACAGGAACGTGTTTACGTCCGTCATGAACCGCAAAAGTGTGTCCAACGAAATCGGGGAATATGGTGGATGAACGGCTCCAAGTTTTAAGAACACGCTTTTCGCCGGCTTCGTTCATTTCTTTGACTCTCTTTAGCAACACGGGTTGCACGTAAGGGCCTTTTTTAATGCTTCTTCCCATAAATCCTTAACTCCTTTCGCTGACTTACTTGCGACGCTTAACGATATACTTATCGCTAGCCTTATGCTTCTGACGGGTCTTGTAACCGAGGGTGGGTTTACCCCATGGGGTAACAGGACCGGGACGACCGATGGGGGATTTACCCTCACCACCACCGTGGGGGTGATCACAGGGGTTCATTACAGAACCACGAACGGTAGGTCTCCAACCCATGTGGCGCTTACGGCCTGCTTTACCGTAGTTGATGTTAGCGTGCTCAGGATTGGAAACAGTACCAACTGTTGCCATGCACTTAACAGGAACGTTGCGAAGCTCACCGGAAGGAAGACGAAGCAATGCCATACCATTTTCCTTAGCCATAAGCTGTGCCATGTTACCTGCAGAACGTGCAAGTTGAGCGCCCTTACCGGGGTAAAGCTCGATATTGTGGATAAAGGTACCAACGGGGATATTAATCAAAGGTAATGCATTACCGGGTTTAATATCTGCATCGGGACCACTTACGATTGTATCGCCAACCTTTAAATCTTGAGGAGCGATAATGTAACGCTTCTCGCCATCCTCGTATTGAACGAGGGCAATGAAAGCAGAACGGTTGGGATCGTACTCGAGAGTAAGAACTGTTGCGGGGATACCGAAACGCTCTCTCTTGAAGTCGATGATTCTATACTTTCTGCGATTTCCGCCGCCTCTATGGCGAACGGTGATTCTGCCGTAGCTGTTTCTACCGGCATTTTTCTTAATAGCTGCAAGCAAACTTCTTTCAGGCGCTACCTTGGAAAGACCGGAATAATCCATAGTGGTCATATTACGGCGGCCGTTAGTAGTTGGCTTATAATGTTTAATAGCCATTTTTAATTTCACTCTCCTATTTTGGCTTAGCGAAACTCGTTCGAGTTTCATACATCACCGGAAATTTCGCTGTCGCTCTTTAGACGGGACGCCGTTCGCAAAATCGATGATTTTGACTGCACTCTGTCCCTTCTAATATCTTCCCTGTACTCTTGAAAAATGCTGACTGCATTTTTCGCCTACAAGGTGTTTTTTCGCCGCACTTGTCGCCGAAAAAACGATATTATTCAAAGAACCGATTTGTAATTTCCAACAGACGGGTTCTTAGATAAGACCGTCGAAGAATTCGATAGGCTTGGAATCAGCCTTTAATGTTACGATAGCCTTTTTCCAAGAAGCAGTGTAACCGCTGTAACGGCCCATGCGCTTCATTTTGCCGCGAACGCTGATGGTGTTTACCTTAGCAACCTTAACTTTGAAAAGTTCAGCAACTGCTTGGGCAATCTCAATCTTGTTAGCGTCTTTTGCTACCTTAAAGGTGTATTTCTTGTCGGCAATGCCTGACATGCTCTTTTCGGTAATAACCGGAGCAAGAATGATATCCTGTGCGGTTTTCATTATGCATATACCTCCTCAAGCTTAGCTACTGCACCCTTAACGATTACTAATGTATCAGCATTAATAATGTCGTAGGTGTTGATGGTGTTTACCTGAGCAGACTTAGCGCCCTTAATGTTTGCGATGGACTTAACTGCGAATGCGTTGTTGTCCTCTAAAACGATGAGAGCTTTTTTACCAGCATTGATAGCCTTTAAGCAATCAGCAACTGTCTTGGTCTTGTAAGAGTCAAGTTTTAACTCATCAAGAACGATAAGATTGCCGCCGAGAACTTTATCGGACAATGCAGAAAGTAAAGCTAATCTGCGAACCTTTTTGTTGAGAGAGTAAGAATAATCTCTCGGCTTGGGTGCGTGAACAATACCACCGTGTCTCCACTGAGGTGCTCTGGTAGAGCCCTGTCTTGCGTGGCCTGTACCCTTTTGTCTCCAAGGCTTTTTACCGCCGCCGGAAACTTCTGTACGGGTAAGAGTGGATTGTGTGCCCTGACGCTGATTTGCAAGGTAGTTAACAACTGCCATGTGCATTACAACAGCATTAGGTGTAATTCCGAAAATAGCATCGCTTAATGTGATTTCGCCCACATTTTTGCCTGCCATATCTACTACTGCTATATTAGGCATAATTCAAAACACTCCTTCCCTTAAGCTTTAACGCTATCAAAAAGAACTACGATTCCGCCCTTGGGACCGGGAACGGCGCCCTTAACAGCGATGATGTTCTTCTCTGCGTCAACCTTAACTACACTTAAGTTTTGAACGGTTACACGCTCATTACCTAAATGACCTGCCATTTTCTTGCCTTTGAATACTCTTGATGGGCTGGAGCAGGCACCTAATGAACCACCGTGGCGGTGTACAGGACCTGTACCGTGAGACTCTTTAAGTCTACCGAAGTTCCAACGTTTGATGGTACCGGCATAGCCTTTACCTTTGGAAGTACCTCTTACATCAACAGTATCGCCCTCTGCAAAAATGTCAGCCTTAATAACGTCGCCAACATTCATAGCACTTGTGTCCTCAAAACGGAACTCTCTGAGTACCTTCTTGGGAGCTACATCACCTTTTGCAAAGTGACCTTTTTGGGGCTTGTTTACTTTTGAAGCCTTTAAATCGCCATAGCCGATTTGTACTGCTTCATAACCGTCGTTCTCGGTTGTTTTCTTCTGTGCAATAACACAGGGGCCTGCTTCAATAACAGTAACCGGAACAACATTTCCGTTTGCGTCAAAAAGTTGGGTCATACCAAGCTTTTTGCCAACGATGCCTTTTTGCATTTTCTTTTCCTCCTATTGGTTATTGGTTGGTTTTCACCAACATGACCTGTCGTGTTAAATCGAACACCTTAATATATATTGTAGGGACAGGCGTCCTCGACTGTCCGAACACATTATTATATATTAGAGTTTAATCTCGATTTCAACACCGGCGGGAAGCTCAAGACCTGTTAAAGCCTCAACAGTTTTGTTGGAAGGTCTGATAACATCGATGAGCCTTTTGTGTGTCCTCATTTCGAATTGCTCACGGCTGTCCTTATACTTATGAACAGCGCGAAGGATTGTAACAACCTCTTTTTCAGTAGGTAGCGGTACGGGACCGGATACTCTAGCGCCTGTACGTTTAGCGGTTTCCACTATCTTTTCAGCGGACTGGTCTACAAGTGCGTGGTCGTAACCCTTAATTCTGATTCGGATTTTTTCTTTCACTGCCATGTGAATTTCGCCTCCTTAATTAGTTGGCGGGCAAAACTTACAACGAGCCGTGTTTTTCATCACGGTCCATTATAAAACCGGCACTGGCTGGGGTCGCAGTCAATTCCGGACAGCCAATCGCTTGGCCGTTGTACACAAAGTTCGCAAGTTTCTCTATGTACTCCTAATTCTTTCGCCCGGTTTAAAATCGGACATACTCCGTGGAAATTTCCCCGATCAAGTCGGGCCACCTCCCACATCAACGCATGTTTTACGCCATACTTTCACAGCGTACTGTCGTATAATAACACATATCTTTCACAAATGCAAGTATTTTTTTAAAAATTTTTTAAGTTTTTTAAAAAAATATTTCCCCTCTTTTTTAAGAGGGGAATAAATTTTACTTACCTTTTTTAATTTTGACTTACCAGTTCTTTTCTTAATGTATATACATACATCATATAAATGGCAAGGTTTACCACGGTTAATATAATCAAGGATATTCCTTGATTATTAAATAAGAAATTACAATAAGTTATGCAAGATATACCGATTAATCCTAAAGACAACCAGGCTGTCTTGGGCAACATCAAGGCAATCACGATAGACAATATTTCATATAAATATCCATATCTTTCGTGCATGGCGGGCAAAAACAATACGCAGGTAAAGGAAATCAAAAATGCCAAATAGATAATTGATTTTTGGTCAAGTTCAATTTTCTTTTCCCATAAATACAATACTATGAAGGCGATTAAGGTTATTGTCACGCCTATTGCCAAGAATTTTAACAAGTTATACCTTTCAACACTTCGGGTGCCTTCAACCAAACTCCAAAAGGAAGGATAATTCAAATACAAGGCCTGATAGGTTGAAGTTTGTTTGAAATAAACCGAGAATATCTCTAAAATATTTCTTCCTAAAAACAGTGCCGGAATATTCACAACAACCATTGTAATCGGCACGATTAAAAAGTTAAGGATGGAAAATTTGCGATTTAAAAAATAAACTATTAAAAAAATCGGAAGCAATATAATCGTTTGCAACTTAAAAGTAAATGCAATTCCTAAAAAAATCATTGAAGATATATACTTTTCTCTGTAAAGATAAACCAACGCTAAAATCGAGAAAAATACATATATAGAATCACACTGAGCCCACAAGGCCGAATTCATAACCACCAAAGGTGACATCAATACTGCGCAATAGCCTGCTGTTGCCCACAAGCGAGATTTTTGGATATTCAGTTTATTTATTACGTTATAAACCAAACTTGCTAAAAGATAATCAAAAATAATTGAAAACCATTTATAAGCATATAAAGGTTTTATTGGCAACTTGGTGAAAATCAAAATAATCAACTGATAAAGCAAATTATAATCACCCGTTTGGGTTGCCATACCTTCTTGCTTTATGCTTTCATACCAAGGAAGCAAAAATTCTTCAGCATCGGAACTTACAAAATCCAAAAGATTAATTCTTGAAAATAAGCCGATTACCGATATTGCTACTAATACTATTAAATACAAGTATTTTTCAATAAAATCTAAAATTTTTCTTTCTGTTTTAAACATCGTATGCCTCTTAAAATACCATTTCTTTATGACATTATATATCAACTTCCAACCTTTGTCAAACCCACGTTAAACCCCCGACTGCAAAAATGAGTTCCTAACATAACCCACGATTTGATTATACCCTACCAAAGACCAGTCGGGCAGTGTGGCGTAAACCGTAACTTCACTGCCGTTTGGAATAGTCCCCACAATAGGTGCCCCCAAAGAAGGAGTATATCTTACATTTAAATTCGAGCCCCTTGTTGCCACAGTTGTGACATATATGGGTTGAGGATAATTAAAGGGTACCGAGAAATATTCAGTCAAAGAAAGAACTAAATTTTCCGCAATGATGTTTATATTATTTTTAATCCACTGGGCATCCAAGGGATTATCGTGGTAAGCCACCTCGAGAAGAACACTTGGAGCCTTGGTGCGCCTGACCTCTCCCAAAGTGGTGGTAGGCACAATTCTTGTGCCGTTTGGTACAGGATATATAAGTTGCAAATTCCTGACAAGTATTTCGGCAAAGCGTTTACCCTTTACACTTCCGGGAGAATAATACGCCTCCACTCCCCTGGCGTTACCCGAACTTGAAGCGTTAGAATGAAGAGCAAAATGCAAATCATACGTTCCCATATTAGACTGTGCAATAGAACTCGCCGCCGTCATATCGGGACTGTTTCGCACAAACCTTATTCCACTTGCCACTAAATAAGGTTCCATGGCATCGGCAATTAAATTCATATATTCTTCTTCGTTTCCACCACCATAATAAGGGTTAAACTCCTGAGTTGATGGACTTAAATAAATAATCGGCATAAAAAATCACCCTTTAAACCTTATTCGTCTAAAGGGTGAATTATGTTTATTTAATATTTAACTTTTGAGCCTCTTCCTTAACAACCGACAAGAACCAACAGTAAAGGGCTTCACCCAATTCTTGGTAAATGGGGTCTCCATCATGAGAACAAAGCATGGCGAAGGTTTGACCAATTCGGCGCTCAACGTCGTTCCCTCTTCTAAAAGCCAAGTAATAGAAAGAAAAGGCGCCGTTATCTTCGGCAGTCACATAATGCTCAGGGTCTTTTTTCTTTAAAGTATCCAAAAAGCTCTTTTGGGCCAAACCACCCAAGGTATCATTTTCGGTCAAGGTTTCAAATCCAACCGATGCTGCAAAGGAAAGCAACATTCTTCTTTGGGAAAGCATTTCTAAATTGGTTTCTCTTTCCCCTACCAAAGAATCGGCAATATCCTTAATGAACTTTTCGGCAACGCCTTTGCCCCAGTTCTTTGCATTTTGGATTTGGTCTTTGTGTATTTCTTTATCAGCAATACCATTTGCTAAGTTTGCTTTAACACTTGCCGAAGGTTTGTCCCCGGCAATCTTAATATCATTATCTAAGTTCATTTCTTCCTCCTATCCGAAAGGAAATAAAGATTAAATTTCTTTCAAGGCCTCTGCCAATTGAGCAGGACAGGATGTCCCCTTAAAACCACACTTGATATCGGAAAGTTTCGCGATAACATCCTCCACCTTCATTCCCTCTACCAAAGCGGAAATACCTTTGGTGTTTCCGTTACATCCACCTTCAAAGCGCACTTTTTTCACAATGCCCTCTTCAACTTCAATATGGATTTGTCTTGAACAAACACCCTTAGTTTTATATGAAAATTCCATTTAAAATATTCCTATCTATCCTTAAATTTATTACTGCGAACAGGATGACGAAGCTTTCTGAGCGCTTTTGCTTCGATTTGGCGAATACGCTCTCTTGTAACATTAAACTCCATACCAACCTCTTCGAGAGTATGGCATCTGCCATCTTTAAGACCGAAACGTAAACGGATAACTGCTTCCTCACGGGGAGTAAGAGTCTTCAAAACGCCATCAATATCTTCGTTGGTGATAGATTTGAGGGCTGCATCGTCAGGAGCCAAAGCATCTTCGTCACGGATGAAATCCATTAAGCGAGAATCTTCCTCGGGTCCGATGGGAGTTTCCATTGAAACAGGCTCTTGAGCAACACGCATAATCTCACGAACACGCTCAACGGGCAAATCCATTTTCTCAGCAATCATTTCTTCACTAGGCTCAACACCGTTTTCGTGGAGAAGTTGACTTTGGATTTTCTTAAGTCTGTTAATTGTTTCAACCATATGAACGGGGATACGAATTGTTCTTGCTTGGTCAGCAATAGCACGGGTAATTGCCTGTCTAATCCACCAAGTAGCATAGGTTGAGAACTTAAATCCTTTTGTATGGTCAAACTTATCAACTGCCTTGATAAGACCAACATTACCCTCTTGAATAAGGTCAAGGAAATACATACCTCTACCAACATATTTTTTAGCGATACTTACAACAAGTCTGAGGTTGGCCTCGGTAAGTCTTTGTTTTGCATATTCATTACCCTCGGAAATCTTAACCGCAAGTTCAACTTCCTCTTCACCCGACAAAAGTGGAACACGACCGATTTCACGAAGATATACCTTAACAGGGTCATCGAGAGAAATATTATCGAAGTTGCCGTCATCCTCGCTTAATTTTTCAACATCCATCTCCTCGAGTTTAAGGTCATCCTCGGTGGGTTCATCATCAAAATCAAGTTCTAATGCAGGAGGTTCGGCAAAAAGTTCATCCAAATCTTCAGGAGCATCGGCAATATCATCAAGGCTATCGTTCTTCTCCACAACTTCCTCTGTCGGTTCTTCTATAATACCATTCTTTTTCTTTTCACTCATTGTTAATTCCCCTTTTGTTTTTTGTCTATCATATTTTGTAGTCCCCGTGCCCAATCTTCAACCGAAGCTTCCGAGTTACGGGACATTTCAATTTTTAGGTTTTCTTCTAATATAACCTCAATACAGTCATTTAATACTTTTTTCGGGTTATTCGCTGCTTTTTCGCTATTTTGCAAGGATACCAAAAGCCCCAACTCGGCCGGAAGAAGTTTTTGCCCGAATGTGGAAACATCCAAGTTTGCACCACTTTCCAAAGTTTCAATTATTATACTATATATTCTTCGATTTAGAGAGGTTATCATTTTTTCGGGTGGAAGTTTTTCCACAGCGATTTTATAAAAATCAGGGTGTTGCAAAAGAACGGCAATAAAAGTTTCTTCTGCATTGGTACCCTTGACTGAAATTCTCTTTTCAGGATTTACATCATCCTTGGTAAATTTTGGTCTTATAATTTCGCTTATTGCTTTTTTCTCCTGAGTCTTAACAAACTTACGGCGAAGTTCCTTAACCTTGGTTTCAAGAGCAGTTCTTGAAACACCGTATTTGTCACTGAGTCTTCCGATATAAATATCCCTTGTCATCACATCACTTTGAGCTGCGATAATCTCGGCTGCTGCCGATAGATATTTTAGTTTTCCGTCATCCGACAAAAGAACAATATCCTTAGCCGCCATTAAAAGTTTATATTCAATATCGCTAACTGCTCCCTCAACCAAACCTTTAAATCGGTCAGGGCCGTTTTTCTTTATGAACTCATCCGGGTCTTTACCATCGGGAATAACGATTACCCTGGTTTTTAGTCCGGTCTTTTCCAAGATTTCGGCTGCTCGGCGTATAGCCTTTTGACCGGCAGCGTCAGCATCCATGGTAAGTACAACTTCTTTGGTATACCTCGCCAAAATGTTAGCTTGTTCTTCGGTAAAAGCAGTGCCCAAAGGTGCCACTGTGTTTTCAAATCCTGCTTGGTGAAGAGAGATGACATCCATATTACCCTCGACCAAAATAATTCGTTCTTCGCAGTGATTTTTAGCCAAATTCATTCCGAAAAGGTTTGCGCTTTTCTTATATACAGGAGTATCGGAAGTGTTGACATATTTGCCGCCCTGCCTGTCCTCACCGGGCATTGCTCTTCCGCTAAATCCAACAACATTTCCTCTTATATTAATTATTGGGAACATAACCCTTTTTCTGAAACGGTCATAATATGTTCCTCGCTGACTCTTACCAACCACATTGGCAGCCAACATTTCATCAATGGTGTAACCTTTTGATTTAAGGTGTTTAATAAGGTCATCCCAACTGTCAGGTGAAGCACCAAGACCGAATTTCTTTATGGTTGCAGGTTTTAAACCTCTCGACAAAAGATATTCCCTTGCCCAAACACCTTCATCACTTAAAAGATAATTGTGGAAAAATCTTGCGGTTTCTCGGTTAATATCATAAATTCGGTTTTTGAGTCTTTGCATGGAGTCATCGTAACCACTGTCAGGCAAATTAACACCTGCCCTTTCGGCGAGAAGTTTTATCGACTCCATGTAATCCAAATTTTCAATAAGACTTGTGAAGGTGAAAACATCTCCGCCAACACCACAACCGAAGCAATAGAAAGATGCCGTTTCGGGATAGACAGTAAAGGAAGGAGTTTTTTCGCCATGGAAAGGACAAAGACCCACAAGGTTTTTACCCCTGCGCTTCAGGGTTACATACTGAGAAATAACCGTTTCAATATCGTTTCGGTATTTTATTTCATTTATAATATCCTCAGGTATTGCCATCAAAACTTCCTCCTTTTTAAAGTGACTTCAAGAGCATTTAAATTGCCTTTACTTATATATTAGACTTTTTTGTCGAAATACCTTTATTTTTTTAATATTTTTTTATAAAACTAAAAAAACCGTTCAAAAGAACGGTTTTTAAATTACCTTAAGGGCGTTTTCCTACTATTTGTTTTCTAACGGCAGGCACAGAAATTGCCACACCCACAAGCATTAATGAAATCCAAACTAAAATCAAATTATTCCATCCAATAGTAGTTACTGCGTTTGCAAACAATGTGGAAGATGCCGATGCTGCCATATAACTGGTAAAGTCCAAGAAACCGGTAGCAGTGGATACCATTCCCGTATCCGCAAGACTGGGACAGTAACGGCTGAAAAGCATTGATGCCGCACAGTTGGATGAAATAATCGATAAAACGAGACAAACCACATTTAAAGCAGGTATTCTGACAAAGAATACCAAGGTGAAACAAATTGATGCCGATGAAAAGGCCAACAGCAAGGTAAGTTCCATATTTCTCTTTAATCTTTCATAGGTGGTAATGGCTATGAAAGCACTCATAGAAATCAAGAAGGTTGCCATGGTGAAAACACCTGCCGACACCTTTGTTGAAAATCCAAGTCTTTGAGAAAAATAGGTCGGCATCCAAAAAACAACCGTGGTTCTTACCACACCTGTCAAAATTGCAACGAAGGTAAACTTAATAATTTGGCGGCGTATTAAAAGTTTAATTCCGCCCGCTTTTCCTTCCGGCTTTTTTCTAACCTTTTGGCTTATAAGTCCTTTTCTTTCAAAGCTTGTGAAAACCGTAAGGGCTATTGCACCCATTACTAAAAGCAACGCACTACCAACATTGAAAACCCTTTGCCAAGAAAGGAACATGGCAAGCATTCCTGCCATGGGCGAACCAAAAAACGAAGAAAACATATAACCGATACTGCAACGAGTTGCGTACTTGAGTTCAACATTTTCAGCAACAAGTCGAGTCATTGGACCGTAAATCATCGAAAGGAAAAATCCCATAGCTGCATAGGCAACAAAAGCCACTGTGGGAGTTTTATATGTAAAGCTAAAAATCAAATTGCAAATTCCCGCAAAGATAAGTCCAAAACTTATCATATATTTTGCCTTGATTTTATCACCTATCATACCGTTGATAAGTTGTCCCACTGCATAGGTAATAAAATATACCGAAGAAAGCGTTCCGATTTGCTCGGTGGTAAAACTTCCACTTTCAATCATTTGAGGAGTTACTGTGCCTAATATATTACGCACAATATAAACTGCCAAATAGGAAATAGCACACATTCCACCCAACATTACAGCTTTTTTGGCATTTTCGCTTAATTTTAATTTCACTCTACTCAACCTCAACTATTCCTCGAGCTCAAAACCTGTAAACCCTAGACCCACGATAGAAATATTCAACTTTTCTTTCAAAGCATTGTCAAAGTTTTTCAAAACCATATCAATCTTCGAAGCCATTTCCTCAATCATCTTAGATTTCAATTCACTATCATTAGGTCCACGCATACTTTCAAAAATTTTACGATTGCTTGAATAAACCCACTCGGTTGGTAAATCGCCTTCGACAACCTCGCCTTTTTGATATTCGAGATGGCACAAATTGTCATTTCTTCCATATACGGAAATAGAAAGGGTACCTTCTTCATCCTTAAAGTTGAAAAACAACTCCCTTCCGTTACTTCTGATATAATAATTATCATCCGGTAAAACATACTTACCATTTGCATTGGTCATTATCCACTCAGCCACAGTTTTTACATTATCTTCAGTGTCGGCATAATTGCAATTTGCACATTTGCCCGAAATCATCAAATGACCTTTTGCTTCGATGGTTTTTTCCTCAGAATATTCACATAAACTACATTTTTTAACCAATCGTCCGTTTTGGGTACAAGTAGCAGCAACAGATATTGCCGAAATCTTATGTTTACATTCCTTGGTTTCTGCTTTTGAAGATGTGGTTTGCGATTTTTTGGAACTTATGTTTTTGGAAGAAGTTTCTTCACTTGTTACTTTGGAAGATGTTTCCTCACTCTCTGTCTTAGAAGAAGTCTCTTCACTTGTTTCTGAAGAAGTCTCTTCACTTGTTTCTGAAGAAGTTTCTTCGCTTGTTATCTCGGAAGAATTTTCTTCACTTGTTGCCTCGGAAGAAATCTCTTCACTTGTCGCCTTCGAAGAAGTTTCTTTACTTGAAGTTTGCATAGAGGCTACTATATCGCTGTGATTAGCTGCCTCATCCACCTTTTTACAAGAACAAAGTGAAAACATCAACACAAAAGTTAATAAAATGCTTATTTTCCTCATTTTTTCACCTATTTGATTTTTTCAATATCATAAGGAGTTGTTTGATAAACGAAATAGTTTAACCAGTTTGAATAAAGCAAATTGGCATGTGCTCTCCAAGTATTTGCAGGAGCCTTTTTGGGATTGTCATCAGGGAAATAGTTTTTGGGGATTTCAATTTCCTTGCCTTCGGACAAATCTCTGAAATACTCATTAGCCAAGGTCACGCTGTCATACTCCGAATGACCCGTTATAAAGATTTGCTTTCCGTTTTTGGAAGATACAGCATAAATTCCACCCTCTTTGGAAGAGGCCAAAATTTTAAGTTCCTTAACAGCCTTAACATCCTCGGTTTTAACGGTGGTATGCCTTGACTGCGGCACCATAAAGGTATCATCAAAGCCACGGAAAAGAATAGACTTTTTGTAATCAGCCTTGTGGGGAAAAACACCGAAAAGTTTTTTCTCCAAAGGATATTTATTAATACCGTAATGGTAATAAAGTCCTGCTTGGGCGCCCCAACAAATGTGGAAGGTTGAGTGAACATGGGTTTTGGTCCATTCCATTATTTCGCAAAGTTCATCCCAGTATTCAACATCCTTAAAATCCAAAAGTTCAACCGGCGCACCGGTGATAATCATACCGTCAAAGGTGCGATGTTTAACATCATCAAAGGTTTTATAGAAAGTGAAAAGATGTTCCGCCGAAGTGTTTTTGGATTTATGACTTTTGGTATGTATAAACTCCAGGTCTACCTGCAAAGGAGAATTACCGAGAAGTCTTGAAAGTTGAGTCTCGGTTTCAATCTTTTTAGGCATTAAATTAAGCAATAAAATCTTAAGAGGGCGAATATCCTGGGTGATCGCTCTCGTTTCGGTCATAACAAAAATATTCTCTTCGTTTAAAGTTTTTACTGCAGGTAAATCGTTTGGAATTTTAATAGGCATTTCGCTACCTACCTTTTTTAAAAATATATATTAAATATAATACAAATTCCCCTTTTTGTAAAGGGGAATTTATCATCTAATCTTTATGGCACTTATCCTTTAGTGCGCAAGTAGAACAACCACAAGAGCAACCACCCTTGCCTTCTTTTCGTTTTTTAATTTCGCTAACTATAATGGCTATTACCAAAATACCAATTATTACCGAAATGATTATTGTAGGCATACTATTCTCCTAAATATTTTTATTTTTTCTAACAAGCATAAAAATCATTAGACCCAAAACCAACAATGCAAATATTGTTCCTAAAACATTTCCGTTTCCGATAAACCAAGAACCAAATTGGAAAATCATAAGAGATACAGCATAAGCAAAAGCGCACATATAGGAGATTGCGAACAAGGTCCACTTTCCGTTATTCATTTCACGGCGAATTGCACCCATTGCGGCAAAACAAGGAGCGCAAAGAAGATTAAAGGCCATAAATGAAAATCCTGCCAAAGGTGTGTTTAAAAATGCAGTAACATTTTCACCTGCATTTTGAGCCAAAACTTCAAGGGTGCTAACAACCTGTTCCTTGGCCACAAGACCCAAAATAGTAGCAACAGCCGACTGCCAGTTACCAAAGCCCAAGGGAGCAAAAATCCAAGCAATTCCCTTGCCAATAGTTTCCAAAATCGAGGGGTCGCCACTTTTTTCAGTTATGTAATGAATGCCGCCCGAAACAGACAAGGAATCCAAACACCAAATAAGCACACTTGCTGCCAAAATAATGGTGCCCGCTTTTTTGATAAAGGACCAACCTCTCTCCCAAGTGGTTCTTAAAATATTAGTTGCCACAGGAGCGTGATAAGAAGGAAGTTCCATTACAAAGGGAGCAGGGTTTCCTGCAAAGGGTTTTGTCTTTTTAAGTATCAGACCCGAAACGATAACCGCCAAAATTCCCATAAAGTAAGCCGAAACGGCAATCAATGCACTACCACCAAATAATGCGCCGGCGATTAAACCAACTATTGGCATTTTAGCACCACAAGGAATAAAGCAGGTGGTCATAATGGTCATTTTACGGTCACGGTCTTGCTCAATGGTACGGGAAGCCATAACACCGGGTACCGAACAGCCAGTTCCAACAAGCATTGGTATAAAACTTTTACCCGAAAGACCGAATTTTCTGAATAGTTTATCCATTATAAAGGCAATTCTAGACATATAACCACAGTCTTCCAAAAGGGCCAAAAGCAAGAACAAAATAAGCATTTGGGGTACAAATCCCAAAATCGCTCCCACACCACCGATTATTCCGTTGGTTATAAGTTCAATAAGCCACTGTTGACAACCAATATTTTGAAGTCCAACTGCCGCCGCAGCGCTGATGTTTTCAAAAAGGCTCTCGGTAAAACCAATAGTCCAGTCACCAACCGAACCAATGGAAATGTAATATACCAAGAACATTGCCACGAAGAAAATGGGCAAGGCCAAAATTCTATTGGTAACAACATTATCAATTTTATCCGATAAAGAAAGCCTATCGGGATGTTTCTTTTTGTAACAATTCTTTAGGATACGCTCAACATAATTATAACGCTCGTTAATGATTATACTCTCGGCGTCATCATCAAACATCTCTTCAACTTTTTTAATATCTTTTTCAATATGCTCTAAAATTTCATTGCTTAAATTTAGTTCTTTTAAAACCTTTTGGTCTCGCTCAAAAATCTTAACTGCATACCATTTTTGCTGTTCTTCAGGGAAATGATGAACGGTGGCTTCTTCAATATGAGCAATAGCGTGTTCCACATTACCTGCAAAATAGTGTCTCGGTATAACCTTTCCTTTTTTGGCAGTTTCGATTGCAAGTTCTGCTGCTTCCTCAATGCCTGTAAGTTTAAGGGCAGAGATTTCCACTGCAGGGCAACCAAGATTTTTACTCAAACACTCAATATCTATTTTGTCCCCGTTTTTGCGGACAATATCCATCATATTTACTGCAACCACAACCGGAATTCCAAGCTCCATAAGTTGCGTTGTGAGGTACAAATTCCTCTCAAGATTTGTTCCATCGACAATATTTAAAATTGCATCAGGATTTTCCTCTACCAAATAATCTCTCGCGACAACCTCTTCAAGTGTATAGGGAGAAAGGCTATAAATTCCCGGCAGGTCGGTTAAAATAACCTCATTATCTTTTTTAAGTCTGCCCTCTTTTTTCTCAACCGTTACTCCTGCCCAGTTTCCAACATATTGATTAGAGCCTGTCAAGGCATTAAAAAGGGTTGTTTTGCCACTATTGGGGTTTCCTGCCAAAGCTATCTTCATACTCATTTATTCTACCTCTATCATATCAGCGTCGGCTTTTCTAAGGGATAATTCATATCCACGAACATTGATTTCAATGGGGTCACCCAACGGTGCCACCTTGCGAACATAAATCTCCACTCCCTTGGTAATTCCCATATCCATAATACGGCGTTTTATTGCACCTAAACCGCCAACCTTTAAAACTCTTACTCTTTTGCCAACCTTGACATCCTTTAAAGTGCTCATTTTCTTGCCTCCAAACTTCAGTTAGCAGTGGCTAACTGGATATTATATTACCACATTTTTCACATTTGTCAAGAATTTTTTACAAAAAAATAACAGAGAACCTTAAAAGCCCAAGTTTCTCCGTTAAAATTTAAAATTATTTTAATTTTTGCAATTTTGCAGTATTGGCAATCACAATGAGTTGCATTCCCTTTTCAAGAGGCAACAATGGGTCAACTACAGTGTTAATATCTTTTTCCTTGCGAATTGCAACAACATTGATGGTATATTTTTTTCTAAGGTTTAAATCCATCAGGGTTTTGCCCACCCATTCATCCTTAACATCAATTTCCACCATGGAAACATCATCGGACAATTCAATCATTTCTGCAAAACCCGATGTCAACAAGTTTTTAGCAAGTCTAACGCCCGACTCTTTTTCGGGAAAAATCACCTTATCGGCGCCAACACGACTTAAAATCTTTTGGTGCATCTCGTTACCACACTTAACAATAACGGTTGGCACACCTGCTTCTTTACAAAGGGTTACTGCCATAACACTGGCTTCAAGATTACTTGCCATGGCAACAACAACCACATCAACATTAGCGATTCCAAGTTTTTTAATAGCCTCAGGCTCGGTGATGTCAGCGCATTTGCAAATGGGGATAGTCTCAATTGCATTGTCCACATTATCCTGGTCAATATCCACTGCCAAAACCTCGGCGCCGTTATTAATAAGTTCTTCGGCAACAGCTCTGCCATAACGTCCTAAGCCGAAAACTGCATAACTCTTATTTATACTCATAGTAAATTCCTTCCTTATCCAACACTTAGTTCTTCAATTGGATTTCTAACTATATTTTGATTTACTTTTCTTTTGCCCAAAGCCACAGCGAGAGAAATCGGTCCCACTCTACCTAAATACATTGTAAATATTATAATAATTTTACCCACACCCGAAAGTGAAGTAGTTAAATTTCTTGTAAGTCCAACGGTGGCTGTTGCGCTAACCGTTTCGTAAAGAATATCCAAGGCGTCGGCATTTGTAACAGCCGAAAGCAAAACGGTGGAAACAAACATTATAATAAAGGACATAGAGCAAACTGCCACTGCCTTACTTACTGCCTGTTTGGTAAGTCTTCGGCCAAACAACTCGGTGTCTTGTTTATTGCAAATCGAAGCAAAAGCCGATGCAATGATTATAACAAAAGTAACCGTTTTAATGCCACCTGCAGTACCCACTGGGGAACCACCGATAAACATCAGCAACAAACAAACAATGGATGAAGCATTAGTAAGATTTTCTTGTGGTACTGTTGCAAAACCTGCCGTTCTTGTAGTCACCGACTGGAACAAGGAAACCTCAATTTTTTCAAACAATGTATAATCTTTTATAGTAAAAGGATTATTGTATTCAAAGGCAAAAATCAACAATGCCCCTGCGAAAATCAAAATAAGTGTTGCCGAAATTGCAATTTTGCTTTGTAAGGTAAGGTCTCTTAAAAACTTCACCTTTTTGAGTTTCGCCGTTTTTGCAAGGCGAAGCACATCCCACCAAACAATGTAACCTATACCACCCAAAATAATCAAAGCACAGGTCACAAAGTTAATCAAAGGATTAAGTGCATAATCACACAAACTATTCTCGGCAATTATATCAATACCCGCATTGCAAAAGGCCGAAACTGCCGTAAATACCGAAATCCAAATTCCTTTCAGTCCAAATTCGGGGACAAAAACCAACATATAAAGCAGTGCCCCAATTCCTTCAACCAAAAAGGTTGCGCCAACAACCCGTTTAACAAATCTGACAAGTCCCGACAAGGAGTTAAGATTAAATGCATCTTGTAAAAGAAGTCGGTCCCCGAGTCCCATCTTTTTGTGGAACAAAATCATAATTCCCGACATTATGGTTATGACGCCAAGTCCACCAATTTGAATAAGCAAAAGAATTACAACCTGACCGAAAACACTCCAAGAAGAAACGGTGGGTGTTACCACAAGACCTGTAACACAGGTGGAGGTTGTGGCCGTGAAAAGGGCATCAATAAATGGGGTAGCTTTGCCGTTTGCCGAACTGACAGGTAGGCTGAGTAAAATTGCACCCACCAAAATTGCAATAAAGAAACTAAATAATATAATATGTGTTGTGGATAATATTTTTTGGCTTTTCTTCACAGCAAATTTCAACCCCTTTCAACTTATTTTCTAACATTATATCACATAAATTTAAAAATTTCCATAAGGAAAAAACGGCAGGGAGAAACATCCTTGCCGTTTTTTATTTTAGATAGAAGTGATATTAGCGATGTCGTACATCTCCATATCCAAATCTTTAGTCATATTAAGTGCTTCGTAGATATCGTAATCCACAACAACATTATTCTTAATTGCAACAACACGGTTGCCCTTGCCTTCTTGCAAAAGTTTAACTGCAGCATAACCTAATTGAGTTGCACGAACACGGTCTCTAACGGTTGGGTTACCACCACGTTGAACGTGGCCCAAAGTGGTAGCACGGGTAACAACACCTGTACCTGCTTCGATTTGTTTTGCTATTTCATCAACACCACCAACGCCCTCAGCTACAACAACTATAAAATGGCGTTTGCCGGTTTTTTGAATTTCTTTAATTCTTGAAATAACTTCCTCAACATTAAGTTCAACCTCAGGCACCATAATCGCAGTAGCGCCAACAGCAATACCACATTGAAGAGCCAAGTGACCTGCATGTCTGCCCATAACCTCAACAACACTGCAACGGTCGTGAGACTGAGAAGTGTCACGGATTTTATCAACCATTTCCATGGCAGTATTCATTGCAGTATCAAAACCTAAGGTATAGTCGGTACAAGCAATATCATTGTCGATGGTACCGGGAATACCAACACAAGGAATACCCTTTAAAGATAGGTCACGAGCACCTCTAAAAGAGCCGTCACCACCGATTACAACAAGACCTTCGATGCCTGCAGCTTTACAAGCCTCAGCGCCCTCAATGATACCTGCTTCTTCTCTGAAGCGAGGACTTCTTGCAGTGTAAAGCATTGTTCCACCACGGTTAATAATATCAGATACACTACGAGCATCTAAATCAACAATATCTCCCTCGATAAGACCATTGTAACCACGCATGATTCCCTTAACTGTCATACCATTGGCAATAGCAGTTCTAACAACTGCTCTTACCGCAGCGTTCATACCGGG
>JAZSPH010000082.1:0-14787 GCA_045537355.1 Acutalibacteraceae bacterium
CCAAAATGGAAACAGTCATCCTTGTGATGGCTGTTTTCGTTTTTCTTAAGACCGGCAGGACTTGAAACGACCTCCAAACTTGGCGAGTGAAACGAGCAACAAGTTTGGGAGAACAGTCCAGTGGACTGTTCGATAGCCGGAGAAGAAAGTCCTGCCCCCGCAACCAAAATGGAAACAGTCATCCTTGTGATGGCTGTTTTCGTTTTTTCTTAAATCCTGCCCCCGCAACCAAAAAGACTTTACTTAAAAGTAGAGTCTTTTTATTTTACGTAAAGTTTGCTTGACATTTAGCCCATTATGTGCTATACTTCATTTGTAAAATAAACTTTACATTTTGAATATCTTTTGGGGAGGCATTTTTTTGAAAAATAAAATAGAAGCTATCCGAAAGGAAAAGGGTATTCTCCAGGAAGAATTTGCCAAGGCCATGGGCGTTTCTCGGCAAACAATCAGTTCTTTGGAGAACGGACGCTACAACCCCTCCATCCTTTTAGCCCATAAAATTGCAACATTCTTTAAGATGACCATCGAAGAGGTCTTCATTTTCGAGGAGGAATAATATGAAGAAGAAAGATATAATTTTGGGCGCAATTTGGCTTTTGCTAGGTCTAATTTTAACCCTTTTGTGCTGTATGGAAACCTTGGACGAATTTTGGAGTGGTATGGGTTCAGCTTTAATGGTTATTGGCATTATACGTTTGCTTCGTGGTTACCGTTTGAGCAGAAGTGAAACCTACCGAGAAAAAAGAGAAGTTGCCGAAACGGATGAGCGATTCCACTTTATTCGCAACAAAGCCTGGGCTTGGGCCGGTTACCTTTTTATTATCATTTGTGCCCTTAGCACTATCGTGTTCCGACTTTTAGGACGGGATTTGTTATGCTTTGCTGCCAGTGGAGCCGTATGCCTAATGCTGGTGCTATTTTGGGTTTGTTTCTTTATTTTAAAGAAAAAGTATTAAAGCCATTAAAAAAAGAGGAGGTATTACACCTCCTCTTTTCAGCATTTTATTATCTTCTTTGAAACTAAATTATTACACAATTTTTTTGTGTTCCGTTGGTGGAACATCCTAACTTCATAACAAAGTCGGCATCCACATTCACAACAACAGTGGAAAGTTGTGAACCACCCACACCTGCATCAAAAACAGCATTTGCGAATGCACCCATAGCGCCACTACTTTCGTTAATGGTTTTCAATACATCTGATGCTACTGAGGTGGCTTTGCTTTGTGTACGATAAGTAATACGGTATTGACCAACATTTAAGGGCACAAAAAACTGATTGGGTGTCTTTTTAGTAAAGGTTAACTCAATAGTTTCTTTGCCACCAAAACCACACTCAATATCAAGCCATCCACACTTGCCGTCATCCAAAAGTGCGCCGCTATAAATATATTCCACCGATATGTAAGGACTGTCCTTTGGGGCAACGGTTGGAAAATTTGTTGGTTTTTTAGATTTGTTTACAATTTTCTTAATAATTATGATGGGGATAATAATTAGGAGTGCAAAAGCTATTAACGCAACTGCCATAACGAGTATTTTTCTTAATTCGAAACTAATTCCGACCATTTTTTCTCCTCCAAATATTAATTTGCCATAAAGGCAATTTTATTTTAACATGATAAATTCATTTAAGCAAGTTAAAAAATAAAGTGAAATTAATTTTTACTTTTTATTGCTAAATTAAGTAATATGTGTTATAATATGCCAAGTTTGCCGATATTAATCGGTTTAAAGGACAAACTAACTTTATGTTAAAATAAAACGGAGGAAAGTTAAAATGGAATTCTTTGGTTTTACCCTTTTTGGTTCTTTAACCTCAGGTGTACTTATTGCTGTTGCATCCGTAATTTTTTTGGTAGGTCTTGCTCTTACAATTAAGGGTGGCGACTGGTTTGTTGATTCGGCTTCTTGGTTTGCCGAGGCAACCGGTATTCCAAAATTTGTTGTTGGTGCAACCGTTGTTTCCTTTGCCACAACACTTCCCGAACTTCTCGTTTCGGTAAGAGCCGCCATGAACGGTTCGGCTCAACTTGCAATCGGTAATGCAATCGGTTCGGTTACAGCCAACACAACCCTTATTATGGGTGTTTCACTTGTGGCTATGGCAGGTGTTGTTAGCCGTAAGAGTTTCTCCCTTAAGGGTGGACTTTTACTCGCTGCTATCATTGGTTTAACCATTCTTTCTCTTGGAGGCGTGCTTCCCACTTGGTCGGCTTACATTCTTTGGGCAATCTTCCTTATATTTATGATAAGCAACGTCATTGAAGGTAAACAAGGTGCTGAAAACGACACTATTGATGCTCACGAAAAGAAGCAAATTCCCTCAAAGATTTTCTTCTTTGTAATCGGAACTGCTTCCATCGTATTTGGTGCAGAGTTCCTTGTTTCTTCTGGTAAAACTATCGCTTCCGGCATCGGCATCAGCGAAACCATTATCGGCTTTACCGTTATTGCTCTCGGCACTTCCCTTCCCGAACTTGTTACAACCCTTACTGCTATTCGCAAAAAGGAATCTTCCCTTTCGGTTGGTAATATTATCGGTGCAAACATTATTGACACAACCCTTATTCTTCCCCTTTGCGCAGTTATCAACGGTACTGCTCTTCCTGTTGAAAGGGTTAACCTCACCTTCGATTTCCCTGTTTGTATCGCTGCTTGTGCTGTGGCAATTGTTCCCACAATTACCATGGGTAAATTCAAAAAGTGGCAAGGTTATGCCCTTCTTGCAATTTATGTTTCTTATATGGTACTTCTCGTGCTTAACGAAACCGGCATTATTGCCCTTGCATAATATTAAATTAAAAATAAATTTGAAAACACCCACTTTTTTGGTGGGTGTTTTATTTTTTAAAAATAAATTCACAATAAAAACTGTTCTCATTTTTTGCACTATTTCATTGAAAATCGACAAAATGTGTGATACAATAAAAAGTATAAAAAAATTTATTATAAGGAGACTCAAAAAAATGGCTAAAAATCTTGTTTACGACATTCACGACAAACCACAGCCCGGAAAACTTATTGTTTTCGCAATTCAACAGTTACTTGCAATTATGGCAGCAACTATCGCTGTACCTGCAATTGTTGGCAATGGAATGTCAATTTCGGCAGCCCTTTTCGGCGCAGGTGTTGGTACTCTTGTTTACCAGCTTTTCACAAAATTCCGCAGCCCCGTTTTCCTTGGTTCTTCATTTGCATTCATAGGTTCTATGTCTGCCGCATTTGCTGGCGCCACTTCCATGACCTTAGGATACTTAGGTCTTCTTCTTGGCGCACTTTTTGCAGGTCTTGTTTATGTTGTTATTGCCCTTGTTGTTAAATTTGTTGGCGTTGGTTGGATAAACAAACTTATGCCCGCAACAGTAATTGGACCCACAGTTGCACTTATCGGTTTATCCTTAGCATCGGCTGCTATAAAAGATGTTTTCTCCTATGGTCCTCAAGATGGCAACGGCGCATTTATTATGACCGGAAACATTTGGGTTTCTTTCATTTGCGCAATGGTAACCTTAGTTGTTGTTGTTCTTTGCTCAACATATGGTAGTAAAATGACCAAACTTATCCCCTTTATCATCGGCATTCTTGCAGGTTATGTTGTGGCTTTGATTTTCACTGTTATTGGTTACGTTGCTAAAATTGATGCTATAAAGGTTATCGACTTTGCGCCCTTCACAAATCTTGTTGCCGATGGTGTTAGCCTTAAAACATTTATTGACGTTCCCGCATTTTCCTTTATAGAAGCTGCAAAAGGCATTAAAGATTTCGATGCAACATACCTTGTAACAGTTGCTGTGGCTTACATCCCTGTTGCTTTTGTTGTATTTGCTGAGCATATTGCTGACCACAAAAACCTTTCCAGCATTATTGAGAAAGACCTTCTCGAAGACCCCGGTCTCCATCGTACCCTTCTTGGTGACGGTATCGGCTCGGTAGCAGGCGCTTTCTTCGGTGGTTGCCCCAACACAACCTACGGTGAATCGGTTGGCTGTGTTGCTATTACTCGCAACGCTTCCATCGCAACCATTACAACAACTGCCATTATGGCAATGCTTATTTCTTTCCTTTCACCCTTTGTAGCATTCCTTGATTCCATCCCCGGATGTGTTATGGGTGGTGTTTGCATTACCCTTTATGGCTTCATTGCAGTATCCGGTCTTAAGATGATTCAAAAGGTTAACTTGGAAGACAATGCAAACCTCTTTACCGTTTCGGTTATTTTAATTACCGGTATCGGTGGTATGGCAATTTCTATTGGCAAGGTTACTATCACTGCTATTGCTTCTGCATTAATTAGTGGTATTCTTATTAATATTCTTTTAAACAAATTCAAAAAACCCCAAGACACAAAGGAAGATTAAAATGAAAACTTACGAAAATGTAACCATCTTTAACCACCCCTTAATCAGTCATAAAATCGCAATCCTTCGTGACGAAAAAACAAGCATGAAGGAATTTCGTGAACTCATTGAAGAAATCACAACCCTCATGACCTTTGAGTGTCTTAAAGATGGTGTTCCCACTGTTGAAAAACAGGTTAAAACTCCTCTCGAAGTTTGCACACAAAAGGTTGTTTTGGACGACTCCATCGTTATTGTTCCAATTTTAAGAGCAGGTCTTGGTATGGTTAACGGTGTTCACGCATTGTTCCCTTCGGCTAAGGTTGGTCACATCGGTCTTTGCCGTAACGAAGAAACCTTAGAACCTTATGAATACTACTGCAAACTTCCCGACGGCATTGAGGACAAACTTGTACTTATTGTTGACCCAATGTTAGCAACAGGCGGAAGCGCTTGTGATGCTGTTGCCCGTTTAAAAGACCGTGGTTGCAAAAACATTAAATTTATGGCTGTAATCGGTGCTCCCGAGGGTGTAAGTAAATTGGCTGAAACCCATCCGGACATCCCTGTTTTCGTTTCTACCCTTGATAGAGGACTTAACGAAAATGGCTATATTCTCCCCGGTCTCGGCGATGCAGGTGACCGACTCTTCGGCACAAAATAATCAAAAATTCGCTGCGTAAGGTGGCTTGTTTATGAATAATAAAAAACTCAAAGTAATCATATCGGTTGCTTTGGCCTTGATTTTACTTTGTTTGGCAGTTTTGCTTATTTATCCAAACATTGAATTTCAAAAAGACGGCAAACTATATGCCTGCCGTTTCAGCGATGATTTTTCCGAATTCGAAGAAAACGCATCCTATAATGAACTTTATTTTTATTATGAGAAGCGAGACATTTCTCTTAAGACCTTTGATTCGGATAAATTCTTATGCTTCTATCTGCTCAGCTTTGACTATGTTGAAGGCGATGCTAGAGAAGAAATGTTCAAGCTCGAAGAAAGTTATATCAAACATTGGCTTGAAAATGCCGAAATAGTCGAAAATCCAAATAATATTGATATTGCCGGTCTAATTAAAGATAAAACTGCCATTGTGAAGTCTAAACGTTATTCGGGTAACGATTATGAAAACTGCATTTATTTTAAACTCGACGGTGAAGAAGAGGCTATGTATGTCTTCGAAACCGAAGGATTAACAGTAATTCAGGTGGGTTCCCCAGACGAATCTCCAAAATATATTGCTTATAAATAAAAGAACAGCGAGGTGAATTTCACCTCGCTGTTTATTTTTTAGTTTATTAACCTTTAAGAATAATATCGCAAATTTTATCAATTTCTTCTATGCTGAGTCCGGCGTAAAGTGGTAATGTTAAAACTCTGTCAGCGATATATTTTGCAACGGGAGTTTTTTCACTACCTGCTGTTTCAAGATTTTCATAACAATCATAGTCATTAATTAAAGGGTAAAAATACTTTCTTGCCACAATATTTTCTTCGGCCAACAAAGCGAAAACATCATCACGAGTATGTTTAAATCCATCAAACACAACGGGGAAATAAGCATAATTGGAAACTACGCCCTCCTGCTCTTGACAAACTGTTATACCATCGATACCCGAAAGTCTTTTGCGATAATGGTCAACAGCAGCTTTTCTCTTTGCAATTTCTTCATCAATATGTCTCAAATTGCAAATACCCATGGCTGCTTGGAACTCATTCATCTTAGCGTTTCCGCCAACAAAAGCCACCTTTTCAGCTCCACGAATACCAAAGTTTTTAAGGTCATTCAACAATTGAACGAAGTTGTCATCTGCAAAGGTTACTGCGCCACCCTCAATAGTATTAAACACCTTGGTCGCATGGAAACTAAACATAGAAGCATCGCCAAAATTGGCAACATTAACACCATTATATGTTACACCAAAAGCATGAGCGGCATCATAAATAACCTTTAAATTATGTTTATTAGCAATTCTTTGAATTTCATCAACATCGCAAACATTTCCGTAAACATGAACCGGAACAATTGCACAAGTTTTATCGGTTATAAGTTCTTCCAACTTTGTGACATCCATGGTGTAATCCACCGGGTTTACATCACAAAAAACGGGTGTTAAACCATTTCTCACAATGGCGTGGGTTGTTGAAGCAAAACTGAATGGTGTTGTTATTACTTCACTGCCCTTTGGAAAATCAAAACCTGCAATGACATTTTCGAGTGCCAAATGACCATTAGTGTAAAGTGCAACGTGGGGAGTGTTAAGAAATTGTTCTAACTCTGCTTGAAGTTGCTTATGTTTTTTACCCATATTGGTAAGCCAACGGCTGTCCCAAAGTTCTTTTATCTCTTCACAATATTCCTCAAAGTCCGGCATTGAAGAACGAGTTACATTTATTTGTTGCATAGAAAGTTCCCTCTTTCTTGTAAAATAACCGATATAACTAACACTTACGAATTTGGATAATAGTATATCTCGTTATGCTGATTTTTTTGCCTTTGCATTTTTAAGCATCTCAATAATTAACATAAATGGTTTCATTTTGAAAATTACGGAAATTAATAAATAAATCACAAGGCCAACTAAAATTTGAGCCATTAATGTAACAAAAAGGTTTAACTTAAGAAGACCTATCGCTACAACTGAGGCACACATAGCTACGGAGGCTAAAAATGAAGGAAGAATATCTTTAACCTGCTCGAGATATGAGTAACCTATCAACTTTTTATTGGGAGTGGCATTAACAAAGAAACTTATCAAACCAATAATAGCCACTGTCATAGCAATTGCGATTGGCGACTCAAAGAAAACAACCGCAATAACCAAAGCTACTATACCATAACTTTTCTTAATTATTTCCAGTTTCAAAAACAAATCACTTCTACCAATTGCATTGATAGCCTGAAGGTTACAGGTATGAACCGGGAAAAATGCAAAAGAAAAACAATAAATTTGCAAATACGGAACACAAGGTAGCCAAGCGTCGGTCAAAAGAAGTTTAACCAAAGGTGTCGCAACACCCGCAAGACCTGCCATCATTGGAAAAACAATGTAAGCGCTAAGGGTTATGGAATTTCGCATCAAAAACTTGAGTTCCTGTTTTTTATCCTGCTTCTCAGACATTGCAGGAAGCATTACACTTTGAACTGCACCGTTTATACTGTTCATTATAAACTGAGGGAATTGTTTTCCGCGATTATAAAATCCCAGGGTTGCACTATTATATTTTTTGCCGATTACAAGACCTTGTAAATCTTGATATAAAGTGTCAATTAAACTTGAAACTAATAGTTTCCAACCAAAAGCAAATAAGGCTTTAACTCGTTTAAAGTTCACCTTGAAAACTATCTTTATTTTTGTGGTGAAATACATTACAATAGCGGCAATGAATATATTAAGCATAGTTTGTGCAACCAATGCCCAAAGGCCACCGCCTAAAAGTGCAACTACAATTCCGACCGTTCCCGAAACTATAATGGCACCAACATTACTGTAAAACACCTTTTTAAAGTCCATTTCCCTGCTGACTTTAGCAAGTTGCACCGAATTAAATGCACCGGGGAAAAGCATTAAAGCCAATACCCTGAACGGTGAAATCAATTCCGGCATATTGTAAAACTGAGCAATCCAAGGAGCAGTAAGGAATATAATCCCATAAGCTATTCCGGCAATGCCCATTGAAACCCATAAAACAGATGAATAATCTTCTTCTGTTACATCTTTGTTTTGAATAAGTGCAGTATTAAAACCATTTTGAATAAATACATTTGCAAGGGTTGTAAAAATAATCATTATTGCCAAAACGCCATAATGTTCAGGGGAAAGTAATCTTGCAAGTATTATTTGAAGAACAAATTGGACGCCTTGAACACCAAAGCGTTCAAGAAGTTTCCAAAGTAATGCTTTTTTCATTTAATTCTCCTACTTTGAAATCAGGGTCAAGTATATATCTTTTTATGCAAAATCTTCTTATTTATAATTCGCTTAAAAGCAATTAATATTACCGATATCTTGTGACTTATTGCAGAATACTCCTGTACTGCCTGTTTAAAGGTTATTTGTTTGGACAAAAGACCTTTAAATATGAAATAAAGATATTGATACTCTGCAATTTTCAGTTCCTTTTTGCCACTGTGCTTTTTAATATATTCGATAAGTGCTTGTTGCCATTTTTTGTGTTTGAAGAAATCGAATTTATAATTGGCACTGAATGATGAACCATGAGCCACGATATGTCGATAAGCGCTCATTGTTTCTTGCATACAAAATACCTTGCCATGACAAAGCAAAGCAAAATAAAGTAGTCTGTCGCCCGGTGTAAGTCCTTTTTCAAGGATTGAGTAATCAAATTCACTATCTTCCAGATAATAGTTATGATACATAACAGTAGTCAACTGACCGGGTAAAATATCACAGAAAAAATGCATGGTAGTGTATTCCTCATCGGTACATTGTGGATATGCCTCGCCATTAGGCTCGGAATTTCCATCAACAACAACACAATTATGAGAAACAGCTATGTATTCAGGATGATTTTCAAGAAAATCGATTTGCTTTTCGATTTTGTTCTCATCGGTCCAAAAATCATCGCCCTCAAGACCTATGATATACTTTCCCTTACATCTTCTCTTTAAGTCACGAGCATTATTACACTCGGTATTATGCATATTTTTTTCACGATAGAATATTTGGAGTTTTCCGGGGTGTTGTTTTTCATATTCCTTAAGAATTTCTCTTGTGGAATCTTTGGAACAATCTTCACCAACCAAAACCTCAAAATTATATTTTGTTTTTTGCATAAGAACGCTATCAAGAGCTCTTACAATATACTTTTCGTGATTATATGTGGGAATATATATGCTAAGTATAACATCGTTAGTATTATTCATTTTTATTTCCTAAAACTTAAATGTATCCTTAAGTCCATCCCATTTCTGGTCTTTATCACTTAAGTTGAGGGGTGTGCCGTCGCTTAATGTATAACCTTCTGCCGAAGCAGTACCATTATAATCACCCACAAGTTCGGGCCATTTAATATTAATTTCGGGGTCGTTCCAAGCAAGACCACCTTCATCACCGGGATGGTAGAAGTCGGTTACCTTGTAACAAAATTCTGCTGTTTCTGAAAGCACCAAAAATCCGTGAGCAAAACCTTCGGAAATGTAGAATTGTTTCTTGTTTTCCTCGGTAAGTTCAACGCCGAACCATTGACCGTAGGTTTCACTGCCCGAACGCAAATCTACTGCCACATCAAAAACCCTACCCTTAATTACACGAACAAGTTTTCCTTGGGGGAATTCCTTTTGGAAGTGAAGTCCACGAAGTACACCTTTAACCGACATGGACTGATTATCCTGAACAAAGTTGAGATTAAGACCTGCTTCTTCCATATCCTTCTTATTATAGGTTTCCATAAAATAACCGCGATTATCGCCGAAAACCGAAGGTTCAATTATGAAAAGCCCCTCAATAGGGCATTTTGTAACAGTGATTTTTCCCATAATTATATTTCAATCTCCTTTAAATATCTTCCCAAAGCATCCTGCCAAGTAGGAAGACGCTCAAATCCATTATCGGAAAGTTTAGATTTGTCAAGACGACTATTAAAAGGTCTTGCCGCTTTACTAACGCCATACTCAGCAGTGGTAACAGGTGTAACCTGCATTTCTACTCCTGCCTGACGGAAGATTTCACAAGCAAAATCATACCAACTGATATATCCACCCTCATTTGTAGCGTGGTAATATCCGTATTTTTCAGACTCAATCATATCAACCAAAAGTCTGGACAAATCCAAAGTATAGGTAGGTGTTCCGATTTGGTCGGAAACAACGCGCAAAGAATCATATTTTTTGCTTAAAGAAAGCATTGTTTTTATAAAATTATTTCCATTAACGCCAAAAACCCAAGCAATACGAACAATAAAATACTTGTCAAGGATTTCTGCAACAGCCTTTTCACCCTCTAATTTTGAAAGTCCATAAACATTTTTGGGGTCATAATCCTTACAGTCAGCCTCCCAAGGTGTTTCGCCTTGGCCGTCAAAGACATAGTCGGTGGAAATATAAATCATCTTGCAGTCGATTTTCTTACAAGCCAAAGCAATATTTTTTGTGCCTGTAACATTAACTGCAAAAACGGTTTCTTTCTTATCCTCATCCTCAGCCAAATCAACAGCAGTCCAAGCGGCACAGTGAATAACCGCATCGGGTTTCACATCGTTGATAACCTTTTCTACTGCCACTTTATTGGTTATATCAAGAGAAACATAAGGCATTGTGCAAACAGCAGTGCCATCTTTAGCACCGCTGTACTCTATTGCTATATCAGAGCCGACACCCTCGTGTCCTCTTTTATGAAGTTCGTTCATTACATCGTGGCCCAATTGACCTCCGACGCCTGTAACCAAAACCTTCATAGAAGTACTCCTTATCTGTCTTTATACATTTTTTCGTAATAATTTTGGTATTCGCCTGAAATAATGGTCTCCCACCACTCCTTATTGTCTAAATACCATTGAATTGTTTTTTGAATTCCGTCAACAAACTTGGTTTCGGGAAGCCAACCCAACTCATTATGAATCTTAGTGGGGTCGATAGCGTAACGCATATCATGACCCTTACGGTCGGTAACATAAGTAATAAGGCTTTCAGGCTTATCTAATGCCTTACAAATAATCTTAACAATATCAATGTTCTTCATTTCGTTGTGACCACCGATATTGTAAACCTCGCCTACCTTACCCTTGTGGATAATAAGGTCAATTGCTTTACAATGATCCTCAACATAAAGCCAGTCGCGAACATTAAGACCCTCGCCATAAACAGGAAGAGGCTTGTCATTTAAAGCATTTGCTATCATCAAAGGAATTAACTTCTCGGGGAAGTGGTAAGGTCCGTAGTTATTTGAGCAACGAGAAATTGTAACAGGAAGACCAAATGTACGATGGTAAGCAAGTACCAATAAATCTGCACCTGCTTTAGAGCTGGAATAAGGTGAAGAAGTATGAATTGGAGTTTCCTCGGTGAAGAAAAGGTCGGGACGGTCTAATGGAAGGTCGCCATAAACCTCATCGGTGGAAACTTGGTGATAACGCTGAATGCCATATTTGCGGCAAGCGTCCATAAGTACCTGAGTACCCAAAATGTTGGTTTGTAAGAAAATCTCGGGATTTTCGATGGAACGGTCAACATGGCTTTCAGCAGCAAAGTTAACGATTACATCGGGCTTCTCTTCTTCAAAAAGTTTGTAAACACCCTCACGGTCGCAAATATCGAGCTTTACAAAACGGAAATTAGGGTTGTCCATTACAGGTGCTAATGTTGAAAGGTTACCTGCATAGGTCAATTTATCTAAACAAATAATTCTGTAATCAGGATATTTGTCAAGCATATGGAATACAAAGTTTGAACCGATAAATCCGGCTCCTCCGGTTACAATAATAGTCATGATTTTACTCCTTAATATTTAATTTTATCTTCAGCTACAGCCTTTAAATGTGCGCCATAGGGAGATTTGCCATATTTTTCAGCCGATTCAAATAACTTTTCACGGCTAATCCAACCATTTTTAAAAGCAATTTCTTCGGGAGCAGAAATCTTAATTCCTTGGCGTTTTTCAACCATATGAACAAAGTTTGCTGCCTCAACCAAAGAATCCATTGTGCCGGTGTCAAGCCAAGCATAGCCTCTGCCTAAAAGTTGAACTCCAAGTCTTTCCTCTTTTAAATACATATCATTTAAAGTGGTGATTTCAAGTTCGCCTCTGGCCGAAGGCTTAACCTCCTCCGCCATTTGGGAAACCTTGGCGGGATAGAAGTAAAGTCCGGTTATAGCATAATTGCTCTTTGGATTTTGTGGTTTTTCTTCAACCGACAATACCTTGCCGTCATCATCGAATTCCACAATTCCGAAACGCTCGGGGTCATTAACATAATAACCAAAAACGGTGGCTTTGTTGTTTTCCTCAGCATCTACAACAGCTTGTTTTAAAACCTTGCTGAAACCGTTGCCATAGAAAATATTATCGCCCAATACCATAGCGCAAGCATCGTCACCAATAAATTCTTTACCCAAAATGAAAGCTTGTGCCAAACCATCGGGAGAAGGTTGAACCTTATAAGAAAGTTTAACACCAAATTGGCTTCCATCGCCTAACAAGTTTTCGAAACGAGGTGTATCCTCAGGGGTTGAAATTACAAGAATATCCTTAATTCCTGCCAACATAAGTGTTGACAATGGATAGTAAATCATTGGCTTGTCATAAACAGGTAATAACTGTTTAGAAGTCACCATGGTTAAAGGATAAAGTCTTGTTCCGGCACCGCCGGCTAAAATAATTCCTTTCATAAGGGCATATCCTTTCTCAAATAAATTTATATTAGAAAACTAATCTATTTGACCTTCTTTATCTAATTTATTGCAAATTTCAAATGATGCAATTGCGCAACAATACATTAGAATTCCCAATGAGCAGGGCATATAAGGATTAAAATAAGAGAATACCATAAATCCTAATAATACCGATACCCATATTTTTGCCATATTAAACTTTTTGCCCTTTTTGAACAATAAAGCAAATACCATATAAAGAGCCGGGAGTACAAACAATACTAATCCAATGATACCGGTCTTAGACATAATATCCAAGTAGGAATATTCGTTAAGACTTTCTCCATTGCCTCTTACCTTAAGTCCCTTACCTAATCCATGTCCGATTATGGGAGAAGCTTTTATGTTTTCCAACAATTCATTAACAGTTAAGGTTCTTAATTTATCTGATTTTTTGGTTTCATCAAGATAGTATCCAAACTCATCTTCTAATTTAGTATCAGTGGGCTTAGAGGAATTGTCAACCACTGTGCTGTTAACAATTTCAGAAGAACTTGGGGTTACAGTGCTACTTTCAGGTGTTGAAGAGTTGTCAACCACTGTACTGCTGGTGGGTTCAGAGGAACTCTCAGTAGTATTAGAACTTACAACACTTTCGGTTTTACTATTTGTATCACCTGTGCCCTGGATTGAAATAGTTCCAAAGGTTCTTGCAATCGCAAAAGATAAATAATCGGTTTTTTGACTTATATTAAATGATCCAACCACTACTAAAAAAGTTGCTATGCTTACAAGTATAAATGCGAAAAGTCTTTTAATAGTTTTTACCGGAGTTTTTATAATATATGTCGCTAAGCAACCTACCAATGCGACGAATATTCCAACATATACCGAACGAGTATAGGTTATCATCAATGAGAAAAGAGATAAACCACATATCAACGGATATTGTACAAGTTTTTTCTTAGAAGCATCCTTTTCCTCAATAAAGAAATACAACGGAAAGGCGCATCCACATAACAAGAACATTGCGTTTGCAATGAAAATACGTGGAATTTTTGGAGTTACACTTGAAATTATCGAGAACTTGGTTTTCATACCAAAAGCCATTAATTGGTTAAATGTTTTGTATGACACCAAATATATAATCAAATGCGCTAAATATATTGCCGAAATAGCTATGGTTGCATACATTAAAACCTTCATTAATGTATGAATTCTTTCTTTTGTATCTAAAACACATAGCGCAACGGGGATAAAAACAAAATAGAAAAATCCTTTTACGTCGATAGTGAGTATTTTTATGCTATTGTTATTAACCAAACCTAAAATAGTAGAAAATACAATCCAAACACCAAAGGCTAAAATCATCAAAACAAATTTGTTTTTAATAATGTTTTTAAAGTTCATTATCATTTTTGGTATAGAAACTATTATCAATGCAAGAAGCAAAGCCATTCTATTTCCAAAAAAAGCAACATCAAAAAGTTTTAAATGCGCCAAGATGCAAACATCTACCATTAGTACACAAAGTAACACCATAGATAATTTATCTAAAACTTCATATACCTTTGTTTTCGAAATTACCATTTAAAATCTCCTTATTTTTTACAATTGCCAAAGCAAATAATCCAGATATCGCACAACAATGTTGCCATACGAAACGTCTCTTTGTTTAAACCTTTATAAGCTTTTATCATTTTAGCAAAGCTTCGCTCTTTTAAAGCTTCCTCTCTTAAAAGCGAGAAGTCCAATTTTGATTTGATTTTGTTTTGTGTAAGCTCACTGAGCGGAAGTGACGCCGAGAGTACTCCCGAAATCAAATCATTATAAACTTTTATATCTCTGAGTTTCCTCTTGAGATTAAGAAGTTTTGAAATACGGCTTTCTTCATTCGCAGCATTATTATCATGACGGCGATGATGAACACCGATGTAATCATATTCAAAAAAACTGTCACAGTCAGCACTTATAAGTGCAAAAACCATATCGTGAGCTAGCTCAAGACTGTGAATGCATGGTAAGATTTTTTTGAAGAAATCATTCTTAACACACATTCCCATTCGCGGCCCATGTTATGAATGCATGATATTGTCAACACTGATTAATTGTAT
>JAZSPH010000017.1:0-5528 GCA_045537355.1 Acutalibacteraceae bacterium
ACCCGATGTGGTTAAAGATAAAAAATACTATGAGTTCGGCGATAATAAAATCGAACAAAATTACAAAGAATATTGGAAAAAAATTAAAGGTGAGTAGGTGAAAAAATGGAAGAATTAAGATTACCAAGAAAAACTCTGAATTTGTGGAAAATTAGGGTTACAATCGCAGTGCTTTTGTTTTTTGGCGTTTTCTCCTATTTTTTCCATTCTTATGACTGGTTTTTACCTGCAACCCTGATTGTGATTTGCCTTTACGAGGCCTTGTTTCTTTGGTATTTGCCAAGTCTTTTTAAAGGTTACCGAATTAAATATATAAACGGTGCTGTGGTAATTGAAAGTGGTGTTATTATTAAAATGACCCACATTATGCCCTATTCCAAAATGATTTATGCCGAGAGTATTACGTCTCCTTTGGCTAAAGCTATGGGGCTTAGCGCCGTTATCCTGAAGGCTGCAAGAAGCCGAACTTTAATTCCTGAACTTCCTGCAGCCGATACAGCCAAATTCATTAAGACTTTGGCGGAGGGCGAGAAATGAAACGAGATTTCAAAGCCCACCCTTTAATGATATTAAGCATAATCAAACCCTTTTTACCCCTTTTGCTTATTCCTGTTTTACGTGGTGTTATTCAATATATAAAGGACGGCCAAGTAACCCGGGTTTTGGGGGCTGAAACGCTTTTGTTTGGTGGAATTGTGCTTTTTGGTACAGCTCGTTGGTATTTTTTTAGACTTCATTGTCACGAGAGGTACGTAACGGTTCGCGACGGAATTTTTATAATTCGCAAGGCGGTTATTCCTATTGGGGGACTTTCCTCGGTTCAGTCGGAACAAAGCCCCTTGGATTATATTTTTGGTTGTGTAACCTTCCGTATTAATACCGAGGCAGGAAGCCGAACCAAAACCGACTATAGCTTTAAATTAAGTCGAAAAGATGCCCACGCCGTTTCCCACCTGCTTTACGGCACAAAGGAGGGTGAGCCGGTGCGCTTTTCTCCCGTTAAAATCGCGATTTTGGCGGCGGCAACATCTTCGGCCTTTACCGGTTTGCTTGTGGGAGTTCCTATTTTAAACTCCATAGCCCGACTGACGGGTCGAGGTGTTAACGAACTTTTGGACCAAATAAACAGTGTGTCCAACACCTTCCAAACCCACTTCCCACCTATAGTTAACACCGTAACCTTTATTTTGCTTTGCAGTTTCGCAATTTCCTTTGTTTATTCCTTCTTGAGATATCTCAGATTTAGAATTTATCTTAACGATGACCGAGTTGAGGTTCGTTCGGGTTTACTTGTAATGCTTAGAACATCCTTTAAAAAGAGCTCGATTAATAATGTTAAAATCGAGCAAACCTGGCTCATGAAATTCCTTAAACGTTATTCAATGAAGGTAAATGTTGGTGGCTTTGGTGAAGCCAAGAGCGAATCTCAACTTCTTGTGCCCTGTGGTAAATATAAAGAAATTAAGGAAATGTTCGGCGACTATTTTCCATTTTTGTGTATTAGTGGAAAGAGTTTGAAGTCCAAGGTTGGCGCCGTTCATTTAAACCGTTATTTCTTCTGGGCAGAAATATATATGGCCATTTTGCTTGTTGCGGCCATTGTTTTAGGTTTAAGGTTTGATGAATTTAGCCGACTCGTTGCCTTTATGACCTTGGTTTTGGGTTCCATAATTCTTTATTATGCCTACCTTTGCCACAATGAATATAAATATTGCCAGGTGTCCTTCGGCAACACGGTTTATGCGAGAGGCATAAAAGGTTTAAGAAAATGCCGTTTTTATTGCCCTAAAGAAAAAGTGGGTGAAATCAAGCTTTATCGTTATCCCCTTGACCCATTTTACAAAACCTGTAATATAAGAATAATCACCCGTAGCGAAACGGCTGATAACCTTCTTGTAAGACATTTGGATTACGAAGAAACCAAAAACGAGATTTTTAAATGTTTCGGAATAACCGATTAAATTTAGCACAAAATAGTAGTGTTTCACGTGAAACACTACTATTTTTTCTTTTTTGGAGAGATTTATGGGAATTTTACTTAGTTGTTTAAAGGCTTTTTTGGTGGGCGGTGCAATTTGTTTGGTAGGTCAGGTTTTAATTGATTTTACCAAACTTACCCCGGCAAGAATATTGGTTTCCTTTGTCGTTTCGGGTGTTTTGCTTACGGCTCTCGGTTGTTACGAGCCTATTGTGGAATTCGCCGGAGCAGGCGCAACGGTGCCACTGACGGGTTTTGGATATAGCTTAGCCAAGGGAGTTCGGGAAGCAGTGCAAGAATATGGCTTAATCGGAGCTCTTTCGGGTGGTCTTACTGCTACATCGGCAGGTATTGCCGCATCGGTTTTCGCAGGTCTCGTAATGGCGCTTTTGTTTAAACCTGGTGATAAATCCTAACTTATCCACTTTACAAATTCCTTTTAAACTGATATAATTGTAATGAAAGTACAAAAAATGATGTTTCACGTGAAACAAAGGAGTAAAAAATGGGTAAAATCATCTCCATAGTAAACCAAAAAGGCGGTGTGGGAAAAACCACAACCGCAGTAAACCTTGCCGCAGCAGTGGGAATTGAGGGTAAAAAGGTGCTTTTAGTGGACGCTGACCCCCAAGGAAACACCACAAGTGGTTATGGAATAAATAAAAAGAAGGTTGCGCTCACATCCTATGACCTTCTAATCGGCAAAACTACTGCCGACAAAGCAGCAGTTAAAACCGAGTTCGAAAATGTGGACATTATCCCTGCATCTATCGATTTGGCAGCTGCCGAGGTGGATTTAATCGAAGTTGATCGCCGAGTGGATCAACTGAAATTGGCCCTTTCCACCGTCAGGGAAGTTTATGATTACATATTTATCGACTGCCCACCATCTTTGGGACTTATAACCGTAAACGCCCTGAATGCAAGCGATACCTTGCTTGTGCCGATTCAATGCGAATACTTTGCTTTGGAAGGTCTTTCTCAGTTGATGGCAACCGTTCGCCAGGTAAAAAGACTTTACAACCCGACCTTAGAGTTGGAAGGTATAATTCTCACCATGTTTGATGGCCGACTTAATCTAACCCATCAGGTTGTGGCTGAAATTAAGAAGTATTTTGCCAACAAACTTTACAGAACTGCAATTCCTCGTGCAGTGCGCCTTTCCGAGGCTCCAAGTTACGGTATGCCTATTCAGTATTACGATAAGCGCTCAAAAGGCGCCCATGCCTATAATGATTTGGCAAAAGAATTTTTAAAGAAAAACAGGAGAATGTAAAATGGCTTTAAAAAACAGAGGTCTCGGTCGTGGAATTGAAAGCATTTTTGATGAGAATTCTACATATAGCGAGAAAATTGTAACACTTAATATAAATGACATTGAACCTAACCGAAACCAACCTCGTAAGGATTTTGATGATGAGGCGCTGAATTCCTTGGCGCAAAGCATTTCGGAACACGGTTTAATTCAACCTATCGTTGTTCGACCCACAATCGGTGGGGGATATGTAATCATCGCAGGTGAACGCCGTTGGAGGGCCAGCCGTTTGGCGGGTCTTACCGAAATCCCCGTTGTTGTAAAGGATACCGATGAGCAAAGCTTAATGGAAATGGCTTTGGTTGAGAATTTGCAACGTGAAGACTTAAATGCCGTTGAAGAGGCTTTGGGATATAAGAGTTTGATGGATAATTTCGGTCTTACCCAAGAACAGGTTGCAACCAAAATGGCTAAGTCGAGAAGCGCCATTGCAAACGCCTTGAGACTTCTTAATTTAAACGAGGAAGAGCTTGAAGCCTTGAGATATGGTAGAATTACCGCCGGTCACGCAAGGGCTTTGTTGGCCGTCGAGGACCCCGATTTGAGAGCTCAAATGTTGAACTTAGCATTAGAAGGTGAAAATGTTCGCACACTTGAAAAAATGGCCAAATCTTCCCCCTCTAAACCCACCAAAAAATCAAAACCCACCTTCTATAATGAGGTGGAAATTTCCCTTAAAAACGAACTTCGCCGCAAGGTAACCGTAACCCCCACGGGCAAGGGTAAAGGCAAACTTACAATCGAGTTTTTCTCGGATGAAGAACTCGCTGAATTTGCAAAAAAACTTGCGGAGTAGTGTATGACAAAAAGACTTAAAAAACAAGTGTCTTCAAGGCACTTCAGACGTCGACCACCCCCGATAAATACTGATTTCAAATAAAAAATCAATATTTGTTGGAGGAAAACGTTTTGTATTACTTATTATCAATTTTAGCCCTCCTTTGTTGGAGTGGTTCCGACCTTTTCTCGAAAATGGGAACAAGGGAGAGAGACAAGAACAGCCACTGGAAGGTTGTATTCGCCGTTGGTCTTATAATGGGAATACATTTCTTCATAACCTTAATCGGTGGTGCAATAATTGACAGCACCGTGGGCGTCCAGGGTGTTCATAAAATAGTTGCAAGTTTGTTCTATACCGACTTTAAAATGATGGACTTTGTTCATTATTTACCGATTGCGGCAGTTTACATATTTGCTATGATTTTGGGATATGTTAGTTTGCGTTATATCGAACTTTCAATTTCTTCTCCCATTTGTAACTCATCGGGTGCTTTGGCGTTTATTTTGTGCTTGGCCTTCGGAATTTTCTCTCTTGACGAAATTACCGTTACCACCGTTGTTGGTATCGCTATGATAACTGTTGGTATCGTGGCATTGGGCTTTGTTGAACAGCACGAGGATGAGGAAATCAAAAGAGCACGACAGGAAAGAGCAAACCGTAAATATGCTAAGAGCATTTTGGCTTTTTTGCTTCCGATTTTGTACCTCGTAATTGATGCTTTGGGTACAGCAGGGGATGAATTCCTTTTCTCGGACAGTTTTATTGAGAAAACCGGCATCGAACTCAGCGATTACGCTGCAAACTCGGCTTTTGAACTTACCTTCTTATGTTTCGCGATTTTTGCCTTTATTTGGCTTAAATTTGTTAAAAAGGACGTTGTTTTCAAAGGCAGTAAAGCCTTTATGCTTGGTGGTCTTTGCGAGACTATTGGACAAGTGTTCTATATGGCGGTTATGTTCAGTGATTTCTCGGCCGGTATGGTAATCATCTCGGCTTATTGTGCAATCTCTGTTTTGTGGAGCAGAATTTTCTTAAAAGAGAAAATGTCCTGGAAACATTACGCCGTAATCGCACTTGTAATCACGGGTATTGTTATCCTCGGATAACCTATCGCATACACATTATATATATAAGGGGGCAATTTGCTCCCTTATTTTTTGTTTTCAAATGTGGTCTTTAGCACAGTAAAACACTAGATATTGTGCCGAAAAAGGCAATAAAAAATTTTTTAAAAAAAGTTTAAAAAAAGTGTTGACAAAGCCGGGTGTGTGTGGTATTATAATCGGGCGCCTTGAGAAAAGAGCGCGAAACGAACCTTGAAAATTAAACAACGACAAGTAATAAGGACCCGACGATTCTTATGAGAAATCATATAAATCAAGGACAATTATTAATGCGTCAGCATTAGTAGGGAACGGACTCTGTGCCGTTCCGAAAAATGAGCTATAAAGCTT
>JAZSPH010000003.1:0-10593 GCA_045537355.1 Acutalibacteraceae bacterium
AAAGAATTAAGTTCGGCAGTTACAGTGCATGTTTTGGTGTCCCTTGTTTCGGCATTTACCTGTCGAGGTGTTGTTTTAGGTAAATTTATGCCATTTGGTATTGCTTTTCTTGGTGGGTGTAACAGTTGTTTTTTACCTGCATCAATGGTGGGGGCTTTTATAAGTTATTTTATTCCTGCAAGTGATGTGTCTGGTTTTAGATACATTGCCGCCTTGTTTGCCGTCCTTTCAATCAAATTATTACTTTCGGGATACAAAAAGATTGCTAATAATTCGCTTTTTTGTGCTCTTATTTCTTTTTTGGCTTGTAGTTTGACCGGATTTACTTCACTTGGCACAGGACAAGCCGATGTCCTGAACTTTTTAACCGAAGGTTTATTGTGCGGAATGGCAGCGTTTTTTATTTGTAAAACTTTCAGAGCCTTTGAAAGGGAATTGATAGGTTTTTCCTCAGAAGAATTGGCGAGTTTGTTACTTACTTTAAGCATAGTGATTATGGGGCTTTATTCTTTTGAGATTTTTAGCGTTTCATTGGGTCGGATTTTGGGTGTTTTAATTATTTTAATTGCATCCAAGTACGGAGGAATAATTGCCGGTTCCATTAGTGGGATTACCATTGGATTTTCACTTTTATTAAGCGGCTCGGGTGGAACACTTGGTTTAACATTTGCCCTTTCGGGTTTGATGTGTGGCGTCTTTGCAAATTTGGGAAAATACGCTCAAATAATGATATTGGTGGCTTTGAGTTTTATTGGTAGTGTGATTTCAGGAGAGGCAACTCAGGTGGCATATATAATGTCAGAGTCGATTATCGGAAGTATATTATTTGTTTTCACACCCAAAAATGTTGGCATCGCTTTTGGAAAAGTGTTTTCCTTATACCCAAAAATGACCTCTTGTGAAGGGATAAAGAAATCTCTTACAATGCGACTGAATTTGGCTTCAAACGCTTTAAAAGATGTCTCCGAAACGGTGGAGCAGGTGTCTCAAAAATTGGCGCAAATTAATTCTCCTGATTTTAACAAGGTGATTTACAACATTGAGCAAGAGGCTTGTGCAGGATGCAAACTAAGGGTGCATTGTTGGGAAACCAGAAGAAAAAGTACCGTTGATGCAATAATGGACATAACCAAAGCAATAAAGAACAACGAAAATAATATGGATGGCGCTATCCCTGAAGAGTTTAAAGGAAGATGCTTAAGGGTTTCTAAGATAAGTAATGTAACCTTTAGAAAGTATTCGGAATATGCTTCGAGAATATCGGCCGAAAATCGGCTCGATGAAGTGCGGTCGGTGGTGTCGGACCAGTTTGATGGTATTTCGGATATGTTAAGCGACCTTGGTGAAGATTTTAGAAATGATGAACATTTTGATAGTGTTATGGCCGAGAATGTTGCTACGGCTTTTAAAGATTTGGATATTAGAGTTTCGGAAGCCGGTTGTCGAATTGATAAGTTTGGAAGAATTACCCTTGAATTTAAACTAAAAAAAGATAGTGATTTGGTTATTAATAAAATGAAGGTGATGAAGGTTGCATCCATTGTCTGTGAGCGTAATTTTGATGTGCCGAATGTTAGTGAAGTTGGTGGAGAAATTTTTATAATCTTAAACGAAAAGGCTGATATTACTATTGATTACGGCGCTGAGCAAATATGCGCCAACGACGCCAAAATGTGTGGGGATGCTTACAAGTGTTTTAATGATGGCAGAGGACATTTTTTGATGGTATTAAGCGACGGTATGGGAACGGGTGGTCGTGCTGCTGTAGACGGCGCAATGGCCTGTGGGCTTATGTCTCGTTTGGTGAAGGCGGGTTTTGGATATGACTGTTCTTTAAGATTTTTGAATTCTTCAATGTTGTTTAAATCAACAGATGAATCACTTGCAACCGTGGATGTTGCCAGTATCGATTTATTCACGGGTCAAATTGAACTTTACAAAGCAGGTGCAGCACCCACAATTATCAGGCGTTCGGGAAGAACGGGAAAAGCCGAAAGCACATCGCTTCCGGCCGGAATTTTGAGAGATATTGGATTTGATAAAGCAACTGTAAAATGTAAAGTGGGGGATATTGTTGTTATGATGTCGGATGGTGCAGTCAGCGAGGGTATTGACTGGATTAGAGAAGAAATCGAAACATGGACCGATGGCACGGCTCAAAGTTTGGCTGAAAGATTGTGTGAATGTGCAAAACGCCGCCGAACCGATGCACGCGAGGATGACATCACAGTTCTGACGGCGATTTTAAATAAATCAGTTTAAAATTTTTACACCTTTGATTAGAATATTTATATCGTTATTGGTTCCCTTAATTGAAAGTGGGAGGCCCTTTTGACTGAAATAAAACCGGTATTTATTATCATCAAAACGATATTCTAAAAAATATTCATTATCCTGAAACACAAGTTCAGCGGTGTATTTGGATTTTAAAAATCCTTCATAAAAAATTCTTATTGGGGACTCCTTTTCGAAACTGTCGAGAGGGAGTTCTTTTTCGAGCCCTAAAAAATTTATTTTGTGGGTTGCATTTGAAAAACTGATTTTTAAATTTTCCAGAGATTTTGGTTTTTTGATAGTTAAAGTGAGATTAGAATTATTGTCGCACTGGGCTAAAAAGGTGTATTTTTCTTTTTTAATGGTACATTCAATGTTGAATTCAAGGCTTTGGGTTTGGGGTTTGACAGTAGTATTTTCAGAACAACTGCAGATGAAACAAAGAATGAGAAAGGGGAGAAGTAATTTTTTCAAAGTAAAACAACACCTTTTAAAAATTAAAGCTCCTCAATAATGTCGGTGGGTAAAAGTGCGTGTTCACTGCGTTTTAGGAGAGCTTTGTCGGCAGCAAAGGAATGAACATATACAGCAAACTTAGCGGCATCAATGGGGGAATAACCTTGGGCTAAATATGATGCAATAATACCTGACAAAACATCGCCACTTCCACCTGTTGCCATACCGTTGTTTCCAATGATGTTAAAGAATACATTGCCTTCGCTATCAGCAACGATAGTATTACTGCCTTTTAAAATAAGGGTACAACCGTGTTTTTTTGCAAACTCTGAAGCAAATTTTGGTCGGTCGGTTTCAATTTCGTTTACGGGCACACTAATAAGGCGTGACATTTCGGCAGGGTGTGGCGTTAAAATTAAGGGAGCTTTACATTGTCTTAATAAGTCTATGCGCTCACTTAATGTATTTATACCATCGGCATCTATTACTAATGGTTTGTCGGTTTTCAGTAAAAACTTTAAGATTTTTAAGTTTTCCTTGTGTTTTCCAATACCGGGACCAAACAAAACACTGTCTGCCGAATTAATGTGTTTTTTGAAAAACTTCAAATTAAATTTAATTGTGCCTTTGCGTGTTTCCTTGTGGGGCAGACAAACGGCTTCGGGTAAAAATCTTGTAAAGGGAATATATATGCTTTTGGGAATAATACATTTCACAATTCCAAGACCACTTCTAAGGGCTGATTTTGCCGCCATCATCAAAGCACCGGCCATGCCGTAACTGCCACAAATTAGCAAAGAAGTACCGTAAGTTCCTTTATGGGAGTTGTGAAGTCGCTTTTTAAAGGTGGGTTCCTTTAAGGTTCGATAGGTATATTCATCGGTTTTCACACCGATATCAAGAACTTCCACCTTACCACAGTAATTACTGCCGGGAGGTAGCATAAAGCAAGGTTTTAATGCAATAAAGGTAAAGGTATAATCGGCCATGAAAGCAACAGACTCAACCTTCCCGTTGTCACACTCAATACCTGATGGAATATCGACGGCTATTTTGAGCGCTTTTTGTTGGTTTGCAGTTTCAATAATTTCCTTTATGTTGTCAGGGAGTTTTCCTTGAAAGCCAAACCCGAACAAAGCGTCTATTATAATATCGTAATCTTTTTCTATTTTTGAAGTAATATTTGCCTTTAAATTATCATAATAATATTTAGCGTTTTCGGTAACGGGAGGTCCAAATGGTGTAATTACGGTTACATTTGCACCTGATTTTGAAAGCAGGTTGGCAATAACACAACCATCACCACCATTGTTGCCTTTGCCAATAAGAACTGCAATATCTTTAGTTCTAATTTCAAAGTTATCGGTAATCTTTTTGGCGACTAAACTTCCTGCAGTAAACATTAAATCTTTAAAAGAAAAAGCGCCGTTTAAAACGGCATTTTCCTCAGCTTTTTTGACTTGGGCTTTGGTTAGTACCGACATAAACGACACCTCTTAAGTTAGTTTTTAAAAGCACTGTTAGTAATAAATTTCGGGGCAAATTTTATTATGGCCGATTGGATTTTTTCGTTGGGGGAGATAACCACAACAGCGTTACCTTTGCCTTCGCGCTCGGCGATTAGAAGATAAGCGTTTTCATCCTTCTCGTTGCAAGCAATTACAACATCTTTTTTATTCATATTTGAAATTGCAACAGGATTGAATTCTTCGAGTCTGGTTACATTTGAAAGTTCAAAACCACTAATTCTTTTTCTTGTGCTTTTGTTTGTGATTTTATCAATATCCATCCAACCGTTGGTTATAATATATTCATATTCGACATTTAATTTAGTAGAAAGCCAATATGCTCCGTAAGCAATACCAAAACAAATGAAAATTACAATTGATGATAAAGCGGGAATTAAAGGAATAATTATGGTGAATAATAAAAAAGTTAAAATTAATGCTAAGGCCCATATACCTATAATTGCAAATATGGTCTTAGTCGTTTTTTTTATGCGAACAATTTGTTCAAAGTAAGCATCGGTGGAATTATTGAAGTTCATATTTTTTCTCCTAAGGTTTTTAAGTTATTATACACCATATTTTTTTTACTTGCAATAAGAATTACAATTAATATTTTAGTAATGGAGGTGTTTTTATGAAGATTAAGGAGGGTTATCGACTCAAAACCATTTCAGGCAGGCATACAATTGTTGCTGATAAGTCAAAGGTGAAGGATTTTAACAATGTTATTGTTTTAAATGAGGTTGCAGTATATTTATGGAATTTGATGAGGGAAGATATTTCAAGAGATGAAATGGTAAATAGGTTGATTTCGGAACTTAATTTATCAAAGCTTCTGGCTTTGAGCAATGTAGAAATATTCGTTAAAACATTAAAAGAAAATGATATAATTGAAGCATAACCACTCAATTTTGAGTGGTTATAAAAAAGTGCTTGACTTTAGCGCTTAAAAGTGTTAAACTGTTAAAGCATTAAATTTTTAGGAGTAATTTATGGTAATTACAGATTTTTTAGAAAAAAACGCAAGACTAAATGGTTTGGAGACCGCTTTGGTTGAGATTAATCCTTCTGAGGAGAGAGACCGTGCAACAACTTGGCGTGAGTTTAACTTGATTGAAAGCTCATCTCCCGACACTCCTTACAGAAGAGAAATTACTTGGCAGGATTTTGACAGAAGAGCAAACCGTTTTGCTAACCTTCTTTTGAGTCGTGGACTTAAAAAAGGGGACAAGGTTGCAATTCTTTTGATGAATTGTCTTGAGTGGCTTCCAATTTATTTTGGTATATTAAAAGCCGGCTGCTTGGCAGTACCAATGAATTTCCGTTATTCGAGTGATGAGATTAAATATTGTCTTGAATTAGCTGATGCTAATGTGTTAGTATTTGGACCTGAATTTATTAGCCGTATGGAGCCGATACATAAAGACCTTCGTGGAGTAAGTACCTTCTTTTTTGTGGGTAATGATGCTCCTGAGTATGCCGAGGATTGTATGAGCCTTTGCTCTTATTGCTCTTCTAATCCTCCTCCGGTATTATTGAGTGAAGAGGATAATGCTGCAATTTATTTTTCTTCGGGTACAACCGGTTTTCCCAAGGCTATCTTACATAATCACGAATCCTTGGTAAGCGCTTGTCTCACCGAGCAAAATCACCATGGACAAACCAAGGATGATGTTTTCCTTTGTATTCCACCTTTATACCATACAGGTGCTAAAATGCACTGGTTTGGTTCTTTGGTGTCGGGTGGTAAGGCTGTTTTACTCAGAGGTGTTAAACCTGAGTGGATTTTACGTGCTGCCTCGGATGAAAAATGTACAATAGTTTGGTTGTTGGTTCCGTGGGCACAGGATATGTTGGATGCAATTGAGTCGGGAAGAATTAATCTTAATGATTACAGACTTGATGGTTGGAGACTTATGCACATCGGCGCTCAACCCGTTCCTCCCAGTCTTATTAAGCGTTGGAAGGAAGTTTTCCCAAATCATCAATACGATACAAACTATGGTTTATCCGAGTCAATCGGACCCGGTTGCGTTCATTTAGGTGTTGAAAATATTCACAAGGTTGGCGCTATCGGTAAAGCCGGATTTAATTGGGAAGTTGACATTGTTGATGAAAATGGCAACTCGGTGTCTGGGGGCGAAGTTGGCGAACTAATTGTCAAAGGTGCAGGTGTTATGACCTGTTACTATAAGAACGAAGAGGCAACCGATGAAGTTCTTAAAAATGGTTGGCTTTATACCGGCGATATGGCTAAAATGGATGAAGATGGCTTCATTTATTTGGTTGACCGTAAGAAGGATGTTGTAATTTCGGGTGGCGAGAATATTTACCCCGTTCAAATTGAGGACTTCTTGCGTTCAAATGATAAAATTAAGGATGTTGCAGTAATTGGTTTGCCCGATGCAAGACTAGGCGAAATTACTGCTGCAATTATTGAAATTAAGGATGGAATGACAACTTCGGAAGAAGAAATTAATGCTTTTTGTGAAGCATTACCTCGTTACAAACGTCCGAAAACTATTTTCTTCGATAAGGTTCCTCGCAATCCAACAGGAAAAATTGAAAAACCTGTTTTGAGAGAAAAATATTGCAAGGTTAGCCTTGTTGAGGCGCAAATTAACAGTTAAAAGAAGGTAATTTATAATGACAGGAGAAATATTTACGGTAATTTTGGTTGTGGGCTTTTTTGCTCTTATGATTGGCGTAGGCCTATATTGCAGCAAACATGCAACCGATGTTGATGGTTTTGTTTTGGGCGGCCGTTCGGTTGGACCTTGGCTTACTGCCTTTGCTTACGGAACATCCTATTTCTCCGCTGTTATTTTTGTGGGATATGCAGGTCAGTTTGGTTGGAATTTTGGTTTGGCATCTACCTGGATTGGACTTGGTAACGCTTTTATCGGCTCATTACTTGCTTGGAAAGTTTTGGGTCGTCGCACAAGGATTATGACCCAACACTTAAACTCAAAAACGATGCCTGACTTTTTTGAGAAAAGATATAATTCTAAACCTCTTAAAATTGTGGCATCCATAATCGTTTTTGTTTTCCTTATTCCTTATACTGCTTCCCTTTATAACGGACTTTCAAGTTTGTTTGGAATTGCTTTCGATATACCTTACTGGGTTTGCATTTTGGTTATGGCCATTTTAACAGGTCTTTATGTAATCTTTGGTGGCTATATGGCAACTGCTATAAACGATTTTATTCAAGGAATTGTTATGTTAGTTGGCATTGTGGCAGTTATTATTGCCACTTTAAATGTTAACGGTGGCTTTAAGGAATCGGTTAATTTAATCGCCGAAACCAGTGGTTGGGAATACACTTCGCTTTTAGGACCAAATCCCTTATTCTTGACCGTTGTTGTATTGTTGACTTCATTAGGCACTTGGGGATTACCTCAAATGGTTGGTAAATTTTATGCAATTTCCAACGAGTCGGCTATTAAAAAAGGAACATTAATTTCCACTGTTTTTGCAGTAATTGTTGCAGGTGGATGTTATTTCTTAGGTGGATTTGGCAGATTATTTGTTACAAGTGAAAGTGTGGCGGCAAATGGTTTTGACTTTATTGTTCCCTCAATGCTTTCGAATCTTTCTCCATATATAATCGGAATTGTAATTGTATTGGTACTTTCGGCTTCAATGTCGACCCTTTCATCCCTCGTTTTAACATCGGCTTCGACATTGGCTTTGGATGTTATAGTACCGGCCAAGAAAATGAGTGATGATAAAAAGGAAATCACCGTTTTAAGAGTATTGATTCTTTTCTTTATTGTAATCTCTGCTGTTATTGCAATTTTAAAAGATTCTGTTTGGAAAGACTTTGTATTTATTGCTCAAATGATGGGCGTTTCTTGGGGCGCTTTGGCAGGAGCGTTTTTAGCACCTTTCTTATATGGACTTTACTGGAAAAAGGTAACCAAATCGGCTGTTTTAACAACCTTTATTTTTGGTGTTTCGGTTATGATTTTCCAATTATTGGTTTCCTTAAAGGTCATAGCTTTGTCGGGTGGAGTGTTGGACTTTATTTTCCAAAACTCCTTGTATTCCGGTGTTTTTGCAATGATGGGCGGAATGGTTATTGTACCAATTGTCAGTATGTTTACAACCAAATCATTACCCGAAAATGTTGATGAAAAATTTGCAGGTTACGATAAGCAGGTAATGGTTTCGGCCAAAGAGGATTTGGGAAACAGTTAATGCGACAATATTTTCACTCAAAAATGTTGACAAAATGATTTTGTTGTGATATAATTTTTTCGTTTAAAAAGGCGTAGACGAAGAGTGCACATTGTATGCTTCTTTAGAGAGATAACGGTTGGTGCAAGTTATCGTGGCTGATTTTGTGTTTGTAGCTTCTGAGCCGAGAGGAAGAAAACCATTGTGGCGAGTAGAACTTCTCCGTGATTGCTGCGTAAAGGCATTAAGGGTTGTTGGACCCTGAGGGGCAGTGTTTAACTGCAATTTGAGTGGTACCGCGGGTAAAGATTTTTTGCTCGTCTCAAAGTTAAACTTTGGGACGGGCGTTTATTGTTTTTTGCCTGTCCAATCACAAATAAAAGGATGGAAATTATGAACGGAATTAGCGGTCTTGATTTTAAAATCAAGGAAATGGCAGGGCGTATTAAAGAATTGCGTGAAATTGAGGGTCTTTCTGTAGAAGAAATGGCTCTTAAAACTGCTGTTACAACCGAGGAGTATCTTAAATGCGAAAACGGTGAAAGTGACTTAAACTTTGCTTTTATTTACCGTTGCGCAAATGTTTTTAATGTTGACGTAACCGATATTATCGAAGGTTCCAGCCCTAAACTTAAATCTTACACTGTAACCCGTAAAGGCGAAGGCCAAAAGATTGAGAAGGCTCACGGTATGACCTATTTCAATTTAGCGTCGGCTTTTAGAAACCGTATTGCTGAGCCTTTGTATGTTGAAAGTGTTTACAGCGAAGAAGCACAGGGCAAAGAAATAGAACTCACAACCCACGCAGGTCAAGAGTGCGATATCGTAATCTCGGGTAAACTTAAAGTTCAGGTTGGCGACCATACTGCTATTTTAAGCGCAGGGGATAGCATTTACTACGATTCATCCACACCTCACGGTATGATTGCTGTTGAGGGCGAGGATTGTACCTTCTATGCTATCGTTTTGAACCCCACAGGTGAGCCTATTCCCGAACTTTCTGAGGTTAAGACCTTAAAGACCGAAATTAAAGGTCCTATCCACAAGAAAGACCCCAAAGAAAGAATTTACAATAACTTTATTGATATTGAAGAAAACGAAGTTGGTACACCGCTTTCAATTTCCTTCAAAAATACCGAAAAATTCAACTTTGCTTTTGATTTGGTTGATGCATTGGCTGAAAGAAATCCAAAGAAATTAGCAATGTTACATGTTTCTCGTGAAGGTGTTGAGAGAAGATTTACCTTCAAGGATATTAAAAAGGCATCTAACCAGGTTGCAAACTACTTTAAGTCTTTAGGAATTAAAAAAGGCGATAGAGTAATCCTCGTTTTAAAGCGTCATTATCAGTTCTGGTTCTGCATGATGGCTCTTAACAAACTTGGTGCTATTGCAATTCCTGCAACAAATCAGTTGCTTGAAAAAGACTTTGATTATCGTTTTGCTTCGGCCGGTGTTAACGCAATTGTTTGTACTGCCGATGGTGATGTTGCAAATCAAGTTGATATGGCTTGTGAGAAAAATCCACAAGTTAAATATAAGTTCATTGTTAACGGTGAGCGCGAAGGTTGGCGCAGTTTCGACGATGAATACACCCTTTACAGCACTCATTATGATCGTACTGAGGACACTGCTTGTGGCGGTGATTTAATGCTTATGTACTTTACTTCGGGTACATCGGGTTATCCTAAAATCGCTGCTCATAACTACAAGTATCCTTTAGGTCATTTCCATACTGCTAAGTATTGGCACAATGTTGACCCTGATGGTTTGCATTTCACAATTTCCGACACCGGTTGGGCAAAGGCAATGTGGGGTAAACTTTACGGTCAGTGGCTCAGTGAGGCTGCAATTTTTGTGTATGACTTTGACCGTTTTGATGCGGCTGAGATATTACCAATGTTTGCAAAGCATAATATAACCACCTTCTGTGCACCTCCCACTATGCTTAGAATGCTTGTTAAACAAGACATTTCAAAATATGATTTATCTTCGGTTAAACATATGACAACTGCAGGTGAGGCATTAAACCCTGAGGTTTATCGCCAATTTGAGAAAATCACCGGTTTACAAATTCTTGAAGGCTTCGGTCAGACCGAAAGCACAATGATTATCGGTAATATGACCGGTGCGCCCCATAAAATTGGTTCAATGGGTAAACCTTCGCCCATTT
>JAZSPH010000047.1:0-6402 GCA_045537355.1 Acutalibacteraceae bacterium
CGACATGGCTACGATCCGACTTTGTTTCAACCTTTGATTTCGAAAAAATATATAGCAAGTGGTATCTAGTAGCCCTTTTAGGAATAATTCCCGTAATCCTAACCTTCTTCATTGGTATCGCACCTGAAGGTACTGATGATAAAGCCTGGCTGGATTTAGGATTCACAACCTTCCAACCTTCAGAGCTTTTAAAAATTTGTTTTATAATCACTTTCAGTCTGCATTTAAGTCGTATTAAAAACAATATAAATAAGCCTCGTTTTTTACTTCCCCTTTTGGCTCACGGTGCTGCGCCAATTTTGCTCATACATTTCCAAGGCGATGACGGAACTGCTCTTGTTTTTGCTATTATAATGCTTTGTATGATGTGGGCTGCCGGCCTTTCCTGGAAGTACTTCTTGGCTGCATTTGGAAGTGCATTAATTGCTTCTCCCTTTATCTATTTCTTTGTTATGAACGATGACCACCGTGCAAGAATTATGCTACTTTTTGATATTGATGCTGATATTAAAGGCATTGGCTATCAACAGTGGCTGGGCCGACGTGCTTTAGCCGGAGGTGGTTTTTCGGGACAAGGATTTTTAAAGGGCGTTCTCACTCAAGCCGGAACAATTCCCGAAAGTCGTAATGACTTTATATTTGTTTGCATCGGCGAAGAACTTGGATTTTTGGGTTGCTTGGCAGTTATTATTTTATTGTCGGCAATATGTTTAAGATGTATTCGAGTGGCAAAAATTTGCTCTAAAGACAGTGGTAAATATGTTTGTATCGGCATTTTTTCAATGATTTTTGCCCAATCGGTTATCAATATCGGAATGTGCACCTCAATATTACCGGTAATCGGTATCACCCTTCCCTTCTTTAGTGCCGGTGGTACATCTCTTATTTGTCTTTATGGTGGAATCGGTTTGGTTTTAAATATATATAAACACCGAAACGAAAGAAACCTATATTTAAGAGCATAACATAAGCCCCTTCAAAAGGGGCTTTTATTTTAAAAAAACTCTTGATTTTTAATTTATGTTATGTTAGAATACAAACGTTCGGGGGCGTAGCTCAGCTGGGAGAGCGCTTGAATGGCATTCAAGAGGTCATGGGTTCGATCCCCACCGTCTCCACCATTTTTAAAAGCCGTAGTGTTTTGAGCGCTATGGTTTTTTATTTTTAGAACAACGGGATCGAACCCGAGAGGGTTTCGGCGTATAAAAAAGTTGCCGGTGGCAAGTTTTTTAGCCGAAAACGGCGTGGTCGGGCACTGTCGCAAAGCGATGGTCGACAAGCCTTGCAGTACGCGAAGCGGACGGCGATCCCCACCGTCTCCACCATTTTTAAAGAACTTTGAGTTTTATAACTTGCAGTTCTTTTATTTATACATCAAATCCGACAAATTGTACCGGTGATTTTCCATTTTTCTATTTACTTTCAAATAGAAAATATGTTACAATAAACACATACTCAAACTTGGGGGAGAAATTTATGAAACAAAACAAAGCATTAAATATTTTTACCGGCATTTTAGCAACCTTACTCAGCATACCATTGGTTATTTTTACTTTTTCCGCAACAATAACCTCTACAACCACTACAATAACAAATCCACGTACACTAATTAATTTTGTTCAAAACCTTAATCTTTCGGAAACCCTTAAAAATACTGATAATGTTAATGAAATTTTAGGCACTGAGCAACTGGATGCCGACACAATAGATGCCTTGACAAATAGCGCTCTTTTCAAAGACCTTCTTACTGTTTATGTGGAAGATATTACCGATGTACTTGAAGGCAATGAAAATTTCGAATCCGGCATCACCGCTAAAAAGATTAAAGAAATCGCGAACGAAAATATTGATGAAATTACCGATTTCGTAGTGGAAAGTTCTTCAGAACCCGTCAAGAGAGAAGATGTTAAAAAAGAACTTCTCGCATTTTTTGATGAGAATTCTCAAGAACTTGCCGAATCGTTACCTTCTGCAAAAGAACTTATCGAAGAAATTGACGACGAAACACTGACAGTAATTAACTTTGCAACCGGTCCAATGCCAACACTTATTTTGGCAGGTATCGCACTTGTTTTTGCAGCACTTATATATGCTTGTCGTTTCAGAAAATTCGGTGCATTGAAATGGATTGGTGTCGACCTTACAATTGTTGCAGTATTGACTATCCTCTTATCAAATTTAATCAAATCCATTGTTTCTATGTTTGCAACCGAAGAAGGTATCGCAAGCGACGCCATTATGGCCATTTCAAAAACACTCGGTAACAATTTACTTTACAGAGGATTGTTTGTGTTGTTCTTAGCAATTGCGTTTTTCGTAGGATACATACTCCTCAAAAAATATGTTGTTAACAAGAAAAACCTTTTGCCCGAAACCACAACCGAAAACCTTGAAACCGATATTATTGATGTGAACAATATTTAACTTTAATATGAAAGCCTGATGTGTTTTACATCAGGCTTTTTATTTTTCACCTTTTATGCTACACGTGCATAGTATAATGTGGGAGGTGAAATATTATGTCATCATGTGGATGTTTCAAAACCAACTGTACAGTTTTAGCTGTGGTAGCAAGCCTTGTCATTGGCATAATCACAGCATTTTTAAGAATAACAGCCACCATTACCCTTACCCCTGCCTTTTTATGGGTGTTACTCGGTATTGCTGTGGTATACCTTGCTGTAACCCTTTTAGCAGGTGCTATTTTTGGGAAGGAATGCTGTGAAGAATTATGCTCTATTATTACTGCACTACTCGCAGGTATTTTAGGTACCGTGCTTCTTTCCATTGTTTTACTCGCTATCCAGTTTGTAGCAACAAGTGTAATCGGCGCTATTCTTGCCGGTGCTCTTTTATTTTTCTTTTTCCTTGCTGTAACATCAACAGCTTGTCTTGTTCGTTGCTTTTTTAATTGTAACGATTAAATCCCGTTCTTTATAGCAAAAAGACCTAATGCGCTTTACATTAGGTCTTTTTCTTATTTACCTTTAAAATACATAAAAAGTTGGCACTTAATCATACCGTTATAAAGTTTGCGACGTTTGTCGGCTTTCTTACCGTAAAAATCTTCGAACATATCATGAGGACTGATTATGAAATACTTTTGACCGTCCCCTTGAATAAAGCGCTGACCCATAACTGTATAAAGTTCTTCAGCAGCCTTAACATCCAAAAGTCGCTCACCGTAAGGTGGGTTTGTGATGGTTAAGCATCTATCACTTGGTGGTGTGAAATCTCTTACATCAGCAATAGAAGCCTTGACATATTTCTCAACCCCTGCCTTTTTAGCGTTAGCCAAGGTGAGTTCCACTGCGTTTTTATCAATATCAAAACCTCGAGCCAAAAAATCCACCGTTGGTCTGATTAAATCTTGGGCTCTTGTTCGTTCTTCCTGCCAAATTTTAGAATCCAAAAATCCAAATCTTTCGGCAGCAAAATATCTTCTAAGACCGGGGGCAATGTTCTTTGCCATCAAGGCCGACTCAATTAAAATTGTTCCACTTCCGCAAAAGGGGTCAAAAAGCTTAGTATCAGGATAAATCCTTGCCAAATCACACATGGAAGCTGCCAAAGTTTCCTTCAAGGGAGCATCGTTAGAATTTCTTCTGTATCCCCTTTTATGAAGCCCGTCACCCGAAGTGTCAATCATCATTGTAACCGAGTCCTTCATAATGGAAAAACGGATTTTATATTCAGGTCCGGTTTCTGCAAAGTAATTAATGTGATATTTAAGTTTTAATCTTTCAACTATCGCCTTTTTAATTATGGACTGGCAGTCAGGAATACTGAAAAGTTTTGAATTGATGCTCCAACCATTAACGGGGAAAGCATCATCGCGACCAATATAATCTTCCCAAGGCAAAGCCTTTACACCTTCAAAAAGTTCGGTAAAGGTCAGTGCGGAAAATTCGCCAACGTTAATTAAAATTCTCTCGGCAAAACGAGAACATATATTAGCACGAGCCAACATATTACTATCGCCCGAAAGTAAAACACGACCGTTTTCGGTTGTGATATCTTCAAAACCCATTCGGCGAAATTCATCTGCCGCCACACTCTCAACACCAAAAAGGCAAGGAGCAACTAAATTGATTTTATTCATTTTATACCTCAATTAAAAGACGGAACTACACAAGCAGTTCCGTCCGATTATTATTTCATCGCACCACGTTTTGAACGCTTTGCTTCAGGATTCTTTCTCTTTAAATCAGAAAACTTTTCATCGCTTGTTTGCTTGAAACGATTCATCATTTCCTCAAAACTCACTGATTCGTTTTTCTTTGGTGTCCAAACAAAAGAATTGTCAAGCTTTGGAGGTGCCGCAGGACGTCTCTCACGGCGTTCTCTTGGTTCTCTCTTTTCGGGGTCAAGGGCACGTTTCATGCTAAGTGAAATTTTACCGTCTTCACCAATGTTTAAAATCTTTGCCTTAACTTCATCCCCAACCTTAACAAACTCATTAAGGTCGCTTACATAAGTTCTTGAAACCTCTGAAATATGTACTAAACCGGATTTGCCATCACCAATATCCAAAAATACTCCAAAGGCAGTTATTCCGGTAATTTTACCATCTACGATTTGACCCACAGTAAATTCCATAAAAGAAAGAAATCCCCCTCAAATTTTAGAAAAATTTATAAACTCAGTCGCCTGAAATATCAACAAAAACCTGTTCATTAGAATAAACGAATCCCAAGCGTTCCCTTGCCGCTTTTTCAATCAAAGGAATATTAGACTCATCTTTTAAAAGTTCTTTTAATTCTTTGATTTCATTTTCTTCAAGCAATTGTTGTTGTTTTAATTCCTCCAGTTCTTTTAAACTATCATTAAGTTCACCCCAAAGAGATGCCAAAGAGATAGTAAAATAACCGCAAAGTAATAAAACAAACAATCTCAAAAGAATACTTTTTTGCCTTTTAGGTCTTCGCTTCATAGCACAGCTCCTAAACTTTTCTATCCTCCTTAGTATACAACAAATTACAAGCATTTTTCAAGAGTTTTTTCAAATCTTTGGCCCTTTTTTGACAAAATTTAAGCATAATTTCCGTCAAATGGTCAAATGTCGCATAAATCCAATTGGAAACCACCGCAAATATACCGCAAATCAAACCGATAATCCACCTTAAAAAAGGAACAAAAACAAGGGATAAACTCACTCTTGAAAGGAAAAATCCAAAGATTATTCCAACAAAAATAAAACCTCTTAACTCCCCGTTTGTCACGCTTAACAAATATGTAAAGGTTGCAAAGGCCACCATCAAGGAAAATAAAATATCCTGAAAAAACACACTTACCGCCGAAAATTTTTTCACCTTTCGAAGGGCTCTTAAAATGTCATATATCACACAAAATAATGTTCCCAAAACAACCGACCAACCAAAGTTGATTAATTGAAGGCTATTACTGATTTCCCACATAACTATTTAAAAAGACGGGCAAAAAATCCGCCATTTGTTTCATCCGAGGTATATACTAATGCATATATCTTCCCTGTGCCCGAAACATCGCCTTTTTGGGTATCGAATTGACCCAATTTCAAATCTTCGCCTCTGACCGAAATCTTACCTAAAACGGTATCCAACAAAACCGTATTTTCATCAAATGACAAAACCTCGTTAACACCTGTCAACATAAACTTTTTTCTATCTTCCAGGATTATATTATGACTCTTTCGAATACCTTCTTCCACCATTTTTCCTCCTAATACATTTTCTCTTAAAACATATTAAAAAGATGTCCCAAATATGCAAAAAAACCGCAATATTGCGGTTTTTAAATAAGTGAATATAAACTTTGTGCGTCGTCCTTTTTAACGACCTCGCTGACAGCAGTTACCTGCGCTTTGAAATTTTTGGTACCAAAAGTGATTTCAATAACATCCCCTACTTTTACATCGTAGGATGCACGAGCCACCTTACCATTAACAATAACTCTGCCCGCGTCGCACGCTTCGTTGGCAACAGTACGGCGCTTAATTATTCTTGAAACTTTTAAATATTTGTCTAATCTCATTATAACCTCAAAAATTTAGCCGCCTTTTCAGGCGGCTGTGGAATCACTTAGTTGATAGCATCCTTTAAAGCTTTACCAGCTTTGAATACAGGATTCTTAGAAGCAGCAATTTGAATCTTTTCGCCGGTTCTGGGGTTTTTACCAGTTCTAGCAGCGCGAGCACGCACCTCAAAAGTACCGAAGCCTACGAGTTGGATTTTGCCACCTGCTTTGAGTTCACCGGAAACGGTGTCAACAAATGCAGCAAGAGCCTTTTCAGCATCTTTCTTTGCAATGCCAGCTTTGTCAGCAATTGCAGCTACTAATTCAGTTTTGTTCATAATAAGAACCTCCATCTTTTTATATAATTTTCCCTTGTACAAAACTTAAGTAAGTCGGAGGCCAAGCGGT
>JAZSPH010000048.1:0-56563 GCA_045537355.1 Acutalibacteraceae bacterium
TCGCAATGCTTTTCTTTCGTCAGACACCTTGGCATCTGTTGCGACAACGCTTGTGTATTGAAGCCCCATAACAAGCAGTTCCGCCTCTGTAAATTGCTCGTCCGACCAATCAGCACATTCCTTTGCAAAGATCTTCTTTGCACGTTCCTCATGATTCTTTCGCAAATAGTTGCGGCACATTTCACTCTGGAACACCGCAGTAAAGAAATCTCTTGCAATATCACTCTTGGCACAGCCGGATATGACCGTCATCATTTCAAAGCAGATAGAAGAAACGCTTCCTCTGTCATTGCCGGTTTGTCTATTGATCAACTCCCACTGAAAATCACATAGCATCTTGACTATTTCTAATAGCAGATGGTCTTTTGTGGGGAAGTAATAGGTAATATTGCCCGTACTTATATTCAATTCGTTTGCGATCATTTTCGGTGAGGTTGCAGAATAGCCAACACTCATAAAGAACTCGGACGCTACCTGAATAATCTCATATTTCGTTGTTTTTACTCTTTTCCCAGCCATTCAGTACCTCCCGCAATTATAACTTGCACACGATTTTGTTTTAGCACCGATGCAATTATATCATAAACCTTAGTTTTTTTCAATGTTTTTTTGATAAAACCGGTAAGTTGTCCGAAAAAATTTACAATTAAAAAACTCAGCAGAGTGTTTGGCTCTGCTACGGTGGGTGTTATTGATTCACTCTATTTGCTACCAACAACACAAATATTTAACAAATGAACGAACAAAAAAGAGACAAAATCTGCGAAAACAATTGCAAAATCTGCCCCTAAAAGCCCAGGTATTTAGTTCAAGTCCTCCCCAAAGGTCATTTGGGGGAAATGATATCTTTTGAATTCCACCTTGAAAAATGGCACGAAAAAACCCAGAAACCGTTGTGGTTTCTGGGTTTTCCGAACCGATATCTTTTTCGGTTCGCATTGTTGGTTGCGGGGGCAGGACTTTCTTCTCCGGCTATCGAAAGGTCCACCGGACCTTTCTCCCAAACTCGTTGCTCGTTTCACTCGCCAAGTTTGGAGGTCGTTTCAAGTCCTGCCGGTCTTAAGAAAAACGAAAACAGCCATCACAAGGATGACTGTTTCCATTTTGGTTGCGGGGGCAGGACTTGAACCTACGACCTTCGGGTTATGAGCCCGACGAGCTACCAACTGCTCCACCCCGCGATATTCACTTTTGGTGTATTCATATTATACACTAAAAAAGGGGGTATTGCAACCCCTTTTTTGAAAAAATATTTATTTTGTTCATTTGTATAAATTTTATTATAAAAAGTTCTTTAATTTCTAAAGTTTTATGTCCTTTAGGCGATTTGTGATGAATTTCGACAAGAAAAATGCAAATATAATAAGTATAACATCCTTAAATATAAAGGGAAGCGACACCGCAACAAAGGAATTAAGAAAACCGTTGTTTGTCACAAGGCTAAACTGCAACACACCTGCCAAATGGCAAAGCAAAAGTCCCAAGCCACACAAAAGAATTTTAAAAATCGGACCTGAGATTTTTTTGGAAATGCCACAAAAAAGCGTGAGAATAATAAAACCAATTAAAAATCCACCTGTGGGGCCTAAAATCACCTGAACGCCACCCTTGAAATTAGAAAAAACGGGGAGCCCGAAAGAACCTAACAAAAGGTAGGTTATGGTTGCCGAAAAGGACTGCTTAAGGGACAATGTGAAGCCACAAAGGGCGATAGCCAAAACCTGAAAGGTTAAAGGCACCAAAGGGGTGGCAAATGAAATTTGGGATAAAATGCAAATTACTGCAGTAAAAAGTGCAGTAAAAGTGACCGAAAAGGACTTTGATTTCATATTTCCACCTACCTTCTTTTAAGAAAAAAGGCGCTGATTTCAGCGCCTTAAAGTTTAGTTTATTTTACCGTAAAGGGGAATATCACTGTCACGCTTGGGTTCTCTTGTGGGAGCCGAAACTACGGTATTAGACTTGGGAGCACGGCTCTTGTTTTTTGAACCACGACGGTCATTTCTCTTGCCGCTTCTCATCATACGAGGTTTAAGCTCAACGCCTTCGGGAGCGATAACAACACGTCTCTCACTTCCTTCGCCGAAGGAACCGGAGTAAACACCTTCAATGTTCTGAATTGCAGTGTGAATAATCTTGCGCTCGTAAGGATTCATAGGCTCTAAAGTACGGCAGTTGCCGGCGCTTAAAGCCTGAGCAGCAATACGGTTTGCCAACTGGGTAAGGGTTTCCTCACGCTTTTCACGGTAGCCACTAACATTAAGAGAAATCTTATAATGGCCGCCGCCGTTGTTAGCAACAAGACCGGTAAGATATTGAATAGCATCGAGAGTTTCACCTCTGCGGCCGATGAGAATGCTTAAATCTTCGCCATCTAAAATGATGAGAGAAGCATTTTCACGACTTGCAACGGTGATTTTAACATCTTCAATGCCCATTCCTGCAAGAATGGTTCTAATATAAGCAATTGCTTTACCAACAACCGAGTTAGCAGCAAATTCACTTTCACTTACGGGTTCGCCAAATTCGGGAGTATTGTTTACAACCTTTTTGGTCTTGGGTTTAGATTCGGTTTTAGCAGGTTTTTCAGCCTTTTTGGGCTCTGCTTTTTTAGTGTTTTGGGGTTTCTTATTTTCGTTTTTCTTCGGTGCAGTTTTTTTGTCAGGCAATTCGATATATGCTCTAACTTCAGCATCGTTACCACCAAAGATACCTAAAACTTTCTTTTTGGGCATAGCGATAACATCAAATTGAACATCATCGTTTTCCGATGCACCTAAATTTGCGATAGCATTTTCAATAGCTTCTTCAACAGTAGCTCCGAAGCCTTTTGCTTCTTTAATCAAGGTTAGTCCTCCTTATATTACTCTCTATTTGCCTAATTTCTTGATTTGACCTTCTTCGAAATCGGCTTGTTTGGTTAATTCTTTAACCCTTTCTTTTGCTAACATCTTGTGGGGTCCGTAGAAATACTGAATTGCAGTTTGAATAAGACCACCGATAATGGATGAACAAGCCCAATAGAAGGTAACACCACCGGGTAATGAGAAACCGATAAATAAAGAAATTAAAGGCATGGTGAGTAACATACCGGTCATACTGGGAGCATCAGGGTTGATTTTCTTTTGCATCTTGCTTGAAATTAAACTTGTTAAAAGCTGGGACACAAAAGCGATAATGGGCATAAACCAGATAGGTTTAAAATCGTGGAAAATATCAAAGCTGAATATAGGCTTTTGGGTTAAATCAATGCCAAAGAAGTTAAAGTCAATTTTGGTGATAGCTTCTCTTACGGTTTCAATACCCTTAAATGTGAAGTTGGGGTTATTGATTTCGGCAATAATGTTAAGTTCGCTTTGATGAAGTTTTGGGAACGCTTCTTTGAATGCAGTGGCAGCATCGGCAAGAACACTCTCTTTAACACCTACCAAGTAGGTAAGGGGAGACATAATAATCCAGTAAATGGACATCATTAAAACAAGTCTTAAAAGTAAGGGTAAGCATCCGCCGGACATGGAAACGTTTTCTTCTTGATAAAGTTTCTGCATTGCAGCAGAGTATTTTTGCTTGTCGTTACCATAGCGCTTTTTCAAATCATCAAGCTTGGGCTTAATACGGGTTTGTTGAACCGATGATTTTTGGCTCTTAATGCTTAAAGGGATAAGCGCAAGGTTGATAAGTAATGTGAATAAAAAAATGGAAGCAGCAAAGTTACCGCCCATAAGGTTTGCGATAAATTCCAAAACCCAACCTAAGGGTTTGTTAATAAAAGGAATATCGAACAATTTATACACCGTCCTTGTCGGTAGTTTTTAAAGTTTAGTTTTCTTTTTTGGAACGGGGTCCCAACCACCTTTACAAAAGGGGTTGCAACGCAAAACTCGCCATATTGCAAGAAGTGTGCCCTTGAAGGCACCATGAGTAGAGATTGCTTCAATAGCGTATTGTGAGCATGTGGGTGTAAATCTGCAACATGGGATTTTTAAGGGTGAAATACATTTTTGGTAAAACTTTACCAAAAAAATTAAAATTTTACTCATTACAAATTACTCCCCGTAGACTTCTGCTTGTTTAAGAAGTTTTTCGAAAGACTCTTTAACAGTGGGGGATTTAACGGTTAAAATACGGGTTCTTGCCACAATAATAATATCAAGGTCTCCCTTAATGTGGGGCAAGCATTCCCTAAAGGCGGCGGTTATAATCCGTCTTGCACGGTTACGGCAAACCGCTTTACCAATTTTTTTGCCGGTCGTAATTCCGAGCCTTACGCCTAATGAACGATTTTTCATTATATAAATAACAGCAAAGGGACCTACAAAGGTTTTGGCTTTATTATAAGCTCGGCGAAAGAGATAATTTTCTTTAATTTTTGTAATTTTCATCTTAATAAAAATGAAAAGCCACAAGAGTGGCTTTTAGTATGTCAACTGTTTTCTGCCTTTTGCTCTGCGGCGTGCAAGCACCTTGCGACCGTTAGCAGTTGCCATTCTTTTTAAGAAACCGTGCTCCTTTTTTCGATGAAGCTTCTTAGGTTGATAAGTTCTTTTCATTTGAAACCCTCCTTAGAATTAGATTGGCGGCATACCAAGTGGCATAGCCTATCGACTATAGATTATAATGGTTATGGTTAGTCGAAACGTTTTGTTTCGACACAAAATCTTTGATTTTGTAACAAATTTCTTTTGAAATTTGCCCATATCCATTGCAATGAGTGTTGTGCAAAATCAAATTTGTGAATTTGATTTTGCTAAAGCCACTTAAAAAGTGGCTTATCGAAGCGCTTTTCAGCGTTTCGACAAACAACAAACATTATAACCCAAGTATAGGCTCGTGTCAATAAAAACTTTTAAAATTTACTCGTTATATTATATATACACATTATTATGTATAAGGACTTGTGCAAAACCCATAAAACTGACTTTCGGAGATGGTGATTTTATACATTTACCACAAAAAGTTACAATTTTTAAGAAAAAGGTTGCAATTTTGTAACTTTTTTGATATACTAACAACAAGAGTTATTACAAAATGTAATTTTTTTGAAGGATGGTGACTGTTATTTTTACGAATTTGAAGTTAAAGGAAACCTTTGAAACCGTTAACAAATTCATAAAAAACAACAGAATATTCAGATATGTTTCTTGTATAGCTTTAGCAGTTATTTCTGCTTTTTTAACAATTGCTGCATCAGGTGTAACTTTTGGCTATACAGTTAAATATTCCGACGAGGTTATTGCCGTTGTATCAAGTCAGTCTGATTATGACGAAGCTGATGCTATCGTTTTGGATAACCTTAACAAAAAGGATGCTAAAAAGGCCACTAAGTCTCCTAAGTTCGGTTTAACCCTTACCGTTAAGGACAAGTTAAACAATACTCAGGAAATTGTTGATGCCATTGTAAGCAACAATGATGACCTTGTAGAAGCTACCGCTCTTTATGTAAACGGCGAATTAGTTTGCTGCAGCGAGAGTGAAAAAATTGCTTCTTTAGTTGGTGCTCGTCTTAATGCTTTTAGTATTAAGGACGCTCAAAATACTGTAGAATTTATGGATGATGTTAAGGTGGAAAAAGGATATTTCCTTAATTCTGATATGGTAGACTTGGAAACTGCCCAGTTTATTATTGATGGCCTTAATGTTCAAACCGTATCGGTTGTTACAAACAGGGTTGAAATTCCTTTTGAAACTAAAAACGTTAGAACTTCCGAAAAGGAAAGAGGATATACAGCTGTAACCGTTAAGGGTGAAAATGGTATCACCGAAAAAACCGAAAAGATAGTTAAGGTTAACGGTGAGACAATTGAAAGCACTGTTTTAGAAAACAAGGTGATTAAAGAACAGGTAACACAGGTTGTAACCATTGGTACTTCTAACGCTTACGTTAGCGCTACAACCAAGGCTAATGTTAAGTCTGCCGGCTTTATTTGTCCTATTTCCGCCGGTAAGTACAGAGTTTCATCCTACTATGGTGACGGAAGAAACCACAAGGCTATTGACCTTTCGGCCGACAGAGGAACACCTATCTTCGCTGCAGGCGCAGGTAAGGTTGTCTTTTCCGGTTGGGATGGAGATTACGGCTATGCTGTTGTAATTGAACATGCAAACGGTATGAAGACCCGTTATGCTCATGCAAATGCTCTTTGCGTTACCAAGGGTGCTACCGTTGCTCAGGGTGATATGATTGCTACTGTTGGTAGCACTGGTTGGTCCACCGGTAACCACCTCCATTTCGAGGTTATCGTAAATGGTGTTAAGGTTAACCCCGGTCCTTACATTGGATTAAGATAAAAATTAAAAGCTGTCGTAAAGACAGCTTTTTTTATTGCAAAAAAATAATTGTATGATATAATACTATTACTTTTAAGTACAGGTGGAGACAATGAAAAAGAATATTTTAATTGCATTTTTACTGAATTTGTTTTTTTCGGTATTTGAACTAGTGGGAGGATTTATAACGGGCAGTGTGGCAATTTTGTCCGACTCGCTTCACGATTTTGGTGATGCTTTAAGTATTGGACTTGCTGTAATCCTTGAAAAGAAAAGCAGCAAAAAGCCGGATAATACATATACATACGGATATATCCGTTACTCGGTTTTGGCAAGTGTTATTACGACCGTTGTTTTGCTTTCGGGTTCGGTTGTAGTAATTTTAAGCGCTGTAAAACGAATTTTAAATCCTATCGAAATTGATTACAGTGGTATGATAGTTTTTGCTGTTGTTGGTGTGGTTGTGAATTTCGTAGCAGCCTTTGTCACCCACTCGGGACACAGTTTAAACGAAAAGGCTATAAATCTTCATATGCTTGAAGATGTTTTGGGTTGGGCAGTTGTGCTTGTGGGCGCAGTTATAATGAAGTTTACCGATATTTCGGTCATAGACCCGATTTTATCTTTGGCAGTCGCAGTGTTTATCCTTATAAATGCCACAAAAAATCTTTTGGCTGTTTTGGAAATTTTCACCTTAAAGATACCTAAGAATATGAATATTGATGAAATTAAAAAATCTCTTTGTGAAATTGAGGGTGTAATAGATGCTCATCATATTCATATAAGTGCCTTAGACGCTGAACAATTTATTGCAACCTTGCATATTGTAACCGATGATGATTTTGCGAAAATAAAAGGGCAAGTTAAACATACTTTGGAACATTTTGGCATTAATCATACCACGGTAGAACTGGAAAATCCAAATGAAGAGTGTGGCGAAAAGGCTTGTCTTCCTCAGCAAGGCGATTCACATCACCACCATCACCATCATCACCATCATCACCATTAAAAAAAGAGCCTTTCGGCTCTTTTTTATTTTGCGAACATTCTGAATATTTTTTGAATAAATCCTAAAAGGTATTTAATGTTTAGTGCGAACATTGCCACAAGACAAGCCGTTTCAATTAAAATCCAATAGTGCATTTCAAATAAAACTGCGCCTGCGCAAATAAAGAGAAGCAGGGTGTTAATTGTAAGGGTAATGCTATGGAATTTAAAGGGAATATATTTTTTAACGCTTATGGACCTGATGATAAACACTAACAAATAACTGGCAACGGTGGCAATAGCAGCGCCCTGAACTCCGATTTTTGGAATTAAAATAAAGTTTAAGGCTATGTTACTGCTGGCGCCGATAAACGCAGTTAAGAAGGATAATACGCTTTTTTTGTTAAGGGTATAAACGGTACCCATAAAGGATGCGAAAGCAGTGAAAACCATTGCTATTGAAAGCATGGGAACAAATTTCCAGGACTCATAAAAATCAGGGTCGGTTAAAATTTTCATAATGGGTTTTGTGAAGGCGATAACACCGGCACCTGCCAAAAACATAACTGCCTGGAAAGAACCCCAAACTGTGCCGAAGAACTTTGCGTGTTCTTCACGGTCGCCTTCATCTTCCACAACGGCTGAATATTGCCAAGCCTGCATAAACATGGTTGAAACCAAGGTTAAAAGGGTTGGTAACTTATAGGCAATGGCATAAAGCCCGTTGGCGTCGCTCGAGATAATTTCGTTTACCATATAACGGTCGGAAACGCTGGTAATCCACCAAAAAACAGTGGTGGGAATTAAGGGAATACTATATTTAAGCATTGGCTTTAATATAGCAAGTTGTGGTTTGAGGGTAAACTCTCGCCACAATTTTTCTTTTATTATTAAGAATAATGTGCTCAAAACATCAGCCAAAACAACCGATAAAACATAGCCTGTAATTCCCATTGAGAAGAAGGCTAAGAAAATAATGTTAAAAATAATTACAAGGGCAGTATTTAATATTCCTTGCAGGGCGAAAAGGGCAGTTTTGCCCACACCTCTTAAATAGGAAACACAAAGGGAATGGTAACAAGAAGCCAAAGTGTAGACCACGATAAGCCAAATGTAACCTTTAAAATCATCAACCAACCCCAAAAGTGGAATAACACCTAAAAAGGCAAGTGAACCTAAGGTGATACACCAAAAGCCCAGGGTCAGCACACTTTTTTTATCACTCTCTTTGTCCATTACAAAGCGAAAAACACCGTCTGCAATTCCTATCGAAATAATGGGGAAAAGCAAATTGGCAGTTTGGGTGATAAGGTCGGCTGTTGAGTAATCCGATGGGGTAAGGTAACCTGTGTAAAACCTTACCATAAGGAAAACTAAAATTTTTGAGCCGAAGGTGCCCATACTTATTAGCAATGTGTTGGATAATAGAGTATTATATTTATTTTTGCTCATTAAAAAACTCCATTAATTTAATATATGTATTTTACTATACTTACCTTCAAGTGTCAAGTCGACTGCAATCATAATGTATTTTATGTCAGATTTTAGAAACAATATCTTTGGAGGGATTGTTTTGGAAAACGAGAAAAAGAACGAAGATACTGTTATTGATAAAATCGAAAAATTGGGAAGCGCTGAAATGGGTGACGGCAAACACAAAATCTTTTGCCTTACTATTATAGGCGAAATTGAGGGTCATAATGTACTTCCCGAGCAAAGTAAAACTACTAAATACGAACATGTTATACCTCAACTTGTAACCATTGAGGAAAGTCGGGAAATTGATGGACTTTTAATCATTTTAAATACAGTCGGTGGTGACGTGGAAGCAGGACTTGCTATCGCTGAACTAATTTCGGGAATGAAGAAACCCACAGTTTCTTTTGTTTTGGGAGGAGGTCATTCCATTGGTGTGCCACTAGCTGTGTCGGCAAAGAAATCTTTTATTGCCCCGTCGGCCACAATGACGGTTCACCCTGTCCGTTCTAACGGTCTTATGATAGGAGTGCCCCGAATGATGAACCATTTTGCCCGTATGCAGGCGAGAATTACCGATTTTGTTGTGGGGCACTCGAATATTACTGCCGAAAAGTTTACCGAACTTATGATGAACACAAAGGAAATGGTGACCGATGTGGGTTCGGTTGTTTCGAGTGAAACGGCAGTGGATGTGGGACTTATTGATGAAATAGGCACGCTTGGTAATGTAATTGAAAGCCTCTACCAAATGATAGACGAAAATAAAGAAAAAAGAAATTAGTAAAATATAGTGATTTTTTTCTCCCAATATGATAAAATATATTAAAAAGTATTTGGGAGGTTTTATTATGCGTATTTGTGTTTATGGTTCGGCTAGTAATTATATTGATGAAAAATATATTAAACTTACCGAAGAAATGGGTAAGGCTTTGGCCGACAGAGACCACAATTTGGTTTTCGGTGGTGGAGATAACGGCCTTATGGGAGCGGCAGCCCGTGGTTTTAGAGCAGGTGGCGCTCATATTGTGGGTGTTATTCCGAGATTTTTTATTCGCGAGTCGGTTGAGGCTATTAGCCAAATTTGTGATGAACTCATAACCCCTGAAACCATGCGTGAACGCAAACTTTTAATGGAAGATATGGCTGATGCTTTTATTGTAACCCCCGGTGGTATTGGAACATTGGAAGAGTTTTTTGAAATTTTAACCTTAAAACAACTTTGTCGTCACAATAAACCCATAGCATTATATGATCAGTTTGGTTATTATACCGAAACTGTAGCTTTGATGCAGGCTTCGATGGATAAAATGTTTATTAAAGAAAACTGTAAAGACCTTTACTTCGTTTCGGATGATTTGGATGAAATTATCAAATATATCGAAACCCCCGTAATCAGTCAAAGAAGCATTAAAGAATTAAAAGACGGTTGATAAGTTTAAAACAGCCCACCTTAAACGGTAGGCTGTTTTTTATATTGGTCGTAAATTATTAATGTTGAAAAAGAATTTCATTTGGACTTTGATGGCGAAGTGCGAGTTTTCACTAAATAAAATATAATTCTAAATCCCCAAGCGTCTAAAAAGACGTTTGGGGATTTTTCGTGTTCGAGTTTTTCAATAAAATCATACCTTAGGTGTGAATGTAATCAAGCCGAAGAAAAGCACCTTACGGTGATGACATACACGCTAAAGCGTGATTACATACCAAGCCTCGGCTTGGATAAAAATAAGACAGTCCGAAGACTGTCTTATTTTTCGGCAGGGGTAGAAGGACTTTTTTCGCACAAACTTCGTTTGTTTGGACGACTAAAAAACAGTCCACTGGACTGTTTTTATCCAAATCCAACACCTTTGGTGCTGAATTTGGGACGTCGTGTTCGAGTCCTTCACTAAAACAAACAAAAAATAACAGCCCACCTAAAAAGGTGAACTGTTATTTTTGGCAGGGGTAGAAGGACTCGAACCCTCACAAACGGTTTTGGAGACCGGTGTGCTACCATTGACACCATACCCCTATTTTTAAATTAACTCGCTTGGTGGGGCATCACGGACTCGAACCGCGGACCAACCGGTTATGAGCCGGTTGCTCTAACCAACTGAGCTAATGCCCCAAACGAGCAAGATATATTATAACACAAAACCCGAATTTGTCAATAGCTAAATTCGGGTTTTAAAATTTTATTCTTTAGCGTTTTTTGCAGCTTCAAGTTTTGTGGAACGACGGTTCTTAACCTCATCGGAAATAGGTTTGATTTCGCCTGCTGCTGTAAGTGCCATACGGGTAAATACAGGTCCAAATAATTCGTAAATTAGAACTGCAAAAAGGGTAATATTTTTAACCAAGTTGCCTTGCTCACCGATTTGCATTGCAAGGGTGCACATACCTAAAGCAACACCGGCTTGTGGGAAAAGTGTTATACCTAAATATTTGCAAATTGCAGGGGAACATTTGGTGGCTTTTGCACTTATAAATGTGCCGAAATATTTTCCCAAAGAACGGAAAACAATATAAATTACACCGATTAAAACAATAGATGCGCTTGTGAAAACACCAAGTTCAAGTTCAGCACCACTGATAACAAAGAAAAGGGCGAAAATGGGAGATGTCCATTTGTCGGCTGCACCCATGAGGTCGTGGGAAAGGGGACAAATGTTGCAGAAAATTGTGCCCAACATCATACAGGTCAAAAGGGATGAGAACTGAATATGTATTCCACCGATTTCAAACTTCATCATGGAAAGAGATGCTGTTAAAAGCACAACGCCGATGGTGAGATTTAAACGGTTGGTGTTGGAGTTGAATAATTTCTCCAATTGGGTTAAAACCCAACCCATTACAGCGCCTAACAATAAAGAACAAGCAATTTCAATTATTGGCGTCAAGATAATGGAGATTAAATCAAAGTTTCCGCTTACCATTGTTTTGGCAATACCGAAAGAAACGGCAAAAACAACCAAACCTACAGCATCATCCAAAGCAACAATAGGTAAAAGGAGTTTTGTTAACGGACCCTTTGCCTTGTACTGGCGAACAACCATCAAGGTTGCAGCAGGAGCAGTTGCAGTAGCGATAGCACCCAAAATTATGGCTTGGGGAACGGTGATTACATTGGGGTAAAATTGGCTTAAAGCAATTAATGCAACGTCGACAAACAAGGTCGCAACCATTGCTTGTAAAATACCGATTATAAAGGCCTGTTTACCGGTGTGCTTAAGGTCATCCAAACGGAATTCATTACCGATGGAAAAGGCGATGAAACCGAGGGCAACCTGAGAAATAAGGGAAAGGCTTTCAACCGATTCGGCAGTGGTGAAACCAAGACCGTGAAGTCCCAAATTTCCAATGCAGTAAGGTCCGATTAAAACACCGGCAATAAGATATGCCGTAACCGAAGGTAATTTAAATTTTTTGAAAAGTCGTGTCATAATAAGACCTGCTAATAAAGCAACCGACACAGACAGCAAGATAACCACGAAATTCGCTTCCTTTATTTTTTAAATTTCAACTAACACATATTACGACTATGTGACCCATTTGTCAAGACAAAATATTGTAAAAATGCGATATTGTGGTATAATATTATTGATAATTGGAGGATATGTAATGTTAATTGATTTTCATACCCATTGTTTTCCTGAAAGAATAGCCAAAACAGCCTTGGAAAAACTTTCCTTTGTGTCGGGTGGAATGAAACCCAATACCGATGGAACGGTGAAAGGTTTAGAAAAAATAATGAAGGAACAGGGCGTGGATAAAGCAGTGGCGTTAAATATTGCCACCAACGCCACCCAGCAAAAAAATGTAAACGATTTTGCAGCATCTATTAATAAAGGAAATATCATAAGTTTCGGCTCGGTTTTCCCTTTTAGTGAAGACTGTTTGGAAGAACTTGAGCGCATTAAGGCTTTGGGGCTAAAGGGTGTTAAACTTCATCCCGATTACCAAAGGTTTAATGTGGATGACGAAAAAATGATACCTATATATAAAAAGATTTCAGCGTTGGGACTTATAACCGTTTTCCACGCAGGATTTGATTACGGTTTTCCACCACCCTACGGTGCCACACCCGAAAAGATGGAAAGGGCACTCAAATATTTTGATGCGCCCGTTGTTGCTGCACATTGGGGAGGGCTTGACTGTGGGGAAGGGGTGCTTAAACACCTTTGTGGAAAGGATGTTTATTTTGACACTTCTTTTGGTTGCGGAAATATGCCGAAATATTACGCCCAAAAGATTTTGGAAAGCCACACTGCCGATAAAATCCTTTTTGGCACCGACTGCCCTTGGCACACTGCCGAAATGGAGTTAAGACTTTTAAATTCGTTAGAAATCAGCGACAGCGAAAAGGAAAAAATCACCCACCAAAACGCCGAAAAACTACTTGGGATATAAAAAGACTTGCCATAAGAGTCGTACTCTAAAGGACAGTAAGAGAGCGAATATTTTTCGCTCTCTTTTTTGTTGACTTTATACGCAAATAATGATATCATTATATCAGGATATAACGATATCATTAGGAGGCGTAGGCTTGAATAAAGAGAATAAAGCTACTAGAACACGACAAATTCAATTTAGAATGGATCCTAATAAAGTAAAAAGATTGCTCGCAGCCATCGCATATGATGACAATATGCATAGTATGGCAGATTTATTTAACAAAGCGGCAGATGATTATTTGAAAAAACAAGAAAGAACCGAAAGGAATAACAATGGAACGGTAAATAAAAATTCGTCGCATAAACGATAAAGCGAGAAATAGTGCTAACTAGACGAACGCCGAAAAATAGTATTAAGTTTTATTGGAGTGTAAGTGAAATGATACGCATAGCAACAGCATTTAGCGGAATAGGTGCAATTGAATACGCATTGAAAAAACTGAAGAAAAAACATCGTATTATTTTTGCATGTGATAATGGAGAACGCATCCTTGAAAAAGATCGCACTGAAATAGAAAAAGAAATCTCAAATATGTGTGATATAGAAGCACAAAACTATATCAAAAAACTTTATTTAGATACCGGCAAACCAAACCTTATGAAAGAAAGCTACTTCGCAAATTATGATATTAGTGAAGAACAATGGTATGAAGACATAAGGTTCCTTAATGCAAAAAAATATAAAAATCAAATAGATTTATTTGTAGGCGGAAGCCCCTGTCAATCATTTTCGGTAAATGGAAAAGGATATGGACTAAAAGATATTCGAGGAACTTTGTTTTATGAATTCGCAAGAATTATTGAAGAATCCCAACCCAAAACTTTTATATATGAGAATGTAAAAGGGATGTTAACCCATGATAATGGAAAGACATGGGAAATAGTAAAGTCCATCTTCGAGAAACTAAATTACAACATATATATTCAACAAAAAGAAGATGGAAAAGAGAATCCAATTTTAAATGCAAAAGATTACGGAATCCCTCAAAACCGAGAAAGATTATTTATTGTAGGATTTAGAAACGATTTGGAAATTGAATCTTTCGAATTCCCGAAAAAGAAAAAGTTAACAAAAACAATATTTGATTTTTTAGATGAAAATGTTGATAGCAAATATTACCTTGGCCAAAAAGGCTTTGAGTTTGTAACAACCCATCCCAGCAGAGCTCAAGTAAGTGAACCAATTATGAGAACGCAAAAAGCAAATCAGCAATTTAATTGGAATGGCGATTTTATCTTTGTGCCCTTATGCAAGGTTGAGCAAAATCAGAAGATAATGCAACGTGCATATATCTCTGAATGGAAGGGGCAAGAAGGTGTCATTAGACAAATAACACCACGAGAATGTTTACGTCTAATGGGATTTAAAGATGATTTTAAAATTGTTATGAACGATACAAATATGTATAGGCAATCTGGAAATTCAATAGTTGTAAATGTTTTGATGGAACTTGTTAAATCTATAGAAAAAACAGGAGTTTGGGAGAAACATGATTAAATTAGCGACGCTATTTAGCGGAATAGGTGCTATTGAACAAGCGTTAATCAGAATGAATAAAGCTTATGAAATAGTTTTTGCTTGTGATAATGGCGAAATAGATATTGAAATTGATGTTGATAAAGTAAAAAAAGACCTTTTAAATATCGACGAACCAAAGCGAAAAAAAGAGTATATTGATAATCTATATCAAAAATCTACGAGAAAACAAAATTATGTCAAACAAAGTTATTTAGCCAATTATAAAATAGACGAAGATCATTTTCATTATGATATACGATTTTTAGACGCAATACCCTACCGTGATAAAGTTGACTTGCTTGTTGGAGGAAGTCCGTGTCAGTCTTTTTCAAGTGTCGGTTTTCAGGGTGGATTAGAAGACACACGAGGAACTTTATTTTATGATTATGCCAGGATTATACAAGAAGTTCGCCCTAAGGTTTTTATATACGAAAATGTTCGTGGTTTAATAATGCATGATAAGGGTAACACCTGGAAAAAAATCAAACATACATTTGAAAATATTTTAGGATATAAAATTAGCGGCCCGCAAGTTTTAAATGCCGCAGATTATGGAATTCCGCAGCAAAGAAGACGATTATTTGTAATTGGAATTAGAGAGGATATTGTTGCAAAACCATTTGAATATCCTATCCCTATAGGAATGGAAAATCTAAAATATACAATGCAAGATTTCTTAGAAGATAATTGCAAATATGATGAGACAAATCCCAACTTTACCTTTGACAAAGATGGCCAGCTAATAATAAAAAAAGTCAAAGGAAAAGCGAACGAAAAGTTTAATTTAACACCCAAAGTTAGAGATTACGTTTTAAAAGAAGGAACCAAGAATTTTAAAACTTCTACAAAAACTGATTTACCCATAGCTAGAACCTTATTAAAAACAATGACTCAACATCATCGTGCAGGTGTAGATAACTATATAACCATCGGATATGATAAAGATGGCCAAAAAATGTTACGTGGATTGAGTGATAGAGAGTGTCTGCGATTAATGGGATTTCCTGATTCTTTTAAAATAGTTGTTTCTTCCCAGCAAATGCTGAGACAGGCCGGAAACTCTATTGTTGTTGATGTGATGATGGCTATATTAAATTCAGTATTTGATACTGGTGCATTATAAAGGAGTGCGTAAAATGAAATTTAAAAGAATAGATGCGTTTGAGATGAACTTTGAAGAATGTGCTTGCAAATCTCAATATAAACTTAATACCAGCGGTGTTGGCGAAAAACGTCTATATGTAGGGCATAACGAAGCTCTCTTGGATGAATTTTTCGATTTGGAAAACATTGAAAGCTTTATATTTTTGAAAAAGGATTTGCAGGTTTATTTGGTTGAAGCAAAGGAAGAATATTATAATCCTGTGCAGCCATACAAAGAAAATATAGCTGCTTATTATGATTCAAATGTTGCGGCAACCAACGCAATACCCAATGAGATTATCGAACTTCATTTTACTAAAAAATACGATTCACAACATAGATATTATTTAAATTTCAAAAAAGATGGATTCAGTTCGGATAATTATGATTATTTTCGTAATATCGCGTTGCCACGCGTGACTAAGCTTTCGTTTGTTAAAATACAAAATGTTAAAAATAATAAACTCTATATTTATATTAAACCATTCTTCTATATTGATGATAGAGAAAAAACAGAAAAAGAAGTTGAAATCAAAATTGCAATGGGAGACACTTCTACCCCTAGAGTTTATAGGAAAAAGCAGGTGCAGTATAGACACGAACTTTTAGATAGTATGCCTGGCTGTCTAATTACAGGTGTAACTGAGGATAGAATTCTTGAAGCTTGTCATATTAAACCTTTCAGTAAATGTGATAATGAGGATGAACAATATGATGTAGCTAATGGTTTAGTTTTTACACCTACATACCACGTATTATTTGATTTGGGGTTTATCTCATTTAGGGATAATGGTGAAATATTAATTTCTCCTTTCTTGTCCAATATGAATAAAAATAGACTGCAATTGGGTGAAAATAAAAAATATCGCATTCCCGCAAAATGTGCAAAATACCTCGATTATCATAGAAACCATGTTTTTAATCAAATACCGGATTTGGATATATAGAAGAATATTACTTGGTATAAACGGCATATTTTGCGTACTTTATAGACTGAAATTAAAGGGTTTTAGGTTCTCCTAACAAGTGGAAAATGCCGTACATTTTCCCTGCTTGTCAAGGTGTGAGATAAAATTAAAAGCTGTGTGGAATTTCCACACAGCTTTTTTACTGTCCTTTAGAGTACGACCCTTAAGGCAAGTCTTTTTTATTTTAAGATTTCTAAATGTTCCAAAAGGATTTTAAGGCCTAAGACAACTAAAATTGCGCCGCCTAAAAATTCGGCCTTTGATTTGTACTTTGCACCGAAAATGTTACCAATTTTAACACCGATGCCTGAGAAAATGAAGGTTATAACACCAATAAAGGAAACGGCGGCAACAATGTTAATTTCGGGTAAAAGGGCAAAGGTGATACCTACGGCCAGTGCATCAATGCTTGTGGCAACTGCCATTATAAACATTGTTTTGAAACTAAAGGAGCAGTCAGCGTCGTTTTCTTCCTTGGAAAAGGCTTCTTTAATCATATTAGCACCAATGGCGCCAAGTAAAATAAAGGCAATCCAGTGGTCAATTTTTGTAACATATTTTTCAAAAGAGGTTCCCAAAACAAAACCGATAAAGGGCATTAGCGCCTGAAATCCACCAAACCAAGCGCCGGTTATGGCCGAATGTTTAAGTGAAACCTTTTCGGTTGCAAGACCTTTGCAAATCGCAACGGCAAAGGCATCCATTGAAAGACCTATTGCCAATATAAAGAGTTCTATAAGACTCAAAATTAACACTCCTTGGAATATTATGATAATATTTTACATTGACAGAGATTTTATGTCAATAGAAAATAAAATTTTGGGGATGATATATTAAAGGTAAGGTGTTGTTATGAAATCTAAATTTTATTTAGGACTTAGTGGAATTTTGATTGGTGCGTTAAACAGTTTTTTCGGTGCAGGTGGGGGAATAATCGCTGTCCCCATTTTAGAAAAATCGGGGCTTTTGAAAAAGGAGTCCCACGCCAACGCTGTTGCCGTAATTTTGCCCATAAGCATTTTAAGCGCAGTGCTTTATTTGCTTGGTGGAAAGGTGAGTTTAAGCGATGCTTCGCCCTTTATTGTAACGGGCATTATAGGCTCGGTTTTGGGTACTGTGGTTTTGAAGAAAATATCTCCCTTATATCTTAAAAGAATATTCGGGATTTTCGTGATTTATGCAGGTGTGCGCCTGCTTTTAAAGTGAATATATGGGCCCTTTTAGCAGGGCTTTTTTCGGGGTTGGCAGGGTCAATGGGTTTAGGTGGTGGCGCCGTTTTAATAATCTATCTCACCCTTTTTACCGAAACCGACCGAATAACAGCAGGGGGAATTAACCTTATATTTTTTATTCCCATCTCCCTTATTGCAGTTCTGATTTACGCCATAAAGAAACAAATCAAATGGAAAGTGGTCTTGCCTTTAGCCCTTTTTGGCCTTTTGGGAGCGATTTTGGGAAACTGGCTTACAGGGGTTTTGGGAGCCAAAATTTTGGGTAAAATTTTCGGTGGTTTTTTAATCCTTATGGGGCTAAGGGAAACCTTTGGCAAAAGTGTTGCAAAAGGTGACACAAAATGATATAATAAAAAAAGAATATATGTTTGGGGGAATTTTTGTGTCAAAAGCACCTCTAAAAGAAAAACAACAGTTAGTATATAACTTTTTGGTTCAAAAACGAGCTGAGGGTATTCCACCTACAGTGCGTGAAATATGTAATGCAACGGGTATTAGTTCCACCTCCACCGTTCATGCAATTTTAACCGTTTTGGAAGATTATGGTTATATTTCGGTTGACCGTAAAAATTCCAGAGGTATCAGAATTTTGGGTGAAGCCCCATCTTCAATGGTGCCATTGGTTGGTAAAATCACTGCAGGCAAACCCATTTTGGCTGTGGAAGAAATTGAGGATTATATTCCTTATCCTTCTAAAAATGCCGACGGTTTGTTTGCTTTGAAGGTGGTTGGCCTTAGTATGCGTGATGCAGGTATTTTGGATGGCGACATTATCGTGGCCGACAAAACAAAACCCTGCAAAAGTGGTGATATTGTTGTGGGTATGGATGGCGACGAAGCCACTGTTAAGCGACTTCTAATTAAAGACGGCAGGATTATTTATTTGCCCGAAAATCCCGATTTTTCACCTATCTATCCCGATGACCCCATGATTTTGGGTAAGGTTGTTGGAAGTTACAGGAGTTATAATTAATTTATGAAAAAGGTTGAACTTTTTACCGATGGCGCTTGTTCGGGAAACCCAGGTGCCGGTGGTTGGGGTGCAATTTTAAGGTTTGGCACTGCCGAAAAGGAACTTTCGGGTGGCGAAGCACAAACCACCAACAACCGAATGGAGCTAACGGCCGTTATAATGGGTCTTTCGGCCTTGAAAGAACCCTGCGAAGTGGTGCTCACCACCGATTCTAAATATGTTGCCGATGGCGTTACCAAAGGTTGGGCCCAGTCTTGGCGCAACAACGGTTGGCGCAAGGCTGACAAAAAACCTGCTTTAAACCCCGATTTGTGGGAAAAACTTTTAGACCTTTTGGAAGTCCATAAAGTTGAAATTAAGTGGGTTAAAGGTCACGCAGGTCATCCCGAAAACGAACGTTGCGACCGACTTGCAGTGGATTTTTATACAAAATTAAAGGAAAATAACTAATGAATAGAAAGACAAGAATTAATTACATAGTTACTGGCGCTGTTATTGCCACCCTTTATGCTGCGTTGACCTATTTGTGCAATGTTTTTGGTTTGGCTTACGGACCGATACAACTTAGACTTTCCGAAGTTTTAACCATTTTGCCAATTTTCACTTCTGCCGCAATACCGGGACTTACGGTTGGTTGTTTCATTTCCAACATTGGCTCCTTTAATGTGGCCGATTTGCTTTTTGGCACCTTGGCAACATTGGTAGCTGCAGTTTTGACTAGATATTTGAGAAATGTTAAAATAAAAGGTTTGCCATTTTTTGCATTTTTACCACCCATTATTATTAATGCTGTGGTAATTGGTTTCGAAATTGCAGTATTCTATCTCGATACCAAAAACTTTTTATGGGGATTTTTGATTTCCGCATTTGAGGTAGGTCTTGGTCAAACCATCGTTTGTCTTTGCTTTGGCATACCGATTTATTATGTTATTAAAAAGTCTAAAATCTTTAAGTAATTGAGGAATTTAATTGGTTGATTATTTAAGAAAAAGACCGATGCTCATTTCCGCAGTTGGCTGTGTTATATCGGCTATCTGCGGTTTTTATTCTTTTAGGGCATTGGGTTTAATTTCTGCACTGTCTTTAATATTTTTGGGTTTCGCCTTTTTCAAAAAGAAGTTTTCTTTTGTCTTTGTTTGGCTGTTGGTTGCAGTTATGTGTTTTTGCTCTTTTGCCGAGGGTAAAAAGGCCGAAAGAATTGGGGCATTGGCAGGTAGTGAAGTTGAAACTTATCTGAGTTTTGATGTCACAACCTATAAAAGTGAGAATATTTATAACAGCACTTTTGAGGTTTTGGTGGATGGCAAACTTGAAAAGGGAACTAAAGTTTCTTTGTGGCACGCACCCTTAAATTTTTCGGGTGGAGAGGTCATTAATGCCACAATTTCTTTAAGAAAAATTGATAATGATTATAAGGCTCGAAATTTCAGCGATGAAATTTACGTTTCGGGTGATATCGAAGATATTAAAAGGGTAGAAACAAAGGATAGCGTACTTGAAAATGTTTATAAAATAAGAAATTATATTGCCAAAACATTATATAAAAATATGTCAAAAGACTCGGCTGCAACCATGTGCGCATTGGTCTTTGGTGACAGGTCTTATTTATCTGATGAATTTTACGGTAATGTTAAGTCGGCAGGTGTGGCCCATGTAATGGTAGTTTCGGGTTTACACCTATCTATAATAGTGTTACTGGTTTTAAAATTGATTGAAAAGTTTGTTTACAGCCCCTATCTTCGTGGTTTTATAATGTTTTGTACCGTTGTTATAATGTGTATGGTTTGTGGTTTTACAAACTCCATTTTAAGAGCAGGAATTACATATATTATAATGGCCGTGGCTTTGGTTTTAAAAAGACCATATTCGGGAGAAAATGCTTTGGGTTCGGCCGTTACATTTGTTTTGCTTTCTTCTCCCTTTACGGTTTTTAGCGTTGCTTTTCAGTTGTCGGTGCTTTCGACCTTGGGAATTTTGGCAGTAGCAATACCTATATCCAATGAATTTAAAATTGAAAAGAAGGTTCCAAAGTATATTGTTACAAATACATTAATTTCTATTTCGGCTTTGCTTTTAACTTTACCTGTTACGGTGTATACTTATGGTTATATTTCCAATATGTCGGTTATAACTAATCTTTTAATTTCCTTTCCTGTTACCGTGATTTTGTCAGCGACCGTTGTAGCAGTTGTGATAAGCCCCGTGTTGCCTTTTGTTTCGTCGGTGACGTTAAGGGTTATAGATTATGGAGTTAAATATGTAAACTTGGTTATAAATTATATGGGCAGTCGCCCTTTTGCCACCACAAGATTACCCGAATGGGTGGCATTTGTGGCAGTTTTGGTTATTTTAGTGGTTTTCCACGTATTGATTACTTGTAAAAAAAGACGGGATATGTTAAAATTAAAAGAAATGAATCAAAAGATATTAAAGGAAGGGGGAAACAGGAAAAAATGGCAATTGTTCTTGAAGAAGCATTAAAGGAAAGTTTAAAAACAGGGAAATTGCTTCCTGTTTATATTTTGGTGGGTGAAGATGCCTATTTAAAGACCCTTTACCTTAATAAGATTAGCAAAAGTATTGCCGACAAGGATGATATTTTTAATTACAGCAAGTTTTCGGGTCAATGCAATTTGCAGGATGTTTATGACAGCGTAATGCAAATGCCCATGATGAGCGACCGAAAATGCGTTATTTTAAATGATTACGATTTTAAGCACTGTTCAGAGAGCGACTTTGAAAAACTTGTAACCTTAATTTCCGAAACCCCCGAAGAGACAACATTTATTTTGTATTTTGACGGAATTGAAATTGATTTAAAAAAGGGTGCAAGATTTAGTAAACTTGTTTCGGCTTGTCAAAAAAACGGTGGTTTGGCAGTTGAACTTAAACATCGCAGTCGCAGTGAATTGGTTAAAATGCTCAGTCAAGGTGCCTTAAAACGAGGCAGCAAAATGGATTTTGCTGTCGGCAATTATATGGTTGAAACCTGTGGCGATGATATTAACCTTTTAAGTGGCGAGCTTGAAAAGTTGTGCGCTTTTGTGGGTGAAGGTGTTGTCACCAAGGCTCATATTGACGAGGTTTGCACACCGACCGTTGAGGCCAACATTTTTAAACTTGCCGACTGCATTTTTGCCTGTGACTCCACCAAGGCTTTAAAAATGCTTGATGAACTTTTATTTATGAAGACCAAGGCAATGACCGTGCATTATAATATTAGTGCTGCTTTTGTGGATGTTTATCGTGCCCTTTGTGCAAAACAAGGTGGCCACGTAAACAAGGAAGTTGTGGACAAGTTCGGTTATAAAAGCCGTGCCTTTGCTGTGGAAAAGGCTTTCCAAAAACTTGGCAAAATGGATTTTAAGAAAACCAAACTTTGTTTGGATGTTTTGATGGAGACCGATAGAGGCCTTAAATCATTTGCCTCAAATGAGCGACTTTTGCTTGAAGAAATGATTGTAAAACTTATATACATTATTTCAAAAGGTGAGCCCATTGATTAAAATAAAAAGCCCTGTAATTGTTGAGGGCAAGTATGATAAAAAAACCTTAGAAAATGTAATAGATGCTCTTATTATTCCCACAAACGGATTTGGTATTTTTAAGGATAAAGATAAATGCCAAATGATTAGAACCTTGGCTGAAAAGTTTGGGGTTATCGTTATTTGTGACAGTGATTCGGCGGGTAATTTAATCAGAGCCCACATTAAAAATATTGTGGGGGACAGCAAGATTACTAATGTATATATCCCACAAATAGAGGGCAAAGAAAAAAGAAAAACTAAGGCTGGAAAAGAAGGACTTTTGGGGCTTGAAGGTATGACACCCGAGATTATAATGACAGCGCTGAAAAAAAGCGGTGTTGTGGGTGTTGGAGAAACCAAGGAAGGCCCAAAGGTTACTAAGACTGATATGTTTTTACGTGGACTTTCGGGTGGGAGCGACAGTAAAGAAAGGCGCAAAAACCTTTTGAAAAGACTTTCCCTGCCTGATAATTTAAGCCCTAATGCCATGCTTGATATTATTAATACCATAATGACTTATGATGAGTTTTGCGAGGTGACGAAGGATTGGCTAAACACTCGAATCAAAAACTGAAAACCCTTTATGTTTTAGAGATTTTAAAAAAGCATAGTGACGAGGAGCATCCTTTAAACGCTTCTGACATTGTTTCTCTTTTGGAAAAAGAAGGGGTTAGTTCCGAACGCAAATCGATTTATGATGATATTGCATCCCTTGAATTTTACGGTTGCGATATAATTAAAACCACCTCTCCAAAAGTGGGTTGGTTTATTGGCGAAAGGGAGTTTGAAATTCCCGAGATTTATCTTCTTTGCGATGCAGTAAGGTCGGCAAAGTTTATAAGCGCCAAAAAGACCCGTGAACTTTTAAGCAAACTTCACTCTCTTTTGAGTGTTCACCAAACCAAGCGCCGTGAGGACCGAATTTTCTTTTCGGCTTCGGAGAAAAGTGGTAACGAGGAAATTTATTATAATATCGATAAAATCAGCCTTGCTATCGAAACAGCAAAACAAATAAAAATCAAATATTTGCAACGCAAGTTTGATAAAAGTGGTAATGTTAAGGGCGAAGTTAAGGAAATGACCTTGAGCCCTTATGCCCTTTGTTGGCAGGATGATCACTATTATTTAATTGGCAACTACCAAAAGTATGATAATTTAATTCATTTAAGACTGGATAGAATTCGCTCGGCCGAGATTTTGGAATTGGATGCCAGACATTTCTCCGAGGTTAGTGAATATAAAGACAGTTTTGATGTTGCCGACTATGCAGGTAGACTTTTTGGTATGCACACGGGTAAAATCGAGGCTGTTGAACTTTGGTGTAACAATAAAATCACCGAGCCTATTCTCGATCGATTCGGTGAGGATATTTTTATCACCGAAACGGGTGAAAACGGATTTAAGTTTAAAACCAACTTAGTGATAAGTGACGCTCTCGTTACATGGATTATTAACTACGGCGAAAATGTTAAGGCTGTAAAACCTCAAGGTTTGGTTGAAATGGTAAAACAAAGAGCACAGCAAGTATTGGAGAATTACAAATGAGAATGAGAAAGAAAAAATATCTGGATAAGCGCTTGGAAGCAGTTTCGGATATTTTACATATCAGCAATTTTGAAGATAGAAATTTCAACACGGCCATAACTAAAAAAGAATATTTAGACCTTGAAACTTGGTTTGGAAAGGATAAACCACTTTACTTGGAAATCGGTTGTGGCAAGGGCAAATTTGCTTGTGAATATGCAAAAAGCCACCCTGAAATTAATCTTCTTGCAGTGGAAAAAAGCGGAAATGTTATAACTGCCGGATGCGAGGTTGCCAAGGCCGAGGGCATTGAAAATCTTAGATTTATCAAATGTGGAGCCGAGTATTTGGAAAAGTATTTAAAGGAAGAGAGTGTGGAGAGAATTTTTCTCAATTTCTCCTGTCCTTTCCCAAAGGCTGCCTACGCTACCCATCGTTTGACCCACAGCCGTTTTTTGGAGATTTATAAAAGATTATTGGTAAAGGGTGGAGAAATTCACCAAAAGACCGATAATATGCATTTCTTTGAATTTTCCTTGGAACATTTCAGCCAAAGTGGTTTTGCTTTGAAAAATGTTTCCTTAAACCTTCATGCCAGTGATTTTGAAGGCAACATTATGACCGAATATGAGGAAAAATTCGTTTCCAAAGGTTTCCCCATTTACAGGTTGGAGGCTTATATTAATGATTGATTTTAAGATAGAAGAAATTGCCCCACTTTGCAGTGAATTTGGGGTTGAATTAACCGATGAAATTAAGAATAATCTTAATGCTTATGGTAACCTGCTTTTAGAGTGGAACGAAAAAATGAATTTAACTGCTATAAAAGAGCCTAAAGAGGTGCTTTACAAGCATTTTTACGACTGCATTTTGTTTTTCAAAAATGTGGATATTCCGCCTAATGCTTCGGTGGTGGATGTGGGCACAGGTGCAGGATTTCCCGGCATGGTGCTTAAAATTGTTCGCCCTGACTTGAAGGTGACCTTGCTCGACAGCCTTAATAAAAGACTCAATTTTTTAAATGAGGTTATAAATTCGCTTGGACTAAAAGGTATTAAAACGGTTCACTCCCGTGCTGAAGATGGTGGCAAAAATCCACTTTACCGTGAAAAGTTCCAAATTGCAACTGCTCGTGCTGTGGCTTCAATGCCGGTGCTTTTGGAATACTGTTTGCCCTTTGTTCAAAAGGGTGGTCAGTTTGTGGCGATGAAAGGCCCCGGTGCATTGGAAGAATTAAAGGCTTGTGATAATTGTCTTAAGATTTTAGGAGGCGATAAACCTCAAATTTTCACCGAAACCTTAACGGGTGATGAGGAAAGAGTCTTTGTTGTGTCCAAAAAAATATCGCAAACCCCGTCAAAATATCCCCGAAAACCCTCTGATATTTCAAAACAGCCCTTGTAAAAGGGCTGTTTTTCTTTTAATTTGCCGAAATCCCACGACCGAAATTTCTTTACATTTCAAGGGTCTTCAAGGATAATATTCTTTGAAGGGCAGGGATTTAATGCACACAATCGGCGAAAAGCGAATCAGGATGTTAAACCCAAGAGATATTAAAAAACCGTCCAACTCTATCAGGACCGATTTGAAGGAAGATGAATTACAACTTTTAAGGGACAGCATTGCTGCCAGTGGTGTGCTTCAACCAATATTAGTAAGAAGAATATCTAAAGGTAAATATGAACTCATATCAGGGAGCCGTCGTTTGTCAGCCGCTTTGATGGCGGGGATAAGAAGAGTGCCCTGCGTTGTACATAATGTAGATGACAAAACAGCACTTTTATATTCTTTAACCGAGAATTTACAAAGCAAGGGATTATCTTTTTTTGATGAGGCAAAGGCAGTAAATCGGCTTGTTATGACTAAAAATATGGGACTGGCCACCTTGTCGGCAAAATTGGGTGTTGCCCAAACAACTCTTTTTTATAAACTTCAGTTGTTAAGGCTGGAAGAAAAATTAATTAAGCGCATAACCGAGGCGAATTTGACCGAAGACCACGCCAAAGCGCTTTTAAAACTTCCCAAGGAGGGAAGAACTCAGGTTCTTGATACAATTATTGAAGAAGATTTAAGTGTTAAACAAACCGAAAATTACATATTTAAAATTTTAAATCCACCTTGTGTGGTTAAGACCCAAAGCGAAGTCGAAAGGTCGGTTAAAAAATCGGCAATCGGTGACCCAAGGCTTTTTGCAAACAGTTTGAATAAATTGGTTGATACCCTCAAAAACGGTGGTGTAAAGGTTACTTTCCGAAGAAGCGAGAGCGAAAAATATATTGAATATAAAATAAAAATAAAAAAAGAAACTACCGACAAAGAAGAGCCTTTGCAGCTTAAACTTTGTCAGTAGTCTTTGGTTTAAAAAGATATTTTTCTAAAATAACGGCGGGGCGATAGGAAAGTTTGGCTCGTCTTAAGCCTTCGAGCCCCATATCGTCCTCACGGTTGATATATTTGTAACTCCCAAGTTCTTTTGCGAAACAGTTGTTAATCACAGTATAAGCAGTTGCAAAATCAGGTAAGGCCTTTTCGGCGAATATATCGAACACGCTGTCATTTATTGGTGTTCCCAATGTGAAGGCAACTGCCTTGTCTTCAATGAAAATTGCTCCACCCGTAACGTTAAGAAAATCGTAATTTTCAAAAACGATATGCAAACCTTCTTTTTCGTGAAGTGCATAACTGTCTAAACGGTCGGCGTTTTGGGAGTACCAATTGTTTGAACACTCGATAACCTTATCAATGTTTTCGGGCGTGATTTTCTCAAATCTCCAGTTATGTTTTTTGGAAAAAGCGGAAATGTGGTTTCGTTTGGAATGGTATTTTTTGCCCTCCAAATTTGCTAAATCGCTTTGTCTGTAGATATAATCGAAACCATTCAGGGTGGGGATAATATCGTAACTATCGGTAAACCATTTTGGCAATGCACTGAAGACTTCATTGATGGGGTTCCAAAAATTCGGAAGATGGTCGTGGGAAGAAATAATATCTTTAAGTCCTTCTTCCAAGTCTCCACCAATGGGCAAGCGATAACTAACCGAATCATTTTCGCCGTAACGGATAAAAAGGTTTCCGTTTTTAAAGGCGATTTCGGTGTTATACGCTTCCTGCCAAACATAAAGGTTCACGAAGGTGTTTTCGCAAGAAAATTCTTTTGAATTTTTTAGAATTTCTTCTAAAAGAGGCTTGTCCTCCAAGGTAATTTTTTTGAATTTAAGCATAAATTCTCCTAAAAAGCAGGGTTTTTGGACCCTGCTTTTTTGATGATTATTGTGTAGTTGTTTGGGAAACTGCAGATGAGGTGGTTGTAGGCGAAACAGTTGCGGACGAAGTGGTTGTGATTGCAGACGAGGTGTTTGAGGATGTGGACCCTTCGGATGATGTTTCTTTCAAAGGTGTATCAGCCGGATTACCCATTGCTTCACCTGCGTGAGCTGTACAAAGCTCGGGGATGTTACTCTTCTTATACCATCCAACTGCCTTTTCGGGACAACCGTCGGTGGCCAAATTTCCTGTTGACTTACAGTAATATTTTTCCACTGCATAAGAACTGTTTTTAAATTCTTTTGCTTTAAGACCGGTGTGGGCTTTAGCCATAACATTTCCCCAAAGTTTTAAAGCAATTCCACTGTGGGCAGAGGGGATGGGTTGCATGGTTTCGAAACCACTCCAACAAGAAGCAACGTAATAAGGTGTTCCGCCAACAAACCAAAGGTCGTTTTGATCATTGGAGGTACCTGTCTTAGCGTAAATTTTCATATTGGGAATATATCCTGCAGCACCTTTACCGGTACCTTTTTCACCATATACAACCGTTCTTAAAAGATGGTTCATAACGGTAGCGGTATCTTCACTGATAGCCATTTTAGGTGTAGGTGTACGCTCTAAGATAACCTTGCCTTCCTGGTTTGTAACCTTTGTGTAGAAGGTGGGTTCGTAATATAAGCCACCATTTCCGAAAACGGCAAAAGCAGCGGCGGATTCCAATGTTGTAAGACCACCGTTGGTACCACCCATTCCTAAAGGAGAAAGGTTTACGTCTTCGGCATTGAGGGTGGTAATTCCTAATTTTTGGGTTATGAAATCATAGGAAGTTTTGGGTCCCATTTTATTAACAAGGTAAACGGGAACGGCGTTAATTGAACGTTCAAGGGCATATTGGGTGGTAACATTGCCCCAATATGTTCCGTACCAGTTAACGGGTGTCCAACCATTATAGGTGGTTTTAGTATCGTTTAAAATACTTGAGAAGTGGATTAAATCCTGTTCAATAGCAGGAGCATAAGCCGCGATGGGTTTCATTGTTGAACCGGGTTGGCGAACAGCCGATGTGGCATTATTGTAACCACGGTTTTTATCCTTTTCGCCCAAATCACCAACAATTGCCTTGACTTGTCCTTTATAGTCAAGAACTGTAATACCTGCTTTGAGAAGGTCACCATCTTTGCTTTCAATTTTGTAAGCTTCATCGGTGAAAACCTTTTCGGCAGCGGACTGCATATCAACATCAACAGTGGCGTAAATGTTGTAACCACCGTTGTAGAACATTTGGTCAGCATGGGATTTATCGTAACCGTATTTCTCGGATAAGTCGGCCGAAACCTGTTCAATTAAAGCATCAACAAAGTAGGAGTTAACCTCGTTTTGATTTAATACTTCTTGGTCGGCAGTAACCTCGAGTTCGGTGTTCTTTGCTTCCTCGTATTCTTCCTTTGTGATGACACCTTGGTCCATCATTTCGTAAAGAACGGTGTTGCGACGCTTTTTGTTGTTCTCGGGATTTTTATCGGGAGAATAGTAACTTGGAGCCTTGGTGATGGAAGCCAGACTTGCGCACTCGGCGATGGTAAGGTCTTTAACACTCTTGCCGAAATAGTAGTTAGCAGCAACCTCAACACCATAGGTGCCGTTACCCATAGGAATAGTGTTTAGGTAGCACTCTAAAATGGTGGGTTTGGAGAAATTGTCCTCCAAAAATCTTGCTCTCATAATTTCTCTAACCTTACGGCTTGCCTTTTGAGAACGGTCATCGGTAAGGTTTTTAACCAACTGTTGAGTTATGGTTGAACCACCGAAACGGGAAGAAGAAATGGGGATGAATTCGTTAATAAATGCACCGAAGGTTCTTTTCCAGTCAACGCCGTTGTGGTCAAAGAAACCTTTGTCTTCAATGGCAACAAAGGCCATGGCAAGATTGTGGGGGATACCCTCGTAACCCTCTTCGCCCTTTTCGGCAGCTTCCTTGTCGTAATCAACCCAAATTCGGTTAAACTCACCGTGAATTCGGCGATATTCCTTGTAACTGCCATTACCATTGTCAACATAAATTGTTGTGGTGAAGTTTAGTTCGAGGTTGTTAAGGTCTTCGTCCATAGTGGGGTCAATTATGGTAAATGCATAGAACATAAATGCACCCACAACGATAGAAACGGTTATAAGTCCTATTAAAAATATGGTAAGCAACGTTTTTATGGTGCGCTGTTTACGATTTGCTTTTTTCTCTTTTAACTTTTGCTCGGGATTTTCAGCCTGCGATTCTTGGTTTGAATGGGAGGAAAAACTGTTAAGGTCAAAACTTGTTTCTCCGTTTTCAATTTTGTTAGAAGAATTGTCAAAACTATATAAATCCTTACCTTCAAAATTATCCATAAATACACCTCCATGTGTATATACAGTGTGATTATACCATATTTTTACCCCAAAATCAACTTTTTTACTTTTTTGACACAATTTGAAACCTTTTTGTAAATAAAAAAGCTCCCGTTTTTCGGGAGCAGCAGTTTATTTTAAAATCGGTTGCATTTGTTTTCCCTCTAAAGCATATTTTAAAGCCTCGGGTATAAGGGAAAAATCGCAAACAAGAGAATTGTTTTTAGAGTGTGGGTCATCTTGGGTATAGGGAACAAAGTAGATATTTTTAGTATTGTGAAGCATTCCAAAGTTTTTCGAACTGGCGCCTAAAGCATCGTTGGTTGCAGGGGCTAATAAAACAGGCTTGTTGTTTCTGAGATGAGCCTTGACTGCCATTGTGACAGGTGTGTCGGTAATGCCTAAAGCGATTTTTGCCAAGGTGTTTCCTGTGCAAGGAGAGACAATTATTATATCAAGCAAATTTTTAGGTCCGATAGGTTCGGCGCCGTCAATTGTGTGGATAATTTCTCGGCCACAAATTTCTTCAACCTGTGATTTAAAATCTTCGGCCCCAAAAAACCTTGTGTCGGTTGAGTAAACAATTTGGGACATTATGGGGGTTATATTTTCATATTTTTCCTTTAATGTTTTCAATGCCTTTAAGGACTGTGCCAGTGTGCAAAATGAACCGCAAAAAGCATAGCCGATTTTTATGTTTTGCATTTTAATCACTCCTAATTAAAGGTGGGAATTAATTCTATTATTGTTTGGGCGAGAATTTCGCCGGCAGTTTTTGGTGCTACTTTAAGGGGCAGTGAAGGGGCCTTAATTGCAGTAATGCCCCGGCTTATAGCAAAATCTAAATTAAAACCACCCTTGCTTGAAAGGTCGATTATACATTTACAAGGGGTGGTTTCCAAACCCTTATTATCAATTACAGGGAAGTCTACCGTGTTGAAAATAATATCATAATCTAAAGGGGAATTGTTTAAGGTTTCGGTATGAACCTTTTCCATATTAAGGGATGAAATCAAAGCAAAATCGGAACTTTTTCTTGCCGAAACGGTCACCTTTGCGCCCAAACCTTTAAGTCGGTCGGCCAATATTTTACCAACTCGACCATAACCGATAACCAAAACCTTTGCGTTCCACATGGTAAAGGATGTATTTTCAATAGCCAGTTTTATTGCTCCTTCAGCAGTGGGGATGGCATTTAAAAGTGCATAATTATCAAGTCGGTTGTAGTCGATGGATTTTCCTCTTTTAAACTCATAATTGCAACAAAGAATAGGAGTATTGGCAGAAACCGAATTTTCGATTTCTTCCAAGGAAATAACCCTGCCGGTTAAGGGAGTGAATACGTTAATTCCATCGCGAGTGGTTGGAACGGGTAAAACCAAAATATCCGAAGACAAGAAATCTCCCTTGTCATTTTCAAAAAGACCCAAGGTATCCACCGAAAAACCATTGTTTTCCAAACGGCTTTTAAGGGTTATCAAACGGCTGTCGCCACCGATAATCGTTATTTTCATATAATCCCTGCTTAAAATAAAATCAGCACCATAGCTGTTAATACAGTTTATGGCGCTGATACTTATTTTGTTAACGCTAAAAGGGTTTCTTTTTTGTTTTTTGAAGGGTCTTTTACAACGGCTTGTCTGAGGGTTTCCAGTTGTTTGCCGATTTCCTTGTTTTTGAAACCCAAACCTATTAAATCTTCACCCGAAATTTTAAGGTGTGAGATTAAGAAGGGTTCGTTGTTTTCTAAAATTTCCTTTAATAAATTGTCGCTTTGACCCGTGTATTCGAAAAAGGACTTAACGGTTGTGATATCGGTTAAGAAAAGAGCATTTTTAATATCTTCCTTTGTGTCTATCTTTAGGCCGGAAAGTTTTAAAAGTTTGGAAAACATATCAATTTGTTTGTTGGATGCTTTAAGGTTTTTTAAAACCGAAAGGGGATTGTCCGCCGAGTTTAAAAATGCAAAAAGTCGCAAATCGGGATTTGGGGTTTTAATGTAAAAATTGGGGGTTTTGAGGGTTCCCAAAAAGGAAAGGGCACCCGAGTTTATAAGGGGTAAAATGGCCTTTGGGTTTTTGCCGTTTAATGCCTTTTGAAGTTCTGAAAAAATCCTTTCTTTACTTATGTTTTCAAGATTTTTCCCAAGTTTTAAAGCATTCTCAAAGGTTTTTTCTTCAATCTTGAAATCCAGTTGAGAGGAAAAACGGAAAAGGCGCAAAATTCGCAAAGCATCTTCCCTGAATCTTTTTTCGGGGTCGCCAACTGCTTTTAAAATCTTGTTTTCGAGGTCTTTTACTCCACCGAAAAGGTCAACTAGACCTTCATCCTCATTAAATGCCAAGGCATTGACGGTAAAATCTCGGCGAGAAAGGTCTTCCTTTAAATTGGTTACAAATTTCACATTTTCGGGATGGCGACTGTCGGTATAATTACCTTCGGTGCGAAAGGTGGTAACCTCCACAGGCATTTTATCGACCATTACGGTCACGGTGCCGTGGTTAATTCCTGTTGGAATAGTCTTTTCAAAAAGGTCGATAACTTCTTGGGGTTTGGCCGATGTGGTAATGTCAAAATCCGAAGGGATGAGTCCCAAAAGGGAATCCCTTACACATCCACCGACAATATATGCTTCATACCCGTTTTGGGTTAAGCGACTGAGCACAAAAGATATATTTTCGGGTATTTTAAGCAAATTTCTCATTCCTTTCAAAAAAGGGTTTATTTTTTAATAAAAAGATTATATAATATAAACAGTACCATATTTTGGAGGCAGTTATGAAAACTTTAAGGGCTGAAGATAGATTAATCGAAAATGTAAAACGAGTGCATTTAATCGGTATCGGTGGAAGTGGAATGTGTCCTCTTGCTGAAATTTTGCACAGCAAGGGTTATGTCCTTACAGGCTCCGATAATAACGAAAGCGACCCTCTAAAGCGCATTAAGGCTTTGGGCATTAAGGTTTATATGGGCCACAGTGCCGAAAATGTTAAGGATGCCCAGTTGGTTATTTATTCTGCCGCTATCAGTCAGGATAACCCCGAAATAGTTGAGGCAAAACGCCTTGGTATTCCTCTAATGGAACGCTCACACATGTTAGGCGCCCTTACCCGTTATTATGATAATGTTATCGGTGTTTGCGGAACCCACGGTAAAACCACCGTTTCCTCTATGATAACACATATTTTAATTTTAAACAAGCAAAATCCTACTGCCGTTATCGGTGGCAAGTTGCCCCTTATTAATTCCAACGGAATTGCAGGGGATAGCGATACTTTTGTTTGCGAGTCTTGTGAATTTGTTGATACATTTTTGCAACTCTCACCCGACAAAACTGTGCTTTTAAATATTGATAACGACCATCTTGATTATTTCAAGACAATGGATAATCTTGTGAGTTCCTTCTCCAAGTTTGTTGCAATGTCAAGCCTTTGTTTTGTAAACGGCGATGATGAATTGTGCCTTAAAGCAGTGGAAAATTGCGACCAATATATGACCTTTGGTTTAAAATCCACCAATGATTTTTATGCAGAAAATATTGAGAGCGGAAAATTCGGTTTCAACTTTGATGTTATGTATAGAGGCGAAAAGCTTACAAGACTTAATATGCACATCCCCGGTAAACACAATATTTATAACGGACTTGCAGGTTTTGTGGCTTGTTACAGCGAGGGTATTGCCCCCGATGATATTGCAGCATCCATGGAAAGTTTCACAGGTGCAGGTAGACGTTTTGAGTTTTTGGGCGAATACAACGGCTTTACTTTGGCTGATGACTATGCCCATCATCCTACCGAGATTAAAGCAACCTTAAGCGCCGCAAAGGAACTTAGTTATAATAATGTTATTGCAGTTTTCCAACCCTTTACCTTCTCAAGAACTGCCCTTTTAAAGGATGAATTTATTGAGGCTCTCTCCATTGCCGACAAGGTTATTTTAACCCCCATTATGGGTTCGAGAGAGGTTAATACCTATAATATTTATTCCGAGGACATTGCTAAGGAATTAAAGGATGCAGCTGTGGTTGACGGCTTTGAAAATATTGCCGATGAAATCATAAAACAAGCTAAAGAAAACGATATTGTAATTACAATGGGTGGTGGCGATATTTACAAAGCAGCCCATATTGTTCAGGAGAAGTTGGGATGACCGAAAAGTTATACGATAAGGACTCCTATTTAAAGGAATTTACTGCTTCGGTTTTAGAGTGTGAGAAAAGTGATGAGGCTTGGGTTGTGGTTTTGGATAAAACTGCCTTTTTCCCCGAAGCCGGTGGTCAAAAGTCCGACCGAGGCAGTTTGGATGAAGCACAGGTTTTAGATGTTCAAATTGAAAACGAGATAATCAAGCACTTTACGGACAAGCCTTTGGAAGTAGGTGAAGAGGTTAAGGGTGAAATTGATTTTGAACGCCGTTTTGACTTTATGCAACAACACTCGGCTGAACATATTGTTTCGGGTGTGGCTCACTCACTTTATGGTTGCGAAAATGTAGGATTTCATTTAAGCGAAGAAATTGTAACCTTGGATTTTGACAAACCTTTGAACGAAGATGAAGTTTTAAAAATCGAAGAAATCGCCAACCAAAAGGTATTTAAAAATGGGAGTGTTAAATGCTATTACCCCACTATTGAAGAACTCGAAACATTGAATTATCGCAGTAAAAAAGAACTTGAAGGCGATATTCGAATTGTCGAAATCGAGGATACTGATATGTGTGCTTGTTGTGCGCCCCACGTTAAGAAAAGTGGTGAAATTGGTCTCATAAAACTTTTATCCACCGAAAAATTAAGAGGTGGAATTAGAATTGAACTTAAAGCCGGAAGTCGTGCTTTGATAGATTATAACGAAAAGTACCGTAACATTAAAAAGATTTCCGTCTTACTTGCAACAGCCCAAAACGAAACGGCTGTGGGTGTGGAAAGACTGCTTAACACTTTAGGTGAACAAAAGGCCGAAATGACAGCCTTGAAGTATGAAGTTTTAAAATCCAAGGCTCAAAGTTTTTGCCCCGAAAGAAACATAACTGCCAATTTCGAAGAAAATCTTACGGTTAGGGATTTGCAAATTTTCGCCGATTTTTTACATAAAATTCACGGCGGAATAAGGGGTGCTTTCAGTAAGACCGAAAACGGATACGCTTTTTGTATTTGTGGTGATGGGCTGGATGACCTTTTCTATAAGTTCAAATCCACCTTTAATGTTAAGGGTGGTGGCCGAAACGGTATGGTACAGGGAACTGTTGTGGCCGAGGAAAATGAAATTGTAAACTTTTTTACAAAGGATTAAAGCGACCTCATTTGAGGTTGCTTTTTTTATGGGCTTATGTTAAAATGTTTCTCGGTGATAAAATGAATTGGACAGAAATTACAGTAAACGTACCAGGGGAATATACCGAAAGTGCATCGGCTATTGCTAATATGACTGTGCCTTACGGTATTTATATTGAGGATTATTCTGATTTGGAGACCTCGGCTTGGGAAATTGCTCATATTGATTTAATTGATGAAGACCTTATAAATAAGGATAGAAAAAATTCCATTATCCATATTTACATTGCCGAGACCGACAATGCGGCCGAGGCTTTGGAGTTTTTGAAAGAACGTCTTACTGCCGAGAAAATCCCTTTCGAAGCAGGTAGTGTTGGTGTGGATGATGCTGACTGGAACGAAAACTGGAAAAAGTATTTCCACCCCATTGAAATTGGTGAGAAACTTGCCGTTGTTCCAAGTTGGGAAAAATATGAAAACAAGGATGCAAGAACTGTTTTAAATATCGACCCCGGTGCTGCTTTTGGTACCGGTACCCATGCAACAACCTCCCTTTGCCTTGAACTTTTGCAGAATTATGCTAACAGCGATACCGAAATGCTTGACATTGGTTGTGGCAGTGGTATTTTGGCCTTGGCTTCGGTGCTTTTGGGTTGCAATTCGGCCTTTGGCGTGGATATAGATGCCCAGTCGGTTAAAACTGCGAAAGAAAATGCTGTTATTAATAATATTGACAGTAAGGTTAAATTTGAGGTTGGCGATTTGACCGAGGTTGTCCAAGGTAAATATGGTATTATCTGCGCAAATATTGTGGCTGATGTAATAATTCGCCTTTTACCCGATGCCAAAAACTTTATGACCGATAATGGCGTTTTAATCGTTTCGGGCATAATAGATATTAGAAAAGATGATGTTTTAAAGGCAGTAGCAAGTAACGGCTTTAAAATCACCGGTGAAAGATATAAAGATAATTGGTGTGCCTTTGTGTTAGAAAAATAGTTTTCGGAGGGAATTTATGCTTGAGTTTGAGCAACTAAATCTAAGACTCATCAGTAATCGTGATGAACTTTTAGATTTAAAGGATGCTTTGGGTTATGACCGTTTAAAAAGGGATATTGATGAACTTGAAATGAAGTCTTCGGCTCCCGGATTTTGGGATGACCCCGAAACTTCCCAAAAAATAGTTCAAAAAACAGGTAAACTTAAAAATACGGTTGAACTTTATGATAAAAGTGTTGCTTTGTATGATGACTTGACCGTGCTTATAGAAATGGGTGATGAGGAAGGCGACCTTTCTTTAATCTCCGAAATTGAAAGTTCCATTGAGGAACTTGAAAACAGTTTGGCAGCTCAACGTTTACAAACCTTGCTGACAGGTGAATATGATAAGAATAATGCTATTCTTACCTTCCACGCAGGTGCAGGTGGCACCGAGGCTATGGACTGGGTTTCAATGCTTGTTAGAATGTATACCCGTTGGACCGAGCGTCACGGTTTTAAGGTTCAAATGTTAGACTTTTTAGATGGTGATGAAGCAGGTCTTAAGAGTGCTACCATTTCAATCGAAGGGGACAATGCTTACGGTTATTTAAAGAGTGAGTCGGGTGTTCACCGTTTGGTGCGTGTTTCTCCCTTTGATGCTTCGGGTAGAAGACACACTTCTTTTGCATCCCTTGAAGTTATGCCCGAAATTACCGATGACGCCGATATTGAGGTCAGAGAAGAAGATATTAAGATGGATGTTTTCCGTTCATCGGGTGCCGGTGGTCAGCACATTAACAAAACCTCTTCGGCTGTGCGCCTTACCCACTTGCCAACGGGAATTGTGGTTGCTTGTCAAAACGAGCGCAGCCAGTTCCAAAACCGTGAAAAGGCAATGAAAATGTTAAAATCCAAACTTCTTGAAATTAAAGAGAGAGAACATTTGGAGAAAATAGAGGACATTAAGGGTGTTCAAAAGGATATCGCTTGGGGTTCTCAAATCAGGTCTTATGTATTTATGCCCTATACCTTGGCAAAAGACCATCGCACAGGTTTTGAGTCGGGCAATATCAACGCCGTTATGGATGGCGACCTTGACGGATTTATTAATGCATATTTAAAGGCGGCTTCTAAAGGCAGTCTTGGAAATGAGGAAAGTGAAATATGAAAAAAGCTTTGAGTTTAGCATTGGTGTGTTTAATGGCCTTTTCCTTAATAGGTTGTGGCAAGAAAGAAAGTACCCAAATAATGTATAAAGATGTGGATTTTTCTAAGGCTATTAAACTGGCTGATTATAAAAATCTTACTGTCGACACAACTTCAAAAGAGTTTGAAAGTTTTTATAACAATGTAATCTCATCTGATATTGAGAATAATCAGTTGCGAACAAAGAAAACCGAAGGCGCCATTCAAGAAGGCGATATTGCTAACATTGACTATGTTGGTAAAAAAGATGGTGTTGCTTTTGAGGGTGGCACTGCTCAAGGTTACGATTTGGAAATTGGTTCTAACAGCTTTATTGATGGATTTGAAGAAGGCTTAGTTGGAGTCGAAATTGGTGAAACCGTTGACCTTAATTTGACCTTCCCAACAAACTATCATGCTGCTGAACTTGCAGGTCAAAAGGTTGTCTTCACCGTTACTGTAAATAGCGCTCAAACTGTACAAGGTGTGGGTCCTGAACAAATTTATGAAGAATTGGGTTATGATTCTTTAAAGGATTATGAAAAATATGTCAAAGAGAGTGCAATTGAAAATTATTTGTATAACGAAATTGTAGAAAAATCCAAAATCAATGATTATCCCGATAAGGATACCGAGTATTTACAAGAGCGAATTATTGAGATGTTTAAAGATGAGTTAACAAGTTATAATATGACTTTGGAATCATATATGTCTCAAAACGGTATGACCGAAGCTGATTTCAAAAAATCAGTATTAGAGAGCGATGTTTATCCTTTGATGGATGAAGTTATGCCTTTATATGCTATTCTTGATAAGGAAAAAATCGAAATTTCTAAAGAAGATGTTGATGAAAAAATAAATGAAATTGTTGCCATGCAAGGAAATTCTTCTGTGACCGTACAGCAATTAAAAGACTATTACGGAGAGTTTTATTTCGAAAGCGTAGTTGCCAGAGAATTAGCACTTGAAGTTGTTAAAGAACAAGTAACAATTAAATAGTAAAAAGCCGTCTTTTTGGCGGCTTTTTGTTTTTGTCGGGCATAATATTTTTTAGGGAGTGATAAAGATGTGCACGGCAATAGGGTTTAAAACCCACGATTTTTATTTTGGAAGAACCTTGGATAATGAGTTTTCTTACGGTGAAGAAATAACCGTAACACCGAGAAATTTCCCCTTTCGCTTTAGATTTACAGGTGAAATAAAAAGTCATTATGCCATAATAGGTATGGCGCTGGTTTCGGATGATTTCCCTTTGTATTTTGACGGGACAAACGAAAAGGGATTATGTATTGCGGGGCTGAATTTCGTTGGTAATGCTTATTATGGGGAATGCGACCACGACGCTTTGAATATTGCCCAGTTTGAGTTTATTCCTTATATTTTGGGCAAGTGCGCCACGGTAAAGGAAGCAAAAAAAGAAATCGAAAAAATTAATATCACTAACACGCCTTTTAATGATAAATTGGGAGTGGCTAAACTTCATTGGCTTATTGCCGATAAGGATGACTGCATCACTTTGGAACTTACAAAGTCGGGAAAGTTTGTCTATGAAAACTGTGTGGGAGTGCTGACAAACAACCCCACCTTCCCCGAACAAATGAGTAGACTTAATGATTATATGCACCTTTCAAACGAACCTCCAAAGAATATCTTTGCCAAGGGTTTAGACCTTGAGTGTTACAGTAAAGGTATGGGTGCCATGGGTTTGCCGGGAGATTTATCATCCAATTCCCGCTTTGTAAGGGTGGCATTTAACAAGTGCAACTCGGTTTGCGAGGGGGATGAAAAATCCAGCGTAGTTCAATTTTTTCATATTTTGGGAACGGTGGAACAAATAAGGGGTGCCAACAAAACCGAGGACGGCTTTGAAATCACGATTTACACCTCTTGTTGTAACGCTCAAAAAGGAATATATTATTATAAACTTTACGATAGTTTTGAAATTAAATGTGTGGATATGAATAAAGAAAATTTAGAAGGGACAAATTTATTGACCTTTCCCTTAAAATAAAAATAACCCCACCTGAAAAGGTGGGGTTAAAACTTTTAAATTAAGCCTTGTTAACAGAACCGAAAAGTTCCATCTTCTCTTTAACGGTTGCTTTAATAGCAGCAGTACCGTCAGCTAAAAGCTTTCTGGGGTCGAAGCCCTTGCCGGATAAATCCTTACCGGCTTCGATGTACTTTCTGGTAGCCTCAGCGAAGGCGATTTGGCATTCGGTGTTAACGTTAATCTTAGAAACACCTAAAGAGATAGCCTTGTGAATCATATCAGCAGGGATACCTGTACCACCGTGGAGAACTAAGGGCATTTCGCCGGTGAGCTGTTGGATAGCATCGAGGGTCTCGAAGCTGAGTCCTGCCCAATTCTCGGGGTATTTACCGTGGATGTTACCGATACCGGCAGCGAGCATTGTAACGCCTAAGTCAGCAATCATTTTGCACTCTTCGGGGTCAGCAACTTCGCCGTTACCAACAACGCCGTCTTCCTCACCACCGATAGCACCAACCTCAGCCTCTAAGGAGATGCCTTTCTCTTCACAAATTGCAACTAACTCTTTGGTCTTTGCAATATTCTCTTCGATGGGATAGTGAGAACCATCAAACATAACAGAGCTGAAACCTGCATTGATGCAAGCCATAGCGCCATCATAACTACCGTGGTCAAGGTGGAGAGCAACGGGAACGGTGATGCCTAACTCGTTAAGCATACCATTAACCATACCAACGATGGTGGTATAACCACACATATATTTACCTGCACCCTCGGATACACCTAAAATAACGGGAGACTTTAATTCTTCAGCAGTTTGAAGAATAGCTTTGGTCCATTCAAGGTTGTTGATGTTGAATTGACCTACTGCGTATTTACCAGCTTTAGCCTTGGTAAGCATTTCTTTAGCGGAAACTAACATTTCAAATTCCTCCAATTTGTTTTTTTACCTTAATATTGTATAACATTTAAAGCTTAAAATCAAGCCTAAATTATAAGTAACTCAATAATAAATACCATTGCGCAGGAAACAACGGCCACACCAAAAAGACTAACACCAAAATATGCAAGGACAATTCCTGCAATCAAGGCTAAAAGTCCCGAAAAAATACTGCCCGTTGCGTGAAGAATTGCGGGGAAGGTCATAACTGCCAGGGTTACATAAGGGACATAATAAAGAAAAGAACGAAGGGTACGATTTTTAATCCTTTTTCTAATAAGGGTTAAGGGCAATGCGCGAATTAAAAATATGGTTAAAGCCATAATGGCTATATAAATATATGTGTTATTCATCTTCTTCCTCCTTTACAGGGAAAAGCAATGCTGCTACAAGGGCGATTACAACGGTTAAAATTATAACTCGCATACCTTCGGGAATAACCCTTATAAAAGAAAAAGCAAAACTAAGGGCAAAGGAAATGCCAATAATGGCAGCAATGATTTTGTCGTGCTTAGCAGGTGGAATAATTATTGCTAAGAACATACCGTAAAGTCCAACACTTAAAGCACTGACAACCCGCAAGGGAAGAACATTTCCCATAACAACACCTAAAAGCGTACCCAATGCCCAACCCGGAATAGAGACGGACATTGCGCCGTAGTTGTAAAAGGGGTTCAAATAACCTTTTTGGGCAATGGAAATTCCGAAGATTTCATCGGTTACATCAAAGGCGATAATGCTTCGATGTAAAATTGAAGTGGATGGTGCCAACTTTTGACTTAAAGCGCAGGACATTAAAAGATAACGGGCGTTAACTATTAATTGCATTAATGCCATCTGCCAGTAAGGTGCGTTTTGACCCATGAGTTCGAAACCTGCAAACCCACCTGCCGAAGCATTGGTTAAAAGGGCAGTGAGCATGGCTTCGAAGGGGGCAAGTCCGTTCTTTTGCGCCATTATTCCAAGGGTAAAGGCAACTGCAAAATAGCCAAGACCGATAGGTATGCCGTCTTTGACACCTTTTTTGTACCAGTTTAGTTTATCCTTCATTTTTTATTCCTTGTTTTCTACAATATTATTAATCCAAAAACCTTTTTTGATTAGTGTGCCTGAAATAATCGATTTGAAAGCCTCAACACTTTGAATTGCAATGTAAAAGGGAATAATTCTAAGATTTGTGTGATGGGCGATAACATAAGCTACGGGACAACTTATAACCCAAATAAAACCACTGTCAAAAATCATGGTGATAATGGTTTTGCCACCCGAACGCATTGCAAAATAACATCCATGGCAAAAAGCATTAAAGGGCATAAACAATGCCAAAACCCAAAGAAGATGGGTGGTGATTTCACGAACAGTTTGGGTTGTGTTGTAAATTTGGGGAATAAGGGTGGAAAGGGATAAAAGAACCGAGCCCACAACCAAGCAAGAGCAAATTGAAAGGAAAAGCAATCGCCAAACGGTGGTTTTTGCTTTTTCGGGCTCACCTGCGCCCATATGTTGACCACACATTATGGCAATAGCAGCGCCCATGGAGAAGTAAACTACGTTAAATAAATTACCAACGGTGGAAGAAATGTTGGTTGCAGCCACAACCTCGATACCCCTGATAGAATAACATTGCATTAAAAATGCCATGCCAAAAGACCATAAAAATTCGTTTAATAATAAAGGTAGGCCTTTTTTGAAGATTTGTTTGGTAAGACCAAGTGGAATTTTGAAGCTTTTATATGCCCCTTGGATAAAGGGATATTTTGCGCTGTTTTTATGGACGAAGAATAAAAGAATTGCCATTTCGGCATATCTTGAAAGGGAGGTTGCAATAGCTGCGCCCACAACTCCCATAGGTTTAAAGGGCAAGAAGGAAATACCTTGGTTGCCGAAGATTAAAATATAGTTAAATGCAATATTCACGAAAATCGCACACACACTGGCAAGCATGGGAACCTTGGTCTCGCCCAGTTCTCTAAGGGTACTACCGTAAGCCTGAGAAACGGCAAAGGGGATAAGACCGAAAACGATTATAGAAAGATAGTCAAGACCAAAACCTAAAGTTGTGGTGGCGTCGGTAGGTGAGGTATCACCCGAAAGATACATACCGATTAAGGTTTTGGGGATTAAAGTAAAAATGGTAATTGCTACGGCGCAAACCGAAAGCGCAATATAGAGTTTCATTCTAAAGGTGTGTTTAACGCCCTTATTATCCTTAGCACCTGCAAACTGGGAGGTAAAAATACCTGCCCCCGAAAGACCACCAAAGATGCAAAGGTTAAAGACAAATAAAAGTTGGTTTACAATGGCAACGGCCGACATTTCAAGGGTACCGACCTTACCTACCATTATATTATCCACCAGGTTTACAACGTGGGTAACGGTGTTTTGAATAATGATGGGGATTAAAATGGTGATGACCTGACGGTAAAAATTACGGTCGCCTATTAAATTATGCTTTAATTTACTTTTAAAATCCATAATTAAAATCCTTATGTTTATTAATCCTTATAATTATATATCTTTTAATTAATATTTCAAGTGTTTATTCTTCAAATTTTCTTCTCAACTTTAAAAGGGCCGCTTTTTCAATGCGAGAAACATAACTTCTTGAGATTTTAAGTTTTTTTGCAATTTGGTTTTGGGTAAGTTCTTCAGTTCCTTCTAAACCGTATCGCATTTTGATAATTTCCTTTTCTCGTTTGTCCAAAGTATCGGGCATCACTTTCTGAAGATGCTCAAGCCTTAGTTTAAGGTCGATTTCTTCGGCAACATCCTGTTTGTCGGCGATGGTATCAATTAAGGTTAAGGGGTTACCATCCTTATCGGTATCAATAGGCTCGGAGAAAGGGATATCTTGGGAAGATTTTTTGATGTTTCTGAAGAACATTAAAATTTCGTTTTCGATGCAACGGGAAGCGTAGGTTGCGAGTCGGATTTTTTTATCCGACTTGAAGGTGGACACGGCTTTAATAAGTCCAATGGTGCCGATGGAAATAAGGTCCTCTTGTTCGGCACCGGTTGCATAATACTTTTTAACAATGTGGGCTACAAGCCTTAAATTATGTTCAATAAGTTTGTTACGGGCGTCCTCATCTCCTTGGCGGCTTTTTTCCAAAAGTTGAGCCTCGGCCTTGGCTGAAAGGGGAGGGGGAAAGGAGCCACTTCCTGTTACGTGAAGGGCAAAATAATAAATATTACAAGCCAGTTGCAATAGAAGTTCAAACATAAAACCACTGCCTTTCGTTTTTTTAAAGGATATGTTTTAAGGCTTGGTCAAAATGTAAAAAATATCAAAAAATATCTTGACTATTAAGGGGGTATGTGATATAATCTTGTTACCTCTGAAGGGTCTTTTTTTTTGCAAAGATTTCTTCAAAATGTAGGTTGATACTGTATTTTGTGTAGTGCTTTCATATCGTTTCTATATGTTGCGATGTGGCGCAAAATTTCAACCTTAGAGGGAGGCTTTACTTTTACATTAATTAGAGTAAAAGCAAAAATAATTTCCGTAAAGCGGGAGGTGCCGTTATGAGAGTTAAAATCACTTTAGCTTGCACAGAGTGCAAACAACGCAACTACAACACAATGAAAAACAAGAAAAACGATCCCGACAGGCTTGAGATGAACAAGTACTGCAGATTCTGTAAGAAGCACACCCTTCACAAGGAAACAAAGTAGGAGGCAAAGCAATGAAAACTTTAAATAAAATTTGCTGGATTGTTAGCATAGTTTTAGGTTTAGGCTCACTTGTTTTGTTCTTCACTGATTTTGCCACTATTACAACTAATGGCAAAGATGTTGCTTATGTAGGTGCGCAATTAGGCTTCGGTGCCAAAATTGCAAAGTCTGCTGACATTCTTTTCTGTCTCTTGTTAACTGCTCTTGCAGCTGTTTTCTCCGGTCTTTCTTTCAAGACCAAGAAACTTCGTTATGCTGCTCCTGCAGTAGGTATTGTTGCCGCAATTTACATGTTGGTTATTGCATTATCTAAACCTGTTAATTTTGTGGACACAAGACCTCTTGAAAATGTATCAAAGGTTGTTTACTCTCCCTTTGTATTAGTAATTGCAATCGTACTTTTTGCATTTACTGCATTTTCTGTAGCACATCTTTTAATTGATGACTATTTAGAAGTTTTGGCTTCTAAGGGCGCTAAGTTGACCATCATCAAGCGTATCGGTCGTTTCTTAAGAGATTACAAGAGCGAAGTTAAGAAGATTGTATGGCCCGGTTGGAAGGATGTTTTAAAGAACACACTTATCGTTCTTATCATCTGCCTAATTTTAGGTGCATTTATCTGGGCTGTTGATTTCGGCTTGGCTGAGTTACTTAAACTGATTATAGGTGAGTAATATGTCTGGAACAAATGAAGCAAAATGGTATGTAGCCCATACCTATTCAGGATATGAAAATAAGGTTGCAAGCGACTTGGCAACAATGGTTGAAAGCCGTGGAATGCAAGACCTTATCCAGGACATCAAAATCCCTACCGAAACAGTTACAGAAATCAAGGAAGATAAAAAGCGTGAGGTTGAGCGCAAAATTTTCCCGGGTTACGTTTTAATTAAAATGATCGTAACTGATGACAGCTGGTATGTTGTTAGAAACATTCGTGGCTGTACAGGTTTCGTGGGACCTGCTTCTAAGCCGGTACCCTTAACCGATGAAGAAGTTGCCGCTTTAGGCGTTGAAAAGCACAGCGTTGAAGTTGGTTACAAAGAGGGCGATACTGTTAAGATTATCAGCGGTCCTCTTGAGGGCTACAGTGGTGTTGTTAAGACAGTGGATACTGCAAACAACAACGTATGCGTAGTTCTTTCCATGTTCGGAAGAGAAACACCCGTTGAGCTTGAGCTTGACCAAATTTCAATTTCCGACGAATAATTTGTTATTTAGCAGAAATGCTGGATTTATCGGCGATATAATCGCCAACCCCTGACACTGGGTAGTTAGTGTCACGGTGGGAGGGACGGAATATGACCGTTCCGCCAGGTGTTTTTTAAACCCGGTTACCACGAATAATGGAGGTGCAAAAAATGGCTCAAAAAATTACTGGCTACATTAAACTTCAAATCCCTGCAGGTAAAGCTACACCGGCTCCCCCGGTTGGTCCTGCTCTCGGTCAACATGGTGTAAACATCATGGCGTTCACCAAGGAGTTCAACGAAAGAACAAAGAATGACGCAGGTCTTATTATCCCTGTTGTTATTACTGTTTACGCAGACCGTTCTTTCAGCTTTATTACCAAAACTCCACCTGCTGCAGTTCTTATTAAGAAAGCTTGCGGCATCGAGAGTGCTTCCGGCACACCTAACAAAACTAAGGTTGCCAAGATTACCAAAGAGCAGATACAGAAGATTGCTGAAACAAAAATGCCCGACTTAAATGCCGCTAGTCTTGAAGCTGCTATGAGTATGATAGCAGGTACAGCTCGCAGTATGGGCGTAGAAGTAGTCGATTAATTCTCTCTTGTGGGAGGAAAATTCCGATTTAACCACTTATTGGGAGGTCAACAATGAAACACGGAAAAAAATATAATGAAAACGCAAAGCTTATTGAAACTGGTAAGCTTTACGATGTAGAAGAAGCAGTTGAGGTTGCTATCAAAACCGGTACTGCTAAATTCGATGAAACAGTTGAAATTCACGTTCGCTTGGGTGTAGACTCTCGTCACGCTGACCAACAGGTTCGCGGCGCTGTAGTTCTTCCCAACGGTACCGGTAAAAAGGTTAGAACCCTTGTTATTGCTAAGGGCGACAATGCTAAAGCAGCTGAAGAAGCAGGTTCTGATTTTGTTGGTGCTGAAGAAATGGTTGCTAAAATCCAGAACGAAAACTGGTTAGAATTTGATGTTGTTATCGCAACACCTGACATGATGGGCGTTGTAGGACGTCTTGGTAAGGTTTTAGGTCCCCGTGGCTTAATGCCTACTCCTAAGGCTGGTACTGTTACTCCTGACGTTGCTCGTGCTGTTACCGAAGCTAAGGCTGGTAAAATCGAGTATCGTCTTGACAAGACCAACATCATTCACTGCCCCATTGGTAAGGTTTCCTTTGGTGCCGAGAAGCTTCAAGAGAACTTTGATGCTTTAATGGGCGCTATCGTTAAGGCTAAACCTGCTGCTACTAAGGGTCAATACATTCGTTCTTGCACAATCGCAACTACAATGGGCCCCGGCGTGAAGCTTAACGTTGCTAAATTCGGCAACTAAATCTAATTAAATACAGCGCTATGCGGTTCGCATAGCGCTGTTATTGTTTTTATTGGGAATTTATGTTAAAATGTGTTCGGTGATATTAAATGGATTTGCCAAAAAGAAAACCTACAAGATTAAAAGAATTTGATTATAGCAAACAGGGTGCATATTTTATAACAATTTGTACCCACAATCGAAAAAACATATTGTCTGATATTATCGTAGGGGAGGGTCTCTGCGCCCTCCCGCAGGTAAGATTAACACCCATTGGCGAATTGGTCAATAATGCAATTATTTATATCGATGAAAATTATAATGGCGTGTCGGTTGATAAATATGTTATTATGCCAAATCATATTCATGTAATAATTAAAATTGATATCCTGTCGGGAGGGGATGGAACCCCTCCCCTACAATTGTATGATATCATTGGCAGATTTAAGTCATTTACAACGAAAGAATATGGAAATATTCTTTGGCAGCGTTCATTTCACGACCATATTATAAGGAATATTAATGATTATTCAGATATTTGGAATTATATTGATTTAAACCCTCAAAAATGTGATGAAGATAGTTTTAATATAAAATAAAAAAGGCGGGGGATTTTTCCCTCGCCCTTTGTTTTTATATAAATTAGAAATCTTTTTTATCTTTCTTGTTTTGGTCTTTTTTGTTTTGATTGTTTTTATTTTGGTTGTTCTTGTTTTGGTTGTTTTGATTTTTGTTATCCATTAAAAATCACCCCTCTTTCGCAGTTAGTATCTGCTTTTTAGGGGTGATTTATTCTATAGGTTATAAAGTCTCAAGGTGTTATCTAATGCGTATTTAAGCACATCCTCGGTGGAAAGTCCTTTAATCTCGCCGATTTTTTCGGCCGAGTAGTAAATAAGGGAAGAATTGTTGGTCTTGCCCCTGAAAGGAACGGGTGCCAAATAGGGAGCATCGGTTTCAAGCAAAAATCTATCGAGTGGCATTTCTTTTACAACATCAGGGAGTTTCTTGGCATTTTTAAAGGTTATAACACCACTGATACCAATATACATACCGAGCTTGTAAACCTCTTCGGCCATTTCGGTACTGCCTGAAAAACTGTGAACCACACCTTTTGGTTGGTGTTTTTTAAGAAAATACATGGTGTCGGCGTGGGCATCACGGTCATGAACCACAACCGGCATACCTATTTGTTTACTGAGTTCTAGTTGTGCAGCAAAAATTTGCTTTTGAATTTCCTCGGTTTCACGAGTCCAGTAATAATCAAGACCGATTTCACCAATGCCAACGCACTTTTTGTGGGTTGCAAATTTGGAAATCTCCTGCATTAGTTGGGGGATATCTTGTGATGAAATACCCTCAACATTACCGGGGTGAATACCTGCCGCAAAGTAAACAAAATCATTGTTTTCGGCGATTGTTTGGGCTGCCTTGCAAGACTCTAAATCACAACCACAGGTGATAATTCCCTTAACGTTTTTGGAAAGGGCGTCCATAACCTCTTCTAAAGAATCTGCAAAACGCTCATCGTCATAATGAGAATGGCTGTCAAAAATTAGCTTTTCATTTAAAGGAGAAAAATCTAAATCTATCATTATCTGATTTTGCTTCCTTCGGGCACACCGTCAATAAAGATAACCTTAACATCATCCTCACTGCAGTCGGCAGCCAAAATCATACCGTTAGACTCAACACCACAAAGTTTTGCGGGTTTAAGGTTGGAAACCACAATAACGGTATGGCCGATTAAATCTTCAGGAGTGTACCATTTGGCAATACCCGATGCCACGGTTCTCTGAGTATCGGTGCCATCGTTTAAGGTGAGTTTAAGAAGTTTCTTTGCCTTTGGAATAGGCTCGCAAGCAGTAATTTTAGCAGCTTTTAGTTCAACCTTGGCAAAGTCTTCAATACCAATTTGAGCAATACCTTCAACCTTTTCTTCCTTTTTCTCAGCCTTTGCTTCGATTTCGGCATAAATTTCAGCCAAAACCTTTTCGGTTTCCAAACGGGGGAAGAGGGTGGGGGCTTCTTCAGGAGCATAACTGTCAGCAGTTCTTAAATCTTCGCTGAGGTTTGCTCCTGCAATCTTTTCGGCAGTCTCGGGCATAATGGGTTTAAGCAAGGTGCCAATAATCTTAATAAGGTCTAAGAGGTTATAAAGAACATCGTTAAGACGGTCTTTTTGCGCCTCATCCTTAGCCAAAGCCCAAGGCATAGTCTCATCAATGTATTTGTTGCAACGCTTCGCAATATCTAAAATTGCAGCACAAGCGTCGGCATTAAGGTAACCATCCATTGAGTTGTGATATTTTTGGATAGACTCCTTAGCAAATGCAAATAATTCTTTATCGAGTTCTTCGGTAATTTCGTGTTTAACAACACTGCCACCAAAATATTTCTTGGTCATAGCCACAGTACGGCTTACAAGGTTGCCGATGGTGTTAGCAAGGTCGGTGTTGAAAACGTTCATAAAGCTTTCGTAAGTAAATGTACCATCGTTGCCGAAGGGCATTTGAGAAAGAAGATAATAACGAACAGCATCAGAACCAAAACGCTTGGCAAGTTCATCGGCATAAACCACATTGCCTTTGGACTTACTCATCTTATCCTCGCCAACAAGCACCCAGGGATGACCTAAAACTTGTTTGGGCAAGGGAAGACCTAATGCCATTAAGATTACGGGCCAATAAATGGTGTGGAAACGAACAATATCTTTACCGATAACGTGTAAATCAGCAGGCCACAAAGCCTCAAATTTATCACTGCTACCGTCGGGATTATAACCAATGCCTGTAATGTAGTTGGAAAGAGCATCAATCCAAACATAAATTACGTGCTTATCATCGAACTCAACGGGAACGCCCCATTTAAAGGAAGAACGGGAAACGCAAAGGTCGTTAAGACCGGGTTTTAAGAAGTTGTTAATCATCTCGTTTTTGCGAGATTCAGGCTTAATGAAGTCAGGATTTTCCTCAAAATATTTAAGAAGTTTATCCTGATATTTGCTAAGTTTTAAGAAATAAGCCTCTTCTTTGGAATCGATAACCTCACGGCCACAGTCGGGACATTTGCCGTCTATAAGTTGAGATTCGGTATAGAAAGATTCGCAAGGAACGCAATACTTGCCTTCGTAGGTGCTTTTGTAAATATCGCCCTGCTCGTAAAGTTTGGTGAAAATTCTTTGCACAGCCTTTTCGTGGTCATCATCAGTGGTGCGTATGAATTTGTCATAGTTTGTGTTAAGACTGTCCCAAACAGCTTTGATGGTATCAGCAGCTCGGTCAACATAAGCCTTGGGGGAAATGCCCTCGGCTTTTGCTTTTTCTTCAATCTTTTGGCCGTGCTCATCCGAACCGGTCATTAAATAAACATCAAATCCCATTTGCTTTTTGTAACGGGCAATCATATCGGCTAAGACAATGTCATAAGCGTTGCCGATGTGAGGTTTGCTCGAAGCGTAAGCAATGGCAGTAGTTATATAAAACTTTTTATTTTCACTCATTTTAAATACCTCCTACGGTTTTTGAGTTAGATACAATAAATAAGACAGGGTAGAAGTGCCTAAACAATAAAGCAAGATACCGGTATCGCTGAAAATGGAACCCGAGCCGCTGAAAGAAGTGTAACAGAATAGCAGAATTCCAAAAACGGCGCACAGCACATAGGCAATGGTGAGTAAAGTGTTAGAACGCTTAATCTTGTAAGCACAGTTTAAAATAGCCGGTAGGGCTGTGGGGTTGTTTTTAAATACAGCCGGTGCTGAAACACTTTTTACGGGTGCTAATGTGTTAATGTAAATATGACAACCGGCAGCAGTCATAATCTTTACAGTATCTTCATAAAGACCTAAATAATCACAAATCATAGCTTCGGTAACATTAGGGTCGGATGTTTTAACAAGAAGGGTAATACCACTATTTGTTAAGCGCCTTAATTCTTTTGAAACAGTATAATCGGCATCGTATCTTACAATAAGAAGGGCACAAGCCTTGTTTTGGTCGGAAACATAAACGGGGAAGTAACCTTGTCTTAAAATTTTACGGTCCAGTTCAACATCCGGAACAGAAATCCCGTGGGCTTCCATAAGGGTACGGTTGCCGATGAATAAAAGTCGGTTATCAACCCAACCTGAAATACCTAAAGCTTCCTCATATTTAACAGTATCAGAATCGGGGAAAACGGTAATGTTACTATTTCCTGCAATTTGTTTAAAAATAGGAGCCAAAGGGCTTTGCATTGCTTCGGTAAGGGAAGCAGCACGAAGAATGGTATCTTCTAAATTATTATCCGAAAGCACCTTCATTTGATGAAGTGTAACCGTGCCTTCGGGGAATATATCTTTAGCATTAATAACAGCTGCATTAGCTTCTTCAATAAACTCGGCGCCGGTCTTTCCTGCAATCATAGCGCCTTTTCGGTCGAGTTTCTTTGCGCCATCATAAACGGGGAGAATATCAATAAGGGTTATGACAGGAAGTGCGCTAAGACAAAGGACCGAAGCAGCAGAATAAAGCCCATAAAGAATGCCGTCAAATAAAACGGTGGCCAAAAAACCTATTAAAAGGGTTAAAGCAAGAGAAATTGCAGTAACAATTCCCATATTGCCGTTTAGGAATACACCAAATTCGGTGTGTTTCATAAAATTGTTTATTTGCTCGGTTTGTTGTGGAGCGGCAATAAGTGTTTCGCCTTCAACCGAACCCTTAGTCATAGCAAGTGTAATGGCAGGGTCATTTATCAGGGAAAGGGCATTCTTTGTGCCGGAGCCTAAAATTTGTTTAAAGGAACGAAGTTTGGCTGAAACCTTCATAAAATTAGAAATAGCAAAAAAGCTTAAAATTATCATACTTAAAAGTTGTAATTTTAAAATAATTTCGCCCGAGATTATTCCGAAAATGAAGTAAGGTATAACACCGATAGTTGCTAAACTTACAGCTACTCTGCTATCGCTCTTTTTGGAAAATATTTTGCCTAGCCCTAAAAACATTTTGCTGTTTATAACCAGTCCCAAAAGGAAAAACAGTGAGGTTATAATCATGCAAGTTTGGGTATAACTTAAAATTATATCCGACATAAAGGGAAGCATAAAGAAAGCGGTTAAAAGGGTCAGCAATATGGTGCCCCACATTGCGAAAAATCCGTTTTTCTTATTCTTAAAAAACTTTCTGAGTATTACTTTTCCACTGTCACTGTCGGTATATTCGGTTTCAGGTACAAATTCCTCGAAATCACTTTTTTCAAGTTTGATTTCTTCGGTTTCAGCAACGGGAGTTTCTTTGATTTTTAAAAGTTCACCCGTAAAATTAAGGGGTCTGGTTTGGGAAGAAATAAATATATCCTGAGTATGCTCAATTTGGTTTTTAATTGGGGTAAAGGTTACCGTGTGGTTAACGCTTTCAGGTTCGGTGGGTTTGTAAACCGGGAAGTCGGTAATATCAATATCGGATATTACGGCAATTGTAGGCGCTTCTTCTTGGCTTTCTTCAAGTTCTTCTGCCGGTTCTTTAACCGGTTCTTCTACCTTTTCTTCCACCGGACTAAATTCGATTTTCGGTTTTTCTTTAACCTCTTCTGTATTTTGGGTTACGGTGGTCTTTATGGGTTCGTCGGCTTCAAAAACAATGCCATATTCCCTGGAAAGTTTTTCAAGGGTACTGCGACTGTCGTTTCTTAAAATTTCAGCCACCGATTCCAGTTCGTATAAGGGGGTATTATCAACCGATGTGTCGTTGCCTTCATCATCTAAAATATAAGGAAGGCATTTGTCAAGCAAACTTTTTTGGGGTTGGGGAGCGGTTTTTTCGGTTTCAATTTCCGGTTCGCCCTCAGCTTCAACCAATATCTTTTTTCGAAGAGATTCTAATGCCGAATGGGATGAGGAAGTTGATTTTTGCTCCTTTAAAATTTCTTCGGCGCTTAAAGCATCGGGATGTTGAAAATCGCCTTTCCCAAAAGTATTTTCAAGGACAGCATCTAAATCGGGAGAAGTTTCATAGGTTTTCTTGTCTTTCATTTTGCTCTCCTTTTATTTACAACTTCATACATAAGAACGCCGGCTGCAACCGAAGCATTTAATGAGTTGATTTTTCCCAGCATGGGAAGACTTATAATTCGGTCGCACTTTTTAGATGTTAAGGTTCCGATTCCTTTTCCTTCATTGCCGATAACCAAAGCACAAGGAAGGTCAAAATCTACTGAACTGTAGTCCTCTCCGTCCATATCGGCGCCCATAACCCAAACGCCTTTTTCTTTAAGCATTTCAATGGTGTTAGGAATGTTTGTAACTCGGGCAACCTTCATATATTCCAAAGCGCCGCTTGCTGATTTAGCAACGGTGGCATTGAGAGATGCACTACGTCTTTTAGGTATGATTATACCGTGAACACCACAAGCTTCGGCAGTTCTGATAATCGCGCCTAAATTGTGGGGGTCTTCGATTTCATCGCAAATGATAATAAAGGGTTTTTCGTTGCGACTTTCGGCCACCTCTAAAATTTCTTCGGGAGTGGCATATTCTTGGGAAGCAAACATAACGGCAACACCCTGATGGTTTGCACCACCACAGTAATAATCCAATTTTTGTGGGCTGACTTCTTTAATTAAAATCCCTTTGGCATTACACTTGGCAATGATGGCAGTAATCGATCCACCGGTAACACCGTGGGCTACTAAAAGTCGGTCGATTTCACGGCCTGAGCGAACAGCCTCCAAAACAGGATTTCTTCCACAAATTATATTATTTTGTTGTTGGTCGTTTCGATTTTCCATAGTATTTTCATTCCCTAAAAAAATTACATAAATATACATAATAAATTATAACATATTACATTCAAATTTCAAATAGTAAATTATAACTTTTTCAAAGAAAAATTAAAATAATCGAAAAAACGAAAATAATGTAGAAAAATAGGAACCTTTTAGTAGATAGATATAAAAAATTGAGTTTAACACCATTAAAAATCTTGCAATTACACTGTGGATTTTTTCGATTAAAAATGATATTATATAGGCAGAAACAAAATTCTTAAAAAGAGGTGAAAAAAGTGAAAAAGATTATTTGTAAAAAAGAGTATGATACCGTAAATTCAATTCTTATCAGACAAAAAACATTTGGTTGTTTCGGCGACCCTGCAGGTTACGAGGAATCTCTTTATCAAACTGCTGAAGGTCTTTTCTTCCTCTATGTAAACGGTGGCGAAGAATCTCCTTACAAGGAAGAGAATATCAAGCGTCTTTCTAAAGTAAAGGCAGAAGAATGGTTGGCAAACAACTAAAAAAACAGCCCAAATTAATGGGCTGTTTAATTTTATTTAAAAAACTGCAAATAAAGTGTTGACAATTAACAGATGCTTTGATATAATGTTTAGGCTTGATAAAAAGCTAATACATTTGCGAGTGTGCTGGAATAGGCAGACAGGCACGTTTGAGGGGCGTGTGTCCACGACGTACGGGTTCAAGTCCCGTCACTCGCACCAGTCGAGAGCCTCGACACGCAATTCGCGTGCTGAGGTTCTTCTTTTTTGTGATTTTCACCTCGCGTTTGAGGTTTGTTATGTATCTTCGCATCAAAAATCCCAAACCGACCTTTAGGGTTGGCTTGGGAATTTTTTTATAATCAGGACGGGACTTGAAACCTACGGGTTTCATCACTCTTGCGGTGCCCGACTCTGCTCACGCTTGGAGCACGGAGCAATCGTCGACCGCGGCGCATCGTTATGTTCGCTGTATCGTCCACAGGACGCGCTCACAACCTCACCCGTCACTCGCACCAAGCCTGGAGCCTCGACACGCAATTCGCGTGCTGAGGTTCTTTTTTTGTAGTTTTCACCTCGTGTTTGAGGTTGGTTATGAACACCCACACCAACTAATCGACATTCTACGAAAGTAGAGTGTCGATTTTGTTTTATAAAATTATTAAAGGGCGATAAAAAACATCCACACCGTTTGGTGTGGATGTTTTTTTAAGTTCAGTTAAATTTTACCAATAACCTAACGTTTTACCTTGTTCATAGATACAGTGAGCAAGGAAGTGATAACCATATTCGTTCAAGTGAACATTATCAGCTTCGTTTTCATAGCGTAATGAAGGGGGAATTGATTTTTTACTTATAGCAGTTTTGTCTCCAGATGTGGGAGTTAATCCTTCATATTCTAATCCTTCGGAAATAGCCAATCCCGTGAAATCAATCACGTGGTCACCGAATTCTTTTTCAAGACCATTGATGTCGGTCCAATAAGGTTTAATGATTAGGTATTTATCGTTGCCGTGATGTTTGATCATCGCTTTAACTTGTTCAATATATTTAGCATCGTTGGTTTCATATCCGCCATTTGCGCCCATCATGTAGATATCAACGCCACTTCTTTGGGAATCAGCTGCACTGTTAAATACAACTTCGCTTCCCTTGGGAATCATGAATATAGAAGAGGAATTGCTGTATCTGTCTAAATACAATTTAAATGAACGTGGAGACCAAACGTAATCTTCGAATCTGAGTGTGTAAAATTCGCCGTTTATTTGTACATCGTTTACGCGCAATTGGTTTCCAAGTGCAGCGGTAAGAACAACCGGTGAGCCATTCTCGTCTACAAAAACATCACTGGATTCAGTACTGATAAGTTGAGTGTCTTTACCACGGGAGAAGGTGATGTTTTTAGCTGTGTAAACCTTTAAACCGCCTTGACGAGCTGCGATGGTATTGGATGTCTCACCACCATCGCCACCGTTATATACTTTGAATTTATCACCAAGCATTTCTTGAAGTCTAACGGGATAACTCTTGTCGGTCATACCCATACCTTCGGTAATACTGTCGCCCCAACAAGCAATAGCGTTTTCGTCTCTGGCTGTTGATGGAAGCTCTATAATTATTTTGCTACTGGTAGCTTCGCTGCTGATTACAGAAGAATCAGTGGTTTCGTTCTTGACTGTAGAAGATACTTCGGTTTTACTGCTTGTTTTAGAAGCAGTGTTTTTACTACTGGTTTTAGAAGAATTATTTTTTTTGCTGCTGGTTTTAGAAGAATTGTTTTTGCTGCTAGTTTTAGAAGAATTGTTTTTGTTGCTTTCTTTGGAAGAAGTGTTTTTGCTGCTGGTTTTAGAAGATGTGTCGTTTTTAGAGGAAACTTCAGGTTCTTCCTCTTCTTCAGGCTCTTCCTCGGAAATTTCATCCTCTTCGTCGGCATTGTCCCCTTCTTCGGTTTCATCGTCAGTTTCGGAATCTTCAGGTACTTCCTCGGTATCCTCGTATGTAAATTGGTAATCATCCTCAAATGAACCGTCAGTATTTGCAGGGGTCTTAGCACCACAAGCACACAAGGATAAAACTAAAGTTAGTGTTAGTAAAATTGCTAATAATTTTTTCATTTTTTTACCCTCCAAAATGAAATTTTACTTACAAAAAACATTGTATCATTTTTTAAAATTTTTGTCAATATATTTATGGCCTTAAGGCCTGTTAACCTTTAATAATTACTTAAAATATCCTAAATCTTTACCTTTGTTATAAACACAGTGGGCAAGGAAATCATAACCATACTCGTTAAGGTGAACATCACCGGTTTGGTTTAAATAACGAAGGGATGTTGGAAGTTCGTTTGCTTCTATATCCTTAATATCTTGTTCGGTTTTGGTTAAACCTTCAAACGCCAAAGCATCCTTTTCGATGGCAATTTTTTTGAAATCCAAAACATGGTCACCAAATGTTTCATCCAGTTCCTCAACCATGTTCCAATAAGGCTTAATGATTATAAATTTATCGTTGCCGTGGTGTTTAATCATGGCTTTGAGTTGAGCGATATACTCAAAATCATTATTGTAACCACCGTTAGCACCCATTAAATAAATATCAATTCCACCCTTTGTGGATAAATCGGTGCCGTTAAATATAACCTCACTGTCGGAAGGGATTTCAAGTTCGGTGTCGGTGTTATCTAACCTGTCCAAAAACAATTTGAAACTACGGGGAGACCAAACAAAATCTTCAAATCGGATGTTATATTCATTGTCGCCGATTTTTACCGAGTTAACATTGATTTGGTTGCCGAGAAGGGCAGTAAATCTTATGGGGCAAAGGTTTTTTGCAACAAAAATATCCTCGTTTTCGGTAGAGATAAGTTTTGTTGTTTCACCCTTTTGGAAGGTTATTTTTTTATTTGTGAAAACCTTCATACTTCCTTGTCGGGCTGCGATGGCAATGGATTTTTCTCCACCGTCTCCACCGTTATACACCGTAAAGTCATCGCCTATCATTTCCTGGAGTTTGGAAGGGTAACTTTTGTTATGCATATGCATACCTTCGGTA